>JBOIEE010000229.1:0-5668 GCA_050740975.1 Gammaproteobacteria bacterium | reverse complement strand
CGGGGTAGATGCGTTCCACTTCGACAGCGCTCGGCAGGGACACACGCTGAAGCTGACCCCGGACCCGCTTCTGTGGGACACCGCGCCGCCGCCCGCAGAGTTGGCCGCCGCTGCGCTCGGCCCGCAGACCCTCCCACCAGAGGTGGCCGCGGAGTTCGCCCGGATCGACGCGGCGGCAGTGACGCAAACGGTCGGGCGGTACAGCGGCCAGCGGGCACTCGACGGTTCCGAGGGTGGGACGCGTGTGAAAAGCCGACACATCCTGGAGGAAGGGAATGCCCGCGTGGTGGACCAGCTCGTCGCTGACCTGGATGTCGCTGGCCAAGGCCGCTTGCAGGTCCGGAGGCATCCATTCTCTCATGCCGGGCGCACTCTCCAGAACGTCGAAGCGGAGCTGGTCGGGACGTCGCCCGAGCTCGTGCTGGTGACCGCACACCTGGACTCGACTGCCGGGTCGGAGCCAGGGTACAACCCGCGGAATGATCCGGCCCCTGGGGCGGACGATGACGCGAGTGGCGTGGCCGGGGTGCTCGCGGTGGCGGAGCGGTTCGCGAACTTGGCGGCTGCCGGGACGTTGACCCGGACAGTGCGATTCGTCCTGTTCAATGCGGAGGAGCAGGGGCTGATCGGCAGCCGAGCGTACGCCCGCCGATCGAAGGCCCGCGGGGAGGTCATCGCGGCCGTCTGGCAGATGGACATGATCGGGTTCAATCGGGACGCACCACAGAAGTGGGAGCTGCACGCCGGGTTCGAGGCAGCGGCCGCCGTCGAGACTTGCCCTAGCTGGCCTGCTCGCCGCGCTGGCCCCGCAGGTCGCCCCAACCCTTCCACCGCCACAGTTGCACCACTCCAACGGCCCGGTTGGAGACCCGGCGTCTGGTCGGAGCGACCACGCTTCGTTCCAGGCCCACGGGTACCCAGCGTGCCTGTTGTCTGAGGACTTCTTCATCGACGCCTCAGCTGGCCCGGCCGCGGACGCAAACCCAAACTACCACCGGGCCGCGGACACCACGATCGACCCGACGTACGCGGCCGACCTGGTCCGGGTGGTGGCCGCCGCCGCTTGGGTATTGGCCACCACCTGATTTCTACCTGTAACCAGCATTACGTGGTGACGGAGATATTGTTCACTTACCCGTATCCAGGTTGGGGGCCGCTGAACTGGCGGGCGTTCGTGGAGCCGGACACCGGGGCAGTGCTCTACCTCCGGGCCCTGGTATCGTGCGCCCGTGGGGCGGTATTAAGTTGACTATTGATGCTTGATGCATTAGCATCTGATGCATGCGAACGACGCTTGATATTGCTAACGATGTACTGCAGGCTGCTAAGGACCGCGCCCGCCGTGAGAAGAAAACCATCGGGGAGGTGATTTCCGAACTCGCCCGCAGCGCCTTGACTGCGCCGTCACAAGCGACGACAACGCCGGCACCGAAGACGCTCTACGGGTTCCGTCCGTTCCCGAAACGTGGAGGCATCGTGACCAACGACCTGATCGACAAGTTGCGCGAAGACGACGTCTACTGATGCGAGCACTGCTGGACGTCAACGTGCTGATCGCCCTGTTAGATGCCGATCACTCTCTGCATGCGCGTGCCACGAAATGGTTCGCCGGCCATGCGCGGCACGGTTGGGCGTCCTGTCCAATTACCCAAAATGGTTGTGTACGCATCATGTCGCATCCGGGTTATCCGAACGCATTGCCCATGCCAGCGGTCATGGAACACTTAGCGGCAGCCAGTACAAGTACATTCCATGAGTTCTGGCCCGATGACGTCAGCTTGCTCGACCCGCAAGTCGCCGATTCTTCGCGCATTCATGGACCGCGCCAGCTCACGGATCTTTATTTGCTCGCGCTCGCCCTCCGGAATGGTGGGCAGTTCGTCACATTTGATACCTCCGTTTCCTGGGAGGCTATCCGGGGTGCCGAGAAGAAGCACATGGTCACCTTATAGGAGAGTGAGGACAGCGTTCGTCGAGCACAAAAGCTATGCAAACCACATCGGACATCAAGAACGTAATTCGTGAAGCGATACAGATCGAAGCGGAAGCACTGGAGCATCTGCTCGCCGGCGTCGACGACGCTTACGTGGATGCGGTCAAAATCATTTTTGCCGCAAAAGGTAAAGTCGTCCTGACCGGTGTCGGAAAATCCGGCTTAATCGGACAGAAAATTGCCGCGACGTTAGCCAGCACCGGTACGCTCGCAATTTTTTTACATCCTACGGAGGCAATCCATGGCGATTTAGGCCAAGTTACACCCAGTGACGTGGTGATCGCATTGTCGAAAAGTGGGGAAAGTGAAGAGCTTAACAATCTTCTCCCGGCTTTACGGAAGATTGGTGCTCGCTTGATCGCGATCACCGGTGATCGCGGATCCACCTTGGCTCGGGCGGCTGACATTATCCTCTACTATCAGATCCCACGCGAAGCCTGCCCCTTTGATCTCGCACCCACCGCCTCTACCACCGTTACCCTGGCGATTGGGGATGCGATCGCGATGGCGCTTATGAAGTTGAGGGACTTCCAACCCAGGGACTTCGCCCTCTATCATCCCGGCGGGCGCCTGGGCCGAAGGCTGCTATTGCGGGTTGAGGATCTCATGATTCCCACTGAAGCCTGTGCCGTGCTGAGTGCGAATGGTACCCGCATGGAGGATGTATTAGTCGCACTGTCGCGTTACGGCCACGGGATCGTACTCTTTCTTCAAGGCGATGGGACCCTGGGTGGAATTCTTACCGATGGCGACCTACGTCGGCTTCTCGCGCAGCATCGTGAGGCAATATTTGACCTGTGTCCAAACGAGGTTATGAACTCTTCCCCGGCGACCGTGTCGCCATCGATCCCCGCAGTAGAAGTGCTTGAGTTCATGGAGGCACGAGACCGCCCTCTGAACGTGGTGCCTGTCATTGATGAGCGCGGACATGTACTTGGGATCGCCCGCCTGCACGAGTTTTTGAAGGTCGCCTAAAAGTGCTCTGTCTACTATTTAGACGGATGGATGCGTCGCAGTAGCGAGTCCTTTCTAAAGACCCTTGGCCCACACGCCAATTGAAACGCCTGTGCTACTCTACGTAGAGCAGTTGCGCACCCGTCATCTCGGACCGTTATCACTTAGCTTAAACGCCGAAGAGATCGTCATTCTCCAGGGACCTTCTGGAGCGGGCAAAACTCTGCTGCTGCGGGCCTTAGCGGACCTTGACCCGAATACCGGCCAGGTTCGGTTAAACGGGGAGACGAGGCAAGAGCTCCCTCCAGTCCAATGGCGGCAAAGCGTCGCTCTGTTACCTTCGGAATCGCATTGGTGGTTCGGATCCGTGGGCGAGCATTTCCCATCTGCGAAGACCCCGTATCTGACTGCTTTAGATTTTGAGGACGCAGCCCTCACCTGGCCCATAACCCGGCTATCGAGCGGAGAGCGTCAGCGCCTGGCTTTGCTACGGCTCCTAGCTAATAGGCCGAGGGTGTTGCTCCTAGACGAGCCGACCGCCAACCTGGATCCGGGCAATACGCTCAAGGTGGAATCCCTGATCAAACAGTACCTGGCGGAAGAGCACGCGGCCGCGCTGTGGGTCAGCCACGATAACACGCAAATCCAACGCGTCGCAAGCCGGGTCATTCGTCTTTCGAACGGCAGCCTGCGGTAGGGCGTGCGGTGAACGAAACTATCAGCATTGGCGGTTTCGACCTCGGCCTTGCCGCGGCGCTGGTGATGCTACTCGCTCTGCTTACCCAGCGATTGGGATTGGGGATAGGGAAATCGATGGTGATCGCCGCGTTTCGCGCGCTTATTCAACTGTCGCTGGTTGGCCTGGCATTGAAGTTTGTGTTCACCCGTTCTGATCCTCTTTGGGTGGCCGCGATCGCGCTGGTGATGGTCTTGATCGCAGGGCGTGAGGTGATCGCGAGACAAGAGCGTCGCTTCGCCGGCCCTTGGGGCTATGGCTTAGGCACGCTCAGCCTGTTTACCTCCTCGTTTGTGGTAACCCTAGTAACCTTGCTGGTCATTATTGACGCCAAACCGTGGTATGAACCCCGCTACGCCATCCCCCTCCTCGGCATGATCCTCGGCAACACTATGACCGGGATCGCGCTTGCACTCGACAGCTTAACGCAGCTAGCCTACCAACAACGCGACCTGATCGAGGCCAGGTTGATGCTCGGCCAAGACGGCCGCACAGCGCTTTCGCAGCTTCGCCGCCAGAGCCTGAATAGCGCCATGATACCCATTATCAACGCCATGGCGGCGGCTGGCGTTGTCAGCTTACCCGGCATGATGACCGGCCAGATCTTGGCGGGTCAGGCACCGTTGGAAGCGGTAAAATATCAGATCTTAGTGTTGTTCTTGATCACCCTCGCTACAGGTTTCGGCACCCTAATCGCGATCTGGCTGGGTGAGAGGCAATTATTTGACGACCGGCAGCGCTTGCGTCTCGACCATTTAGCCAGCGGTCCCCCGGCCTGAGAGCTTATGAAAAAATCGTCGCGAGCGAAGGAAGGTCGCGTTCCGCCGGAGCACAGGAACCGGAGTGTATATTGAAATACATGAGGATTCCGAGCACCGCCGGAACGCGAGATCCCGAGCGCAGTAGATTTTTTCACAAGCTCTGAGGGACGCAGGCGCAATAACGAAACACGCACCCTTACCAACCGCTCCCGCCTATCCACGATGTATCAAATCCTCTTGGGTGCGGTAAAACGCGGACTGCAAAAGCAGGTGCCGGCAACCGGTCTCGCCCTGTTCCGCATTTTGTTCGGCCTGGTTGTGCTCAGCGAAGTCGTTTTTCTCGTTTATTTTGGCCACCTGGTGTTCGACCCCGTTCCCTATATCGAGGTCGCTTCCCCCATGCTCCCGTTTTTGCTGTTGCTGTGGGGAGTCACAGCAGTCCATTTGGTTCTTGGACGGTACACCCGCGCCGCTGCGGTTATGAATTACCTCTTTTGGGTCGTGTTCATCGTGTTTACGCCGATGTGGCAAGACTTTGATGGCGGCTTTGACCAGTTGATGACCAGCACCGGCTTACTCTTGATCTTTTTACCGACGGAACGGGTTCTATCCCTGGATCGCTTGCGGCTTAAGCTCGAGCACTCCACAACGGCTGAACACTACGATCCCCCCCGGCGTGTTTCGGTGCTTTGCTATTACCTTCCCTTAGCCGTCTCACTAGGGCTGCTCTACTTCGACTCCGCAGTGCACAAGCTCTATGCCGAGTTCTGGCGCAACGGTATGGGGGCATGGCTGCCCTCTTCCCTGCCCTATTACATGTCAGGAATCGACCTCACGTGGCTCTTGAACAACCAGCTACTGCAAAGCGTGATCGGCTATTCCATCCTCGTCTTTGAATTCGTTTTCATCTTTGTGCTCTATTTTCGCCGCTTTCGTGTGCCCTTATTGCTATTTGGGATCGCTTTTCACCTGGGGATCATGGTCTCGCTCAACATCTATCCCTTTGGCTTTGGGATGTTGATCCATTATGCTCTGATGGTGCCTTTTTCCTGGTGGCGCAGACTGCGAGTGGCGCTTGCGCTGAGGCAATCGCGGCTTACCGTGTTCTATGATCAGCAGTGTCCTCTGTGTAACCGCACAGTTATTATTTTCCAGCACTTTGATCTGTTGCGCGCCATTGAGTTTAAGGGAATGCAGACCCATGCCAGACGGTATCCCGAGCTG
>JBOIEE010000228.1:0-6309 GCA_050740975.1 Gammaproteobacteria bacterium | reverse complement strand
AGCAACGAGATCAACCTGAGCCTTGCCGCCCTTTGTCGGGAAGCCAGAGAAGGCGAGCAGACTGATGCCCGCTTCCTTTAAGGCCTGCAGGATACCGGCGCCGGTGCCAGCACGGCTGGAGACCGTGGCATAGCAGTAGTTTACCTTTTGCGCTTCGTACGCCATTTCCCCTCCCCAAAAACGTTGTGTAGCAGGTGTGGTTGATAGCAATTTCTGCGTCCTTTCCTGAATTCAAACGCCCCGATGAATTCCTCCGTCTTTAATATGTCCATCATGTCCATCATATAACAAGAGGATCACCGACGGGTAGCTCCAAATCATTCGGCGGTACTGCTTCCCATCGCGTCGCGAGGGCGGGACTACGAGATTTCGTGAAGCGCTTAGTTTAGGTATTATCCGAAGCGCTCGCGCGCCAAGCGCCGGCCGTCGCGGAACGCGCTCCGGTTATCTCGGACGGGTGCGTCCTTGGGACATTCTTGGTACTCTGTAAGCTTGCATGTGAAGGAGTCAAACGATGGGCATCTTAGATTGGATCCTCGGAAACGATAAAGTGCCGAAGCAAGGACAGGCGACACAGCAACCCGGACAGCTCGCCGATGCTCAGGCCATCGCTCGCTACCGCTACTTCCTTAAGACTGCACCGCCGGAAACAATCGAGCAGGCGCACGCCGAAGCCTTCGCCCGACTCACGCCGGAGCAGCGGCGCATGGTGCTGCAACAGTTAAGCGCAAGCGTGCCGGAAGCGGAGCGAACCGTCGTGGCCCCGGGCGAGCTCGGCGCGTATGGCGACGCGCGCCGAAGTGCGGCAACCCGGCGCTATGGAGCACACGTTCACCCGTATGGGCGGCGTGGGATTCGGTGGACTGATGGCGGGCAGCTTTTTGAGCGCCATCGCCGGTACGGTCATCGGAAGCATGATCGCGCAGCAATTTTTTAGTCACGAAATCGGCCTCGATGCAGACGGTGTTGATAGTGGGCACCAGTCTGGCGTAGACGTGAATCAAGACGCTGGCGACTATGTGGCTGACGATGCAAGCGAGATGGATGCCGGCGACTTCGGCGACGTGTGAGGTGATCTTGGTCGGCGACTCTGGGCTGGCGAGCAGGTTGGAGAAATAGTCAAAACTTGTCGGCTTCGGAAAGACGAGGCTATCCGCATTGGACATCCGTGGTTGGCCCGGCAACAAGATCCCCGTTTCCGCTGTTGTCGCCGACCTGACGCGCCCTAAAAAAACTAGAGCTCAAGAAAGGCCATTACGCCGTGAAGGATCCCCCAGACCGGCGCGAATTGATAAAGTATGAAGTAGTCGTTTCCTATCTTCTTATCTGCGAAGGCGGACACGGGACAACTGGCACTGCGCGGTGGCATCTTGGCGCGGATCAAATCAGAGGTACGCTGGACATCAAGCTAGCAAGAACATGACCTTCTATCAACGTATCAAGGCCAAGCCTTTGGGCGAATGTGGTCCGCCGATGTAAAGTCTCCGCAAACGGGCAGCCTCGGGCCTCGTAAAACGCCAAGTTTTGACGTTGTGCGTCAACAAAATGCATAACGCAAGCGGGGAATCGGACGTACGAATATCAATGAACTCTATGATTGAATTCTCTAGATGGCCCCCTCTCTTTCCTGGCATACCGAATGCTTGCACGCGTCTAACACGACGAAACCCGTAAGGTAATGCCAAGCTTTCGGAGGAAGATAGTATGGGACAGTCACTACATCACGCGATCCATGACCTGGTTGAGTTTGAGAACGCTGAACGCCTCGTAAAAGAACGGTCGGAGGAAGAAGTTTCCGACGAGATCGGAATCTACGATACAGGGGCGCAAGCTGGTTCCAAAACGCAAGCGATCCAAAAAATAATACCGATCGGCAAAGAGGAACTCGACACCTACCACCGGGAGCGCGTTGTTGAGAAGACAGTGTCCTTGAACGCGAAAGAGATCGCAGCGGCTTTAAATCGATGGAGGACTCAGGCGGTAACTGAGCCTGAAGCGAAACCAAAGACCGAAAGGATCGATAGGAACGCACCCACAGCCCATGTTTCCAAAGTGCGGAAAACGACTGTGAAGCTACACACAGAAGAAGCAACAAAAAGGCGATGGCCGGTTGTCGGCTTGGCGATAGGGTTCGCAGTGGTGGGAGCGTGTATTTTCGTGTTCGCTTGAAATGGCCGAGCCTGGAGGCTCGGCAAGCCTCGCCTACGGCCCCAGTCTTCACGAAAATTCTCGCCAAATCGAAGTTTGAGGTGTCCGGTTTTCATATCGCGCTTGGGGTGTGCCCGTTGGTCGTTGTCAGCGCGATGCATTGCACGCCGTAGTGCCTGTCAAAGTAGCTGCGATCGGCAAGGAGTCCTCCGAGGGCTGCGATTTCGATCAACATTGCCAAGGAAAGGGGACGAGT
Organism: Gammaproteobacteria bacterium; assembly: GCA_050740975.1. Taxonomy (GTDB): domain Bacteria; phylum Pseudomonadota; class Gammaproteobacteria; order JBOHHR01; family JBOHHR01; genus JBOHHR01. The sequence continues at coordinate 3,905 of JBOIEE010000228.1, read as the reverse complement.
TCGGGCGAATCCATCTACAGCGCGAGATGCGCCACCCGTATCTTCGATAACATCGAGCGGTGAAGGCCCGCAAAGCTGCCGGTTGTGGCAGGATCTAGATAATCCCGAGACAAGCGATTGCGGATGGCCAAGATCCTTTTTACCATAGCGGCGATCTATGCCGGTCTCCTTGTCCTGCTATATCTATCGCAGACTTGGCTTCTTTTTCCCACCTGGCTGATGGGCAAAAGCGCCCTGGCGCTACCCGGTTCAGCGGAGCGCCTGGAGATCGAGATCTCGGGCGGAGATCAGCTCGCCGGTGTGCTTTTGCCCGCTTCCGAAAGCGCCGAAGGGACACCGCCCTTGATTCTGGCCTTCGGCGGCAATGCCTGGAACGCTGAGGACCTGGCGCTTTACCTGCATGAGAACTACCCTCAAGCCGATATCGTCGCCTTTCACTATCGCGGCTATTGGCCCAGCACCGGACGACCCAGCGCGGTGGCGCTCCTTGCCGACGGCCTTCTCATATACGACCATATCCGGCGAACGCGTGATCCCGACCGGGTCATCGCTGTGGGGCTCAGCCTTGGGGCGGGCGTCGCGGCACATTTGGCAGCCCATCGTCCGCTCCAAGGCGTGATCATGGTGACGCCGTTTGACTCCCTGGTGAAACTGGCGCAACAGCATTATTTCTGGGTGCCGGTGCGGTCACTGCTGCGCCACCGCATGCCGGTCGCGGATTCTATGCGCAAGACCGCCGTGCCGACGGCGATTATCGCCGCCGAAAACGACACTATCGTCCCTGCGGAGCGCACCGAAAGTTTGCGCCGGGCAATCGCCCATCTGGTCTTCGACCGAACCATCCCGGGAGCCGGACATAACAATATCTACGCCCGGCCCGATTTCACCGCCGCCATGAAAGAAGCGCTCCGCCGAATCGGTACCCCGATCCATCAATAATCGATGGTCGCCGCACGTGCGGGTCAACGCTTCACCAACTCGCCATACGTCCGGCTCCCCAGAGCTCGCTCCAGGTCGCCAGTGGTTCTTCCGCGTCTCTTTATACTGGATCCATATCCACCACGTACACTTCACCTCAGCGAATAGTTCCGAGAGTCTCAGCCGCAGCAGATCAGGGTGGTAGGGCTGCCGGCCCGTCCGCTCTCGCGGGCACGTTGGTCTCGATGGGCATGGCCAAGTCGGCGGGGTTTCCAACACCCCGCAGATCGAACGCTCCTAGATCATCTGGACGGTCACAAGAGAAAGCTTCCACGTTTTAGCAGATCAAAGGTGGTGGTAGTAGTCGGATCAAATGAAAGAACCAGTATTGGCATGGCCGCTGCATTTGATTTATTGAATAGCCAGAAAGAAGCAGCATCAGAGATCATGGATCGGAATACTTTTTGTCACCAGTTGCTCGATGTGATGTGCGCCAAGGACCACTGGGCATGGCCGGCATTTACATCCGGCATGGTCCCCAAGCACCGCTTGCACATCCATTTTGAGCAAGAGTACGCAACCTACGTTCGTGACTTTCCCGTGATGGTAGGGTGGGTGTATGTGCAGTGTCCGATTTTAGAAGTCCGACGTGCGCTGGTAGAGAATCTTTACGAAGAGGAAACCGGGGCCTTGGTGGCGGGTCGCCCGCACCCAGAGCTTTTCCTTGAGTATCCAAGGGGACTGGGCATGGACCTCAGCCGGTTTGTTAATATAAAGCTCATGCCTGCCGCGAAGACCTATCGGGCACTTCTCGATAATACCATTCAAGGGCACGGCTGGGAGATCGCCGCAGCGGTAGTCACCATCTTCATCGAAGGCACGAAGGATGACCGTGTTGCAGTCGACCCTAGCACACCCAAGCGCGATCCGTTAGCCCTGTGCGATCATCCCTTAGTGAGGCATTACGGCCTCTCTCCGGAGTATCTGACCCTGACCAGAGCTCATCAGCAGGTTGAAGGCGATCATCGCGCAACCGCATGGAAGACTGTCCTCGACTTCGTGTCGCATGCAAAACGCAAATCCGTGTTGACGGCTATGCGACAGGCCTTGGCTTGTTGGCTGCGCTACCGCAACGAAGTGGCCGCCGCGTGCGGGATCGAACGTGGTCGTGATGGACGTCCGAGGGTCGCGCCTTTGTAGATTTTGGTGAAGAAGAGGGCCACATCAAGTCTTCGAACCCAACGTTGCCGCCGACGATGATGAAGTGCTCCGGCAGAAAGTCTCATGCTGGAACTGGTGAGGTAGGGAACCTGATCCAACCCGGCATCGGCGGGATCAACGCTCGCCCGCCGTATCCAGGCTATAATTACGCGCACCGGAGAGACGGGTTTGAGTAATAGTACAACTTAAGGGCACGGGCTCGCTTTCAGCACCAGAATCCGAGGCTGAGAAGTGCACGAAAATTCGGATGATGGTAAATCAAGAAGCAACGAGTCGAGCATGATTACCATTCAGGCGATCGATAACACAACGTTTAAGGTCACGGTGGAAGGCCACACGACCACCACACATACGGTCACCGTCAGCCCGGCTTATTACGAAAAACTGACGGGCAAGCGGATCGGTGTGGAAGAACTGGTGCGCAAATCATTCGAATTTCTTCTGGAGCGCGAAAGCAATACCAGTATTCTCCGAAGCTTCGACCTGCCTGTGATCGGCCGCTATTTTCCAGAGTATGAAAACACGATTGGAGGCCTGTTGAATTATTGAGCCTTGCATAAATAGTGAACTTTCTCTCGAGCCACTCGATCAGTTGCTTCGACCCTATTTAAAAGCAAGGCGTGCCATTGTGCCATCTTCCAAGCTTTATGATGAGGCCGGAAAGATCCTGCGCGAGTTGCGAGGTATGGGCCGCGACGTACGGCGCGCAGCGATTGCCCATGATATTCTCATCGCGTTGACAGCGCGCGGCCTCGGTGCAAGCCTTTACACCCGAGACCGAAAAGACTTCTCCGTAATCGGGAAACTATCCGGCGGCGTTCCTAGGGTCTGGCTCGCTGGGGTGGACGGCTGCCGAGGCGGCTGGTTTGTCGTTCACGGGGGCTTCGCCGGGTCTTGCAGACCTACGTTTTGTCCTGTGTCGCAATTTTTCAGAGCTCGCGAAGCTAGCGGAAAACCCCTCCCCGATTGCGCTCGATATTCCCATCGGCTTACTCGACCAAACGCAGCCAGGGGGCCGCTCCTGCGATCGCGCAGTGCGGGCCTTGTTGGGCAGGCCCACGTCAGGGCTCGCCGTCTCAGCTCGCGAGCCAGTCTCGATCACCCATGAGGCCGCGACTTCATCCTTATCGAGCGGTTCCTCAAAGACGTGCTGCATGCGGCCAGGAGATGGCCGAAGAAGCTCTGATCGGATAATCTCAGGCCTCGTTTCCTACGCGAGCCGAATTGCTCAAGGATGCTAATACCAATTGGCATTCATACAGAGCTCGCACCTTTGCGCTCGGCTTCCTTCAGACAACCCCTCGCGGGATTGCCCTTGCCGTCGGCTAGTAGTTACATTGTCCTACACTTGGACAATATAGATACTCCTACAGGGGAATTTCACCCCGTAATCGCGATTGAGATTATAGAAGCAGTACGATCTAGGTGAACGACATAGACGACACCACACGGTCTAAGAAGGCAACCCTGAGGGCCTGGTTTTTTCTTTTCCAAGAACGACATCTCGCAGTGAAGATCCTGATGTCCATCGTTCCGACCCCTGGCGTATGCAGTTTATGACTGCGACTTCGGTTACCGTTTTTGGCGGCTCTGGCTTCCTCGGCCAGCACATCGTCAAGCGCCTTGCCGCCCAAGGCGTCCGCGTGCGCGTGGCCGTGCGCCACCCGCCTGCTGTCGTTGGAGCCCTTTCCGATAATGGGCGAATCGTTGCAGTCCAGGCCGATGTGCGGGAGCAGAGATCGGTAGCCCAAGCGATTGAAGGGGCC
>JBOIEE010000227.1:0-5924 GCA_050740975.1 Gammaproteobacteria bacterium | reverse complement strand
GCCGGGTGTTGGGGACCGAAATTCAAGGTCATGTTGCGGATCTCAGCCATGGCTCGATCCTTCGACAGCATCTGAATGCCGTTCGGCTTCCCGTCGAATAACACGCGGCACCAACACGCGGTTTTGTATGGTCACGGGTTGATACACCACGCGCCCCTTTTCCGGGTCATAACGCACCTCCACCTTACCTTCCAAGGGGAAGTCTTTGCGGAACGGATGGCCGATGAAACCGTAATCGGTCAGGATGCGCCGCAGATCCGGGTGTCCCTCGAACAGGATCCCGTAGAGATCGAAGGCCTCGCGTTCGAACCAATCGGCCGAGTTCCAGATCTCAACCACAGAGTCAATCGTGGGTGGATCGCCTTCGGGAAACACGCGCAGTCGCAGCCTCCCGTTATGCTTTAATGACAGCAGGTGGTAGACCACGGCGAAGCGAGGGCCTTGCAGCCCGCTTTTTTCTTCGATAGTGCGGCTCACACCACGGCTGAAACCAGAGGTGGTAGCCGTCTCCGTTTGCCAGTCCCCTTGACCATAAGTCAGATAATCGACGCCGCATACGTCCATCAACTGCTCGAAGGCAAACGCAGGATCATCGCGCAGGCTCTGGCACACCTCGATCAGGGCCGACGGCGCAAGCTCCACCGTGACTTCTCCCAGCGCCAAGCGGCCGCTCAGAATGCGGTCGCCCAGGCTTTCCTTCAGGCGCGCAGCAAGCTGGTCTGGGGATTGTGGCATGGCGAAACCAGGGTGAGAGGATCAGCGGGCGATGGTATTCGTCCGCTTGATCTTTTTCTGCAGCTGGATGATGCCGAATAGCAGCGCTTCTGCGGTCGGCGGACATCCGGGAACATAGACGTCTACCGGCACGATGCGGTCGCAACCCCGTACTACCGAATAAGAGTAATGGTAATAGCCCCCGCCATTGGCGCAAGAACCCATAGAGATCACCCAACGCGGTTCTGACATCTGGTCGTACACCTTGCGCAGCGCCGGCGCCATCTTGTTCACTAAGGTGCCGGCTACGATCATCACGTCGGACTGGCGTGGGCTGGGGCGAAACATCACCCCAAAGCGGTCCAGATCGTAGCGGGACGCCCCGGCATGCATCATCTCCACGGCGCAACACGCCAGCCCGAAGGTCATCGGCCATAAGGAACCGGTGCGCGCCCAGTTGACTACATTGTCAACCGTAGTGGTCACCACGCTTTTTTCCAATACTCCGGCTATTCCCACTCCAATGCCCCCTTCTTCCACTCATAGGCAAACCCGACGACCAATATCGCCAGGAAGATGACCATGGCAAGGAAACCAAAAAGACCGATTTCCCGCAGCACCACCGCCCACGGAAATAAGAATGCGATCTCTAAGTCGAAGATGATAAATAATATCGCAATCAGATAATAGCGCACATCAAATTTCATCCGCGCATCTTCAAATGCCTCGAAGCCGCATTCGTAAGGGGAAAGCTTTTCCGCATCCGGGTGCCGCGGGCCGAGCACAAACCCCATGGCGAGAACGGCCATGGCCAACACCGCCGCGACGATCAAGAATACGAGAATAGGATAGTATTGGGTAAGCATGATAGCCGAACCTTGGAGATTATAACCGACTCGCCGCGGTGCACCAATAAATTCCTGTGGTAGAAAGGAAAGATTTGACCGCTGGGTACGTGGGATAGGATGAGAAACGTGGAATGGTGAAGATGGTATCGGGCCTGTTGCTAGTCCTCTTGATTACTGGGTTGCTGGCCGGCGCTTTGATCGCCAACGGCACCCGTTGGAATGAGCCGCCTGGGGCGCTTAAGCGCTTGGGGATTTATTTGGGTACAAACCTAGCCACGACCGAAAACAGTCCCTTGCCGGAGCTCAAGCCCGGACGCTATCCGCTGACCGGCGAACGAGCCCTAAAGACCATACGTCAAGCGCTTGCCGAGCTGGGATGGGTCGAAACGGCTTTTGATCCGGAGCGCAGCGAGGTCCATGCCGTGGTTACGACCCGATTATGGCGATTCAAGGACGACCTGCGGATCTGGGTAGAGGATGAGGAAGGGGGCTGTGTGATCCACGCGCATTCGCAGTCGCGGCTCGGTAAGGGCGATCTAGGCGCCAATGCACGACATATTCTTGATATGTTTACAGCCCTCGAGCGTATCGTCGCGCCCGACTAAGGCAGATGAGCGCGCGGGTACACCAAAGTCGCGAGTACGGGCGACATGTCCCTCTGGCGATCGCCACGCGGGGGGAAGCAGTGGAGAACGTGCACTATGGTTCTATCGCGGTGGTCTCTGGCGATGGCGATCTCCTCTGTCATGTCGGAGACCCGTATTTTTCCACCTTCACCCGCTCGACGTTGAAACCCTTACAAGCCATGCCCTTGTTGGCGCACCCCGATGTAGAACGTTTCGCTTTTTCGCCAGCCGAGATCGCGCTTATCTGCGCCAGCCATTCCGGTGAACCGGAACACCTGGGAACAGTAGCGCGCGTGCTCGCGCGGATCGGGTGCCGGGAAGGGGATCTGCAATGCAGGGTGCATGTGCCGCTGTACTACGAGTGCGTGGGAGCACCCCTGCCCTCCCCTACCACCTTTACCTCCTTACACCACGCCTGCTCCGGGAACCACACCGGGATGCTGGCCTTGGCCAAGCTGCTGGGGGTGCCTGTGGAGCAGTACCTAGAACCCGAAAGTGCCGGGCAAGCTCAGATCCTGGAGGCCGTCCTGTACTTTTCCGAAGTGCCGCGACATGCCTTGTCTCTCGGAATAGACGGCTGCAGCGCGCCCAATGTAGCCTTGCCCTTGTCGGGGCTCGCCCTGGCCTATGCCAAGCTCACTCGGCGGGCTGCAGATCCTCGCTATGGTACGGCGCCGGAACGGATCCTCCAGGCCATGGCGGCGCATCCCCATCAGGCTTCCGGGACCCGCCGCACGGATTTCATCTTGACTCGCGCTGGAGCAGGAGCGTGGTTTACCAAGATCGGCGCCGATGGGGTCCACGCCATGGCTATTCATAGTCGGGGCTGGGGCATTGCGATCAAGATCGCGGACGGTAGCCCCCGGGTACAGCCGGTGGTCGCGGCGTCGGTGCTGAGGCAATTGGGCTTGTTGCAAGACACAGCAGATGAAGATCTGAAAATGTTGGAACAGGGGTCCATTTTGAACTGCCGCGGGCTCCAGACCGGTCGCATCCAGGCCGTGTTCGAGCTGGGATAGGCCATGGTAGCGCAGGAAAGCCTGACTTATCGCACCCAGGGCCGGGGAAGCATCGAGCTGACTGGCGATGTGGCGCGTGTCGTCTCCCGCTGCGGCGTCCGCCAGGGGTTATGCCATGTGTTCGTACACCACACCAGCGCTTCACTGATGCTTTGCGAGAATGCCGATCCCACCGTACTGCGCGATCTGGAAGCCTTTATGGCGCGCCTGGTGCCGGATGGCGACCCATTGTTTCGTCATACCGCCGAGGGGCGCGACGACATGCCGGCCCACGTGCGCTCGGTGCTGACCCAGTCGGCGCTGAGCATCCCGGTGAGCGAGGGCCGCTGTCTGCTAGGCACTTGGCAGGGGATCTACCTTTGGGAGCATCGACGTCATGGCCACCGACGCGAGGTAACCGTCACTGTGTACGGGGAGTGATGCGAGTTCCCTTACGGTTTTGCCCAGTTCTCGATCTTCAATCCTGGGATCCGCAGGTGATCGCGCTCGCTGTTGGTCACACAGGAATTGCCGGGGCAACGGCGCTTGAATTTCCCTTTCGCCACGGAGCGCCGTTCGTGCGGTTCGAAGGCGGTCTGCGTGGTGGTTGACGGATATCGCATTCAGCAAAGGACCTCGACGCGTGCGCTGTGACCAGGGATAGAAGCGAGCGCCCGATCGCATGTCACCAGGGTTGCCCCCAGCGCTTCGGCCAACACCAGGTACGCTGCATCATAAGCCGTCGTGTTGCGGCGCAGATCCCAGATCCGCTGAAGGAATAGCGCGTGCGGATAGCGCGTAAGCGGAAAGTCCGTTAAATCGGCGAGCACCTCCTCACCGCGGGCCGGTTCAAGCTCGCCGCTGAGCGTGTAGCGGCGAAGCACCTGAGCGATCTCGACGTCGATAAGATGCGGCGCATGCAGTGTTTCGCGTGCATCGAACAGGCGCGTGGCGACGTCGGGCGCGGCTTCGGTGTTTAGCAGTACCTCGAACAACGCAGAAGCATCGACGACAATCATCGCCCATCGCGCTCGGCCCTCACCGCTTTCGCAGGGGATTGGCGTGTGGCGACCGGCGCCCGGTGTGCAAGGCGTGTCGCGAGCTCGGCGAGTGTTGGTCGCTCGGCAATCTTGCGCACCTCTTTCAACAGAAAGTCCGAGAGGGACAGGCCCTCCAAGGCCGCCCGTGCCTTGAGCGTACGATGCAATTCTTCCGGTACGTGTCGCAGTTGGATCATCTTAGACATGCGTACAACATAGCTGCATGTTCTAACCATGTCAATCTCTTTGGACCATGTGCCGGTCGCACGGCCCTGCGCCGCCTCGATCCCGGATCGGCGGAGTCCTTCCCGCAGCATCTTCATCGGTTGCCGCGTTGTGGAGGGTGCTGGGATTCGCTTCGTTCATCCCAGCCTACAGCCCTGCCACGTTATCCAGCTCATCCACCGAAGCCCCTCACGCTCCGCGCCATCGGCTTACAAATCAGTTGCGAGCGGGAGCGCCGCCGGCCATGGGGCGAAGCGCACGATGATGATACCAGACGCCCCGACAGTTCATCGAGCCGCGCTCCCGATCGTCAACTGCATTTGTTTGTTAGCCGGCCTTACTCCGCCGGCGCGCTAGAAGTTCCACGCCGATCAGCGTTCTGTTGGTTCTTGATCGCCGCGAGACCCGCCAGCAGGACAGCGCTGAAAGCTTCGTGAAGCCTAAGGTTGAATTCGAGCGTTCCATATAGAGCATACCGGCCTTCGTTCCAGTATTCCCGCTCGTCTCGATGAAACATGTAGTGCCTCGTCTGAAACAGAGCGCGGCGATGTGGAGCCTTTCGTGCTTGTCTGATTAGACTAACGAGATCATCGGTATTCGTGACGCTTGAGAGAAACTCTCGTGCACCCCTCATCTGTTTAGCATGCCACGCTTCGATGAGCACGGCGAGCAGCGCTAGCCAAAGCCGCTCCAGCCGAAAGCGGTCCGAATAATGGGCTCGCTCCGGATCCGCTTCGATGGGGCTCACCAACATCAATCTGCGAACTACCGAGGCATTGAGGAATGCATCGTGGAGGTTGGCAAGAGCCGTTCTGATGCTCTCGTCGGCCACTGCGTGGGTCCTCCTCTCAGCGTGTCCGGCTAACATCAAATGGACGGCCGATCTGCCGTATTATATTACGGCAGGTGGCCGGTTACACGGCAAAGATACTACAAGGATCAGTGTGTTACAAATATCTTCTGGGATTATCTCTCGGTGTGATAGGCTGCAGACCAGACGCGTGGAACTACACTGTCGGCCTAAACCGGCCCACGCTCCGGGCCAGTCGCTCGGTGATTTGCCCGAGAGAACAAACCTGCGCTGTGTTCAGCAGCTCTTCGAACACGTTGCCGCCGCGCTCCACAACCTGGGTCAAGGCATCCAGCGCTAGCCCTGCCGCCGCCTTGTTGCGCTCTTTGAATGCCTTCAGGCGGTCGATCTGCAGGCGTTTCTTCTCGCTGCTGGTGCGGACTACGGTAAGCTCGGGTGCGCGTTCCTCCAGGTCCCGGTAACGGTTCAAGCCGATGATGGGGCGGATCCCTTGGTCGATTTGACTCTCGTAGCGGTGCGCCGAGGCCTGTATTTGGCTGCGTTGATAGCGCTGCTCGGTGGCCGCCAACACTCCGCCTAGGGTGTCGATCCTGTGGAATTCTTCCGCGATCCCTTGCTCCAAGGCCTGTTCCAGGATCTTCATGCCGGGCGAACCGGTGAAC
>JBOIEE010000226.1:0-12174 GCA_050740975.1 Gammaproteobacteria bacterium | reverse complement strand
GACGGCAAGACCCTCGCGAGCGCCTCGCGGGACCGAACCGTGCGCCTCTGGAACATCGCCACCGGCCGCGAGCAGACCCGTCTCGAAGGACATACGGATTCGGTTTCGTCCGTGGCCTTCAGTCCCGACGGCAAGACCCTCGCGAGCGGCTTGGAGGACAACACGGTGCGTGTCACGGCGGTCGACACGGGGTTGCCCGTTACCCGCATCACGCTCGGTCTAAGAGGGACCTGGGCCGCGTGCACTACCGAGACGGCCCCTTGCTGGCGGCTCGATGCCGGCTGCCTGGTCGTCGATGTGGATGCCGAAGGACGTGTTGAGCCCTTGCGGCCTCCCGGGCAACCCCAGCCCTTAGAGGTCTCGCTGGACAGGAGTGCCCTCGGCAGGGTCACGGCGGGGCAGTCGCTGGAGGTGCCCGTGACGATACGGAACAAAGGTAACGGAAGGGCTTTTTGGCTGCAGCTCATTCCTGAGGACACGGCAATCACAGATCCTTGGGTCTTGGAATCGATGCCGGTGATACCCTTTTTGGACCCTGGCGGCCCAATTATGACGACCGCACGCTTGTATCTCCACCCAGCACGCACCAACCCCGTAAGGGTGGAGGCCAAGATCCGCTTGCTCCTTCTTCAGGCCTATGGCGAACCGACGCCGCTGCCGCCCATCGAGGCCGTCGTCCTGCCCCCCGTGCTGCAAGCGGCCGAGCTACGCTGGCTGTCGGCCCAGGACCAGGACGCGATCGCGGTGACCTTGGAGAATGCCGGAAGCGCACTCCCTAAGACCGCATTCCGCCTCGTGATTCCTGGAGCGGCTCCGGAACAACAACCCGCCGAGGTTACGGTGGATGGCCTCCCGGCCAATGCACGCACGACTTTGAGCTTCGGCTTACCCGTTGACCTAAAGCGCTCGCCCGACCTCAAGGTCTGGCTCCACGGCTGGCGGCTACCCGGCCCCGAGGGGCGCGGCCTGCCGATGTACGATTGGGCCTATCGCGGGCTGCCGGTGATCCCGCCCGCTACCCCGTGGCTCCTTTACGGGGCGGCGCTGGCGGTCATGCTGGCACTGGCAAGCAGGGTGTACTACCAACGCGTGTACCGCGACCCCACCGTCATGCAGATCAGCAACGAGCCGGCTGCACTGCTCAGGCTCGAACCTGAAAATTTGGCAACTACGAAGAAACGATTGGTGCGGGCCGGTCGATTGGATCCAGTGCTGCGTGCCGCGCGGGTGCACGAGGCGTGGCTAGACCAGGCTATGCGATGGGATACGCTGACCTCGGCCAAGGAACGTTGCGAGCTGCTGGCCGAGCGTCTGGGCCGGCGTTGCGACGGTCCCACCCCCGACCCTGCGCTTTGGACCATCGACTTGGGCGAGGATTTCCCTCTCAACTTGCAACGCTTGCGGCTTTATTTACCGCCCGCGGCCAGTACCGCTCAGGATGTGCTGAATCGGATAGGCACCCCACCGGAGGTGACCGTCGTCTTAAGCGTGCATCCGGAGCAACGGCTGGCCTTGGCCGTCGAGGGCCCCAAACGGGGCGGACTCCTCGTGGCGCCGTCCGCCGGAGAGCTGACCGCCTTGCTGCTGGCCGAAAACCCGCTGGAGGCGCTGGCGGAGTTGATCGCGCGCCACGTGGCCGTGACCCAGGTATCGCCCTACCAGACCGGTGCAGGGGTTCACAAGCAGAGCCTCTTCTTCGGGCGCGCCTCGCTGATCGCTCAGATCACAGGCGGCGATTCGGCGAACTACCTCGTCGTCGGCGGGCGCCAAGTGGGGAAGTCTAGCCTCCTGAAGGCGATCGAGCGGCACTATCGCAACAACCCACGGGTGGAATGCCATTACTTGGTCCTGAGCGGGGAGGAGGCGGCGGGCCGCCTTGCGGAAGCGCTGGGCATGCCTGCAGAGACCGGGTTCGACGCCGTGCTGGAACATCTGCATAAACCCCGCAAAGCTCGCGTGGTGTTACTGATCGATGAAGCCGACGCCTTCGTAAATGCAGATCGGGAGAAAGGCTATGCGACGCTACAGAAGCTCCGGGCCCTGAGTGAGGAAAGACGTGCGCAGTTTATCCTGGCAGGATTCTGGTGGCTTTATAAGCAATCCGCTCTGGATTACCAGTCACCGCTCAAGAATTTCGGAAGGGTGTTGCGGGTTGGTGCCCTGGAAGAGGCGGCCTGCCGAGCCCTGGCGGTAGAACCCATGCGCCGTATGGGTATACGCTGGGAGTCCGACGAACTGTTGGCAGAGCTTATTACAAAGACCGGCCGCCGCGCCAATCTCATCAGCATTGCGTGTGACGCGCTGCTCCAGGCACTCGGACTAACTAAGCGAACGATTGGTAGTGAGCATCTGCTCACGGCGCTTGCCGATACTCGGCTGCGCGATGAGCTGGCCGCCTGGGGGAATCTCGGAGTGGATGCAACCGAGAGCCGGCGCGATCGCATCGTGGTCTATGCCACAGTGCCACTCGCCAATCACTTCAGCCTGGCGGACGTGGTCAAGCGACTGGAAAGTCACGGCTATAGCCCAGGACCTGAAAGCCTCAAACAATCGCTGGAACGTCTGGAGCTGGCCTTCGTGCTGGGACGCAACGGCCCGCAATACTTCTACCAAGTGCCCCTCCAGCGCCACCTGATCTTGGCGGACGATACCGAATACCTGATGCACACTGAGCTCAAGGTAAGTTGAAAGCGGGAGGGCTGAAATGAGTGGGGCCGGCCCGTAAGGACGGTCGCGCGAAACCGAGCATCGCCACAGTCCCCAGGGAGTCCAGACTGATGATAGAATTAAGCTATAGCAGTCCCTTCTCTGCCAAGGACACCGCTTCACCATCACCGATCACGAAGTGATCGAGCACGCGGATGTCAATGAGCGCTAAGGCGTCGCGCAATCGGCGGGTAAGCAACACATCGGCTTCGCTGGGCTCGCTGACCCCCGAGGGATGGTTATGGGCGAATATCACCGCCGCGGCATTGTTGGCCAGCGCACGCTTTACTACTTCACGTGGGTGCACGGTTGTACCGTCAATGGTCCCTTTAAACAACTCCTCAAAGCTTAACACCCGATGCCGATTGTCCAGAAACAGGCAAGCGAAGACCTCGTGCGGGTAGCCCCGCAAGCTTACGGCCAGAAAGCTGCGGGTCTCCTTAGGGTTAGAAAGGACACCGCTTCGAGACAGTTTCGCTCCCAGATAGCGGCGGCAGAGCTCGAGTGCCGCCTGCAGCCCAGCGTATTTTGCGTCACCCAGCCCGGGGAATCGACACACGCTGTGGCGTTCGGCCTCCAGCAAGGCCCGCAAGCCTCCAAAGGAGGTCAACAGGTCCCGCGCCAAGTCGAGCGCGGTTTTTCCTTTAACCCCGGTGCGCAGAAAAATTGCTAACAGCTCGGCCTCGGACAGGGCTTGAGGTCCTTTACTCAACAGTTTTTCCCGCGGCCGTTCTGCTGGCGGCCAATTCTTTATCGGCATAGAGACGTCCTTGTAATGGCTCAGTCTGTTCTCGCCCATAGGTGGGGTTCGTGATCCGCCGTGGGCGCGTAGTATATGTTTAACGTCACTTTAGGGTAAACTTCATGAACGCGTGGAGGGGTTGTTGCTCAACAAACGGGTGCTGGTAGGCGTTTGCGGGGGGATCGCCGCTTACAAAAGCGCTGATCTGGTCCGCCGCCTGCGGGAGCTTGGGGCGGAAGTGCGCGTGGTTATGACCCGTTCTGCGTGCGAATTCGTACGTCCCTTGACCTTTCAAGCCCTCTCCGGCCACCCGGTCCTAAGCGAGTTATTTGATCCCAGCGCAGAAGCAGCCATGGACCATATCGCGCTTGCGCGCTGGAGTGAGGTTGTTCTGGTGGCGCCCGCCAGCGCTAATTTTTTGGCGCGCTTAGCCCACGGTTTCGCCGACGATCTACTTACCTCTCTGTGCCTCGCTACCCAAGCGCCCCTGGTGGTTGCGCCCGCCATGAACCAGCAAATGTGGCGGGCGCCGGCTACCCAGCACAATTGCAAAATAATCGAAAGGCGGGGGATTTCGGTGCTCGGACCGGCGGCCGGCGACCAAGCCTGTGGCGAAGTCGGTCCGGGACGGATGTTGGAGCCGGAGCAGTTGGTGCACGGGCTCACGACGCTGTTCGAAGGCGGGAGCATGGCAGGCCTGCACGTCCTGATCACCGCCGGACCCACCCGCGAGGCGATCGATCCGGTGCGCTATATTAGTAACCGCAGCTCCGGGAGAATGGGTTATGCCTTGGCCGAAGCGGCTCTGTCCGCTGCGGCCAAGGTCACCCTAGTGAGCGGGCCGGTGTGCTTACCCGCCCCGCGCGGGGTGACACTGATCGGTGCAGAAAGTGCGCAGGCGATGTATGAGGCGGTTATGCCTTTGGCTCAAGAGGCAGATATCTTTATCGCCGCGGCGGCGGTTGCCGATCACCGTTTGCAGCAACCGGCCTCGCAAAAGCTGAAAAGAAGCGAGAAGCCGCTGTGGTTACACTTATCTTCCACCGTGGACATAGTCTCTGAGGTGACCAAGCTCGCAAAACGGCCGTTTGTGGTAGGGTTTGCCGCGGAAACAGAGGCTCTGGAGGCGAACGCCTGCCACAAGCTCGAGCGCAAACGGCTGGACATGGTAGCGGCGAACCGCGTAGGCCCTGGGCAGGGTTTTGAGGTGGAGGAGAACGAGCTGCATGTCTTTTGGGAGGGCGGGAGCCGATTCTTACCCCGCATGTTAAAAAGCGAACTGGCCCGCGAACTTATGCACGTGATCTGCACCCGTTATCGTGAAACGCATCCAACTGAAAGTCCTTGACCGACGATTGGGCCGAGAATTTCCCTTGCCGGAATACGCCACCCTGGGCTCCGCCGGGGTGGACTTACGCGCCTGCATTGTGGAGCCCTTGATGCTCCTGCCGGGCGAAACTCGGCTCATCCCCACGGGTTTGGCGCTGCACATCGCCGATCAGGCGTTGGCAGCCATGGTGCTACCGCGCTCCGGTTTAGGCCACAAACACGGCATCGTGCTGGGTAATTTGGTGGGCCTTATCGATTCCGATTATCAGGGCGAGATCTTTATTTCTTGCTGGAACAGGGGAAGAGACCCGTTTCACATCCTTCCCGGAGAGCGCTTGGCGCAGCTTGTGTTCGTTCCCATCGTGCGGGCACAGTTTGAATTGGTGCAAGCGTTTGAGGAAAGCGAGCGGGGCGCTGGCGGGTTTGGCCACACCGGCTATGCTTGAAAAAGGAATAGGTATGAAAAAGTTCGACCTCAAAAGCTTGCTGAATGGTATACAGAAGCTCCCACGGCGCGTTCAATGGGCGCTGGGCGGGGCGACGGCCGCGCTGCTGCTTGTCCTAGGGTGGTCCGGCTTTTCCGGCAGTGCTTCGCAGGCAGAGATCGATCCCCGAGTCCAGCATGAGGCGGAAGCGCTGGCCGCGGCTTTGGCTAAGGGCTTGGCGGGTTATGAGACCGAGATCGACAAGCTGGTTGCCGAACCTCAGTTGATCGAGCTATTGCAGCGCAAAGACGAGAGCGGTTTGCGATCCTTGGCCGAAACATGGCGGCCGCGGTTTCCTCAAGCAACAGAGCTGCTGCTCTTGCCTGCCGAGCGCATCAGTTTAGATGCCATGCGCCGCGAGGGTTCGCTCGGTTTCGCCTCCATAGACATGATTCGCCGCGCTGGTCAAGGCGAGCCGGTCAAGGCGGAGGTGCATATGTTGGGAACGCCGGCCCAGCGCCTGGTCATGGTGCGGCCGGTGCAGGGAAAGAATGGTTTGGTTTCCGGGGTGCTCCATTTAAGCACCGCGGTGGAACCGCTGCAACATCTCGCCACAGGGCTGGATCCCGGGGATGGGTACTTTGAGTTGCAGCAACTGGTGCCCGGTTCCGGTGCCCGCGTGGTCTTGGCTGCGAAAGGCGAGAAGACGCTCAAGCAATCGGTTACGCCGGTGCACGCAAAGGTAGCGAGAACAAGCTGGGTGCTTAACCTATGGTCGGACGAGGGACCGGCGCAGAGTGCAGGCGGCGAAAGCCGAATGTCTATCCTCATCATTGCCCTGCTGCTGGTCGGAGGAGGGGGATTGTATTACCGATCTCGAGCGGCACTGAATGCGCAACCACAGCCAGCGAATATTACCCCTGAAACCCCGGCTGTTGAGTTGGGGACGGCCCCTCTTCCCGCGCTAGAAACAGCGGGCGAAAAAGCCACGGCAGAAAGAGCTCCCCAACGTTCGCAAACCCCTGAACCCGCTGAACCGGTGCCTCCCGATAGCATATTTCGGGCTTATGACATTCGTGGCGTGGTCGGCCGGTCCTTGACCGAAAGCCATGTGTACCAGATCGGCCGGGCAGTCGGCAGTGAGGCCGGCACCAAGGGGTTGCAAAAGCTTGTGGTAGGGCGGGACGGGCGCATTTCCGGTCCCGCCTTGGCCGATGCGCTGGCCAAGGGACTGCTCGCGAGCGGCCGCGATGTGATCGACATCGGTCAGGTACCGACGCCGGTGTTGTACTTCGCCACCCATTATTTTGAAACCGGCAGCGGCATCATGGTAACCGGCAGCCATAATCCGCCCGAATACAACGGATTGAAGATCGTTTTGGGGGGCGAAACCCTGTCCGGGGAGACCATCAAGGCGATACGAACCCGGATCGCAAGCGGTGATCTCTCAAGCGGCGCCGGCACGCTCGAGAGGGAGGAGGTTATCTCGGAGTATGTTTATCGCATTACCGAAGATATTCCCGTGGTCTTGGGCAATTCGCTGAAGGTGGTGATCGATTGCGGCAATGGAGTGCCGGGAGCCGTGGCGCCACAATTACTCCGGGCTCTTGGGCACGACGTGGTGGAGCTTTTCTGCGAGGTCGATGGCCGTTTTCCCAACCACCACCCCGATCCCAGCCAGCCGGAAAATCTGCACGCTTTGATCGAGCGGGTGAAGGACGATCGGGCCGATTTGGGATTGGCCTTCGACGGTGACGGAGACCGCTTAGGCGTGGTGGATAGCCAGGGTACTATTATCTGGCCAGATAGGCAGATGATGCTGTTTGCGCGCGACCTGCTCAAGCGTAACCTCGGAGCCACCGTCATCTTCGATGTCAAGTGCAGCAACCACTTGCGACGGGTGATCCAAGAAGCCGGCGGAACGCCGTTGATGTGGAAGACCGGACATTCGCTGATCAAGTCGAAGATGAAGGAGACGGGGGCCTTATTGGCGGGCGAGATGAGCGGTCACATCTTTTTCAAAGAACGATGGTATGGTTTCGATGACGCCTTATATGCCGCCGCGCGTCTGCTGGAGATCTTAATCGAGCAAAACAAGCCCCCGGCAGCCGTTTTTGCCGAGCTACCGGGTGGGGTGGCGACCCCTGAGCTGCGCCTGGATATGCCGGAAGAGCGGCATGCTCAGTTTATGCAGGACCTCGTCTCTTCGGCTCAGTTTCAGACCGGCGAAGTTTTTACCGTGGACGGTTTACGGGTGGACTTTAAAGAAGGTTGGGGACTGGTTCGGGCCTCCAATACCACGCCCTGTTTGGTTCTACGCTTTGAAGGCGATCATCAAGCGGCCTTAAAGATTGTTCAGGAGCGGTTTAGAGAGAAGTTGCTGGCGCTAGATCCCACGCTCAAGCTGCCGTTTTAAGGCGGCAACGCCTACCAAGCGGCGCACCGAAAACTCGATCCGCTAACCGGTGAACCACACAATGCCTCTTGTCGTAAGCTTTATTTTCGTCGATCTAGCATTGTTCCCAGGCTATGTCCTGGCGCAGGAAATGGTCCTGGAGGTGATACCTCTGGAGCATCGTCTGAGCGCCGATGTGATCCCGCTGCTGAAGCCCCTAGTGGTCCCTGGCGGAACCGTAACTGGCATGAGCCGCCAGCTCATCGTGCGTTCTACCCAACGCAATCTGCTGGAAATCAAGCGCGCCCTTGCGGTTGTAGACCGCCCATTGCGCCGTTTGAAAATCATCGTACGTCAGCAGACCGAGCAAGAGGGCGTGGAAACGAGTCAGGGCCTCTCAGGGCGCTATCGCGGGGGTGATTTCGATCTCGGGTACGACGACCCGCGTGAGACGGAGGGTGTAGTCCTTGAGCACCGCGGCAAACGGGGTGAGCTGCGTTATCGCGCCTTCGGTGCCGAAGATCAGTCAAGCCAAGATCATACGCACTTTGTCCAAACAGTAGAAGGACAAGCGGCGTTCATTTACACCGGTCGATCGGTACCTTTAAGCGGCGAGACGGTCATCATCGGTCCTGGCGGCGCGGTGATTCAGCGCTCGAGTGATTATCGCGACATCGCCTCCGGCTTTTACGTAAGGCCTTTGGTCAACGGCGCTCAGGTCACGCTGCACATTTCACCCCGGCTGGAGGCGTTAACTGGAGATCCTGGCAGCGCCAGCATAGACACCCAGACGTTAAGCACTACCGTGTCCACACAGCTCGACCAGTGGATAGACCTCGGAGCGGTAAGCGAGCAGTTCAACGACCGCGCTTCGGGTCTCCTGGAAGACGCCAGCATTCAAGGACAAAGCGTGCGCCGCACCTGGTTGAAGGTCGAAGAGCTTGGCCATCCTTAGGTAGAAAGAGTTTTCAAAGTTGCGCCGCCCTCCCAGCGCTCAGCAAGCCGCGCCGGAAGGGCGAGCGTCGCTGATTTCTCTCACCCCGCGATGTAGCTTTCAAGCTGCTCGATCACGAATTGCTGCTCAGCAATGATGGACTTAACCAGATCCCCGATCGAGATCATGCCCACCAGCTCTGTCCCTTGCAGCACCGGCAAGTGACGGATCCGTTTTTCGGTGACCAGCGCCATGCATTCCTCCACCGTATGCTCTGGCCGAGCACAGACAACCGGTGCGCTCATGATTTCCCGGATCGGCGTTGTATTCGATGACCGGCCCCGCAGGATAACCTTGCGCGCATAGTCGCGCTCCGAAATGACGCCCACGAGCTTAGGGCCATCCATGACCACGAGCGCCCCGATCCCTTTCTCCGCCATCAGCTTGAGGCCCTCGAATATCGAATCGCCAGCCGCGATAGAAACCACCTCGTGGCCTTTTTCATCGAGTAGTTGTCTTACTGTTTTCATCAGCGCTCCTCCAAATTTCCGGCTTGCTAAAGCTTAACTCGATCCTGCTCTTCGCGAGTCAAAAGAAACGGCAGCACAGGGCGCAGCGAGGGCTCATCGATATAGATCGTCGCCTGCTCCGCCACCCGTGATCGGCGCACTACGCCGCCAAAGCCGATGATGAGCACGCCAGCGGATTGAGCTGCAATGTCTACCATGCCGTCTCCTACCAGAGCCGCTGCCTCTCCGTTGGACAAGAGCTCACGGCACACAGTGGCTTTGCCATCGGCGCGCACCAAGGCCGAGCGCTCATCATAACCGACAAAAGCTCCTTGCTCGTTGAAAAATAAACCCACGGCGTGCACCCGCTCTTGGGGGATCTCCAAGGCCCCTGCCACGTGCAGCACAGCTTGCCGGATCCCGCCGCTCACGATGTAGACGCGCTTTCCCAGCGCCTGCAAGGCACGCACGACTTCGCCCGCCCCATCGACCAGCGTCTTTAAGTAATACCGTCCCAACCACGCCATGGACTCGCTATCGGGGCGGATCACCTCTAGCCTATGGCGATATATCTGCTCCAAGGGAATGACACCGTCCATAGCCGCCCTCGTCAGTGGGGCTAGCTGCTCAGCGACCCCAGCCCGCTCGGCTAAGGCATCGATTCCTTCTAGGGCGCAGAGGGTGCTGTCGCAGTCGAAAAAGACCGTGCTGAAAGGCGGCCCAGCCATTACAGGGTAAGTTGATAGACCTTGTCTATGGCGGATATGGCCTCGACTTGGCGTAGCAATGGCTCACTTAAAGGTGCCGAGATCCCGATCACGGCAATGGCCTTCCGTCGGCTCGCAGCCACACCCACTTGCATGCGGGAGATGTTGATCTGCTCGCGGCCTAACAAGGTTCCCAACGCTCCCACGACGCCCGGCCGATCCTCGTGCTCGGTGATCAGCAGGGTGCCCTCAGGCACCGTCTCCACCTCATAATCATCGATCCGCACCAAGCGCGGGTGGGAGTCGCTGAGCAAGGTTCCGACCAAGGCCGTGGTTCCATCCGCATGATGGCCGATAACGCTGACCAGGGCAAGGTAATCGTGGGTCGCCTCGGAGCGGGACTCCACCAGGGCGATCCCCTGACGTTTAGCCAGATAGCGGGCGTTAACGCTGTTCACCGGCACCGACATCTGATCCTGGAGCAAACCGACTACGGCTTCGAGGGCAATCGGATGGGGATCAAATTCTCCAGCACGGCCAGAAAGCGCAACCTCTACGGCGTCGAGCGGGCCGGGGGCCAATACCGCGAGCAGTTTTCCTAAGCGCCGCGCCAGATCCTGATAAGGTCGGATGCGTTGTATCTCTTCCGTCGGCACTTGAGGCAGATTGACCGCGTTGATCGCCTCCCCGCGGCTGAGGTAGTTCGCAACCCGCCGCGCGACCGCCACCCCGACCGCCACTTGAGCTTCCTGGGTGGCGGCGCCGAGGTGTGGCGTGAACACGACCTTGTCTGAGCGAAGCAATGCGGAACCGGTGGGCGGCTCGTGGGCAAAAACGTCCAGAGCCGCGCCCGCCAGATGTCCGCTTTCCAGGGCGATTAGTAGTGCTTGCTCATCGAGCAATTCCCCACGCGCGCAGTTGATCAGCCGTGCGCCCGGCTTCATGTGGGCGATGTGCTCGGCGTTAATGAAGCCACGCGTCTTATCCGTGAGCGGGCAGTGCAGGGTCAGAAAGTCTGCTTCGGCGAGCACCCTATCCAAGCTCACTGGCTCTACCCCGTCCGCGATCAGGGTGCTTTCGGTTACGAACGGATCATGGGCCAGGACACGCATGGTCAGTCCCAGGCAACGGGCGGCTACGATACGGCCGATGGTGCCATAGCCGATGACGCCTAAGACCTTGCCCGCTACCTCTGTGCCCAGAAAACGAGAGCGCTCCCAACGCCCCGCTCGCATCGAGCGATCCGCGGCTGGCAGGTGCCGGCTCAAGGACAGAAGGTGTGCTAGGGTCAGCTCGGCCGTAGTCGTGGCATTGGCGTCGGGCGTGTTGAGCACCACGATTCCGCGCTCTGTAGCCGCTCCGACATCGATGTTATCCACCCCGACGCCGGCACGCCCAATTACCCGCAAAGCCCGCCCTGCCGCTATTACGCTTTCCGTGATAAACGTAGTGCTGCGTACGATAACGGCCTCGCAGTCACCTATGCGCTCGCACAACGCCGCTTCGGACAGTCCCGTCTCAACGGCGGTGGTAAAGCCGCTTTCTCGAAGTAATGCGAGTCCTTCCTCGGCGATGGCATCGGCCACCAATATCTTCATATTTTATCCAACCTCGCTGATTTCACGCCCTGAAATGCGTAGTCAAGCCAGCTTGTCAGCGCTTTGAGATCTTCCGCTTCCACGGTGCAGCCACACCAGATCCGAAGTCCCGGGGGCGCCTCGCGATAGCTCTGGATGTCATACGCCACAGCCTCTTGCTCCAGAAAACTACCGATCTCAGCGATAAGAGCGCGTTGCGTTTCAGGCCTGAGGTTCTCGAACCAAGGATCGATGATCTTGAGACAGACCGAAGTCGTCGAGCGGGTGGCAGGATCTTCGGCGAGGAACGCCACCCACGGCGTCCCGTCGACCCACCGCTCAAGAACAGCAAAATTGGTTCGGGTGCGCTCAATTAACCCTGGCAACCCACCTACCTGCTCGGCCCATTGCAGCGCATCCAAGTAATCCTCGACGCACAGCATGGAAGGGGTATTGATCGTGCTGCCACGAAATAGGGCTTCTTCGAGCGAGCCTCGCTTGGTGAGACGAAACAATTTCGGCATCGGCCAGGGCGGACGATAGGTTTCGAGCCGCTTTATGGCGCGGCCGCTTAGCACCAACATGCCATGTTGTCCCTCTCCGCCTAAAGCCTTTTGCCAAGAGAAGGTGACCGCGTCCAGTTTGCTCCACGGTATATCCAGGGCAAAAACCGCCGAAGTGGCGTCGCACAGCACCAGTCCTTGGCGCTCATCTTTGATCCAACTCGCATCTGGGACGCGGACCCCGGAGGTGGTTCCGTTCCAAACCAACACCACATCGCGGTCCGTGTCCACTCGGGTAAGCTCGGGGAGCTTGCCGTAGGGCGCCTCGAATACGCGCACGTCATCGA
>JBOIEE010000225.1:0-13707 GCA_050740975.1 Gammaproteobacteria bacterium | reverse complement strand
GATGTGTCCCTACGCGCGCCCGCTTTGGAGTTTCTGCTATCGCGGGCAGAGGCCAGCGAGCCGGAGCTTGCCGGGGCGGATTACTACACCCGCCTGCTTTGGCTGTTTGGGATCCGAATGCAGCCAGGCGAGGAGCCGCCGGTCGCGGCGCTCAGCCATCTCAGCGATTTCGACACCGGACATGAGGGGTTCTGGATCCGGGCCGATCCGGTATCCCTTCGACCGGATTTACACCGGCTGGTTTTGGACCAGGATTTTCCCTTGGAAAAAGAGCAAGCACTAGCCTTGGCCCAGGAAGTGAACAGCGTGCTAGCCGATCACGGATGGCACATTGACATCGGACAGGACGCTCGCCGCTGGTATGTACGCTTGGATGAGTTGCCCCGGTTACGCACCCACCCCCCGCGTGAGGCGATGGGCCGGCATATCGATCCGTTCTTACCCCGGGGACCTGAGGCCATGCGCTGGCACGGCGTTATCAACGCCATCCAAATGGTCTTGTACGATTGCGCCGTTAACCGGGCTAGAGAACGCAGCGGGGTGCTCCCCGTCAACAGCATTTGGTTTTGGGGCGCAGGCGCTTTACCCTCGCCGGTTTCCTCATCCTGGAGTCGCCTGGTCAGCGACGAAGCCTTCGCCTTAGGACTCGCCAAGCTGTGCCAATGCCCTGTCTCCCGCGAAACCGGTGTCCCAGAATGCGTCAATGAGGAGGGGGAGGTACTGGTGGTATTGCAATCAGCGGGTGTCGAGACATGGAAAACCCGGGTCGAGACCTTGGACGGTGAATGGGTAGATCCGATATTACGTCGCCTAAAAAGCGGCCGCTTAAGCACGGTGACGCTAGACACCTTGGATCAGGTCTATCGCTTAACGGCTGTCGGAATGCGACGCTTCTGGCGCCGCACGAGACCGCTGCACGCTTATCTCCGATCAAGCTCGCCACAGGACCAGAGTCAGCCTTAAGCATGTGGAAGACGATCGTCCGTCGCCCGCTAGTCCCGGATGATGGTTTGCCCCATGAGCTTCACCCCGTTCTAAGGCGCGTGCTTGCCGCGCGAGGCCTCCAGTCGGTGGCCGATCTCGACCTCTCGCTCGAGCGCTTGCTTGGCTATGACAGCCTTTTGGGCATAGCGGCTGCGGTAGATCTTCTCGTTGGCGCCCTTAACGCACAGCAGCGAATCGTGATCGTCGCCGATTTCGATGCTGATGGTGCCACCGCTTGCGCGGTTGCCGTGCGCGGGCTACGCCTGCTGGGAGTAAGACACGTTGCTTATATCGTACCGGATCGCTTTCGCCACGGTTACGGCCTCAGCCCCGAGGTCGTAGACGCCGCGAAAGCGCGCGAGCCGGAACTGCTGATCACCGTCGACAATGGGATCGCCAGCCTCGAGGGGGTGGAGCGGGCGAAGCGCTACGGGATGCGGGTACTGATCACAGATCATCACCTTCCGGGCGCTGAGTTGCCGCAAGCCGATGCGATCGTAAATCCCAATCTTCCCGGCGAGGCGTTTCCCAGCAAGCATCTTGCCGGTGTGGGAGTCATGTTTTATCTGCTCGCGGCACTGCGAGCACGACTTCGCGAGTCGGGATCGTTCCAAGGTATGCAGCCCAATCTCGCGGGCTTGCTGGATCTCGTGGCGGTGGGCACGGTGAGCGATGTGGTGCCGTTGGATAAGAACAACCGCGTTCTGGTGGCTCAAGGCCTGTCACGGATCCGGGCCGGGCGTTGCTGCGCTGGGATCACAGCCATCTGCCGGGTGGCCGGGGTTGATCCGGGGCGATTGACGGCACGAGACCTGGCTTATGTCCTCGGTCCCCGGCTTAATGCGGCCGGACGCTTAGAGGATATGTCCTTAGGGATCGAATGTCTGCTCACCGATGATGACCAGCGGGCTAGCGCTCTTGCCGCACGGTTGCAGGGCTTAAACGATGCGCGGCGCGCGATCGAAAATCGGATGCACGCACAAGCCACCGAATCCTTGCGCCGGTTGCAATTAAGCCCCTTAACGGAGCTGCCTTATGGACTTTGTCTGTACGACCCGGATTGGCACCAGGGGGTCGTGGGGATCCTCGCCTCGCGCATCAAGGATCGCCTCCACAGGCCGGTGATCGCCTTTGCGCCGGATGGCGAGGACGGGCTCAAAGGATCGGGCCGCTCGGTTGCACAGGTGCATATCCGCGATGTCCTAGCCAGAATGGACACTCGTCATAAGGGATTGATCAAGCGCTTCGGAGGCCACGCCATGGCGGCTGGCCTTTCCTTGGCGCGCGAGTACTTCGAACGCTTCTGTGGCGCCTTCGATGAAGCCGTCAAAGAGCATTTGCAGCCCGCCGATCTGCACGGGGTGGTCGAGAGCGACGGCGAGCTGAGCGAAGCCGAGATCAGTCTCGCCTTGGCCGAAGCGCTACGCGGCGCCGTCCCTTGGGGACAAGGCTTTCCCGCACCGCTTTTCGATGGCCAGTTCGAGCTGTTGGAACGGCGGGTTGTCGGCGAAAAACATCTAAAGATGACGCTGCGCGTCGGCCCCAAGGGTCGGATCGTCGACGCGATCGCGTTTCATACCCTGGATGAGGACTGGCCCCAAACCGTTTGCTCGGTCGAGCTCAGTTATCAGTTGGACGTAAACGAATATGCCGGCGAGCGGCGCTTGCAGTTATTGGTTCAGCAGGTGCGGCCCTTATAGCGGGGTAATGGGAGAGGAATCAGCAGGGGGACGGAGCTCGCGCGTTTAGCTCACCGCCAGCCCGCCATTGACGGCAATATCGGTGCCGGTGATGTAACCACTCTCCTCCGCGGTGAGGAATGCCACCGCGTGGGCGATCTCTTCCGGTTCACCCAATCGCCGCGCCGGTATCTTGGACAGAATAGCCTGTCGGGTGTCCTCGGGAACGGGCTCGTTGCTCACGATATACCCCGGCGATACGGTGTTGACTGTGATCCCGTGATCCGCCAGCTCACGCGCCAACGATCGGGTAAAACCGATCATCGCCGCCCGGGTCGCTAGCTGTCCAAATTCTCCTTTTGCAGCGCGCAGAGAAGAAAGATTAACGATGCGCCCGAAGCCGCGCTGTACCATTCCCTCCACCACATTTTTAGTAACATTGAATACATGGTCTAAATCGGCGTCCAAAACTGCCTCCGAATCGGTTCTCCCTTGGCTCCCTAATTTGTTGTCGGACATGGGGCAGTTGACCAAGATATCGATAGGTCCCCACTGGCTCTGAACCTGGCTAACCATACGCACACAGCAATCAAAGTCACTGATCTGGCATTGGATGATTTCAAAACTGTGTCCCTCATAACGCCGCTGGTTCTGCCACTGCCTTGCCAGCTTTTCCTCGCCATGCGGGTAGCCTGCGATAACGCGACGACCGGTTGTGGAAAGGTGCTTACATATTTCGGTTGCTATGCTGCCCGTTCCGCCAGTAACCAACGCAACGCGACGGAGTTCCTCGGGGCGTTTTAATAATAAGTGGTTAAAGAAATCCCAGGCTGTTTCCATTTGGCGCGAATTGCTGCGAAGACACGTTCTTACTCCGCGGAACTGGCAGTGGTAGGCATGATCGAGCACTGCACCGGTTTTCTCGCAAATTCCAGTGTAGGCATCCATCGTCGAAGATATCGACTGACCCCAGCTGTGCAAAAACGCTCGTTGTGCTCGATCGAACATGGGATACGGTGCGTTGGAGCGGGTTTGTTTCACGTTTGTCTCCCCAAGCATTACGGGCAAGATCAGTGCCGTATTAGTTATCGTCCCCCGGCTTCTCTTTGGTGTTCGTGTCTTCGCCGGAGGGCATGCCCGAAGCTTTAAAGAAATCATCCTGCATTTTGCGCCATAATTGCAAATTCTGTTGCGTCAGCTCGGTTAGCGCGGTGAACGGATGCTTGCGTATGGCGTCATGTAACTGTGTTCGGAACCGCTCTTGCTGTTCGGCGAACATATTCAAGCTGCGGTCCAGGAAACTGGACGCGAGTCCCTGCACGGCATCCCCATAGAAACGGATGATCCGCGTGAGCGCATCGGAGGAGAACATCGGTTCTCCATCCTCCTCTTGTTCCAGTATGATTTGCAATAAGATGGTGCGCGTGATGTCCTCCCCGGATTTTTTGTCGACTACGCAGAATTCGATCCCCTTTAGCACCAGCTTTCGGACATCGTCGACGGTGATGTATTTGCTCTCTACGGTATCGTAGAGACGGCGATTCGGGTATTTCTTTATGACGCGCTTACTCATCGGCTCTTCTTTGCGAGGAGCGCCCGGTGCGGATTGTCCGATATCAGGTGGGTACATGGTTTTTCGCTGCGGCGCACAAAAGGGTAGCAGACTGGGATGAAAAGTCAACGTATTCCGACGCATTCTGACGCTGGCGAGATGGCATCTCGACGCGCTCAATTCAGCCTTCTAAGCGGGCGACGTGGTCCCACATCTTCCCGGCTCCGCCCTGTTCGGAAGATCCGTGCCCTAAATTAGAATTAATGGCGAAAGGGCCCGTATCGGCCCGCGGGGAGCACCCACGCGCTAGCTTTCGATCCCTCCTCTGGTGAGCTTGGTGGGATCAAGCAAACGCGCGAGATCTGCTTCTGTAAGCTCAGTCAATTCCTTGGCCACCTCGCGCACGGCGCGCCCTTCGGCGTAAGCCTTCTTCGCGATCTGGGCGCCTTTTTCGTAGCCTATGACCGAATTGAGCGCGGTCACAAGGATGGGGTTGCGTTCTAAGGCCTCGCTTAAGCGTTCGCGATTCACGGTGAAACCCATGATCGCTGTGTCCGCAAGTAAGCGTGAAGCATTGGTCAATAGCTCTATGCTCTGGCATAGATTGTAGGCGATCACCGGCAGCATGACGTTGAGCTGAAAATTACCCGATTGCCCCCCCAGGGTGATGGTGAGGTCATTGCCGATGACCTGGGCGCAGACCATACACAGGGCTTCCGGGATCACCGGGTTGACCTTTCCGGGCATGATGCTGCTGCCGGGCTGCAAGTCAGGCAACGCGATCTCGCCGAGCCCGGCCAGGGGGCCGCTGTTCATCCAACGCAAGTCGTTGCCGATCTTCATCAGACTCACCGCCAGCGTCTTGAGCTGGCCGCTCATCTCCACCGCGTCATCCTGGGTACTCAAGCCCTCGAAATAATTCTCTTTCGGGCGAAAGCCTATGCCCGTAGCCGCCATTAGGTTTTTAGCGCAGGTGTAGCCAAAGTTGGGATGCGCATTGATCCCGGTGCCGACCGCGGTGCCACCTTGGGGCAAGGCCACCAGCCGGTGCAAAGCCGCCTCCACTCTCTGGCGCGCGTGGCGCACCTGAGTTTCCCACCCGCTCAACTCCTGGCCCAGGGTGACGGGCATGGCGTCCATGAGGTGGGTGCGGCCCGTTTTCACCACACCATGCAGCTCGTGCGAACGGCGCGCTATGGCCTCAGCCAGGTGATCCAGGGCGGGGAGCAAACCTTCGCAAGCGAGCAGACAGGCAGCCACGTGGATCGCGGTCGGGATCACATCGTTGCTGCTCTGCCCCATGTTGACGTGATCATTCGGGTGCACGGCCCTTCCACAGCGCTCAGCAGCCAGGCGCGCGATGACCTCGTTGGCATTCATATTGGAGCTGGTCCCGGAGCCAGTCTGGAAGATGTCGAGCGGAAAATGGGCATCGTGCAGCCCCTGGGCCACCTCTTCTGCAGCCACTCGTACGCTATCCGCGAGCTCGGGTTGCAACAAGCCCAAGGCGGCATTGGCGCGCGCCGCCGCGGCTTTGATCAGCCCCAGGGCGCGGATCATGGCGCGCGGCATTCGCAGTCCACTGATGGGAAAATTCTCGACCGCGCGCTGGGTTTGCGCCGCGTACAGTGCGTCCTTGGGGACCCGCACTTCGCCCATGCTGTCTCGTTCGATTCGATAGTCGGTTTTCATCAAGTTCGCTCCTTCCCGTACCTTCGCCGGTTTATTGGGGATAGAAAGGTTTAAAAAGCTTAATGTATAACGTCTGCGGGCGTTCTCGGAAGCCACGTGTTCGTTCCGGCGTACGATGAACTCATCGCCGTCCGCGTGTCCAACAGGGGAAAAGACACATAAAACCTTAATCTTTGAGGGATCCAATATGCTTCACCGTGTTTTGCAGGCCGGCCGCACCGGAGCGTTAGCACTTAGCGTTTTTTTCCTTGCCGGTTGTGCTACTTACGGCGATAAAGTTGCCCCCGTGCCGCTCCCCTCAGCACAGGCGGAGCGAGTGGAGATAAGCGGGGTCAAGCTATTAGCCCAATCCTATGTCGATCGCAAACAAGCCAAAGCCGCGTTCGACTTCGACATCCGCGGGGCGGGGCTCTTGCCGGTGCGTTTTGTGATCGATAACCAGAGCGCTCAAACCGCCCAAGTCGAGGCGGATCAGACCTTTCTAATCGATCAGCTGGGACAGGCGTGGCCCTTATTGTCATCCGAGCAAGCCTATGACCGGGTGCATCGCCACGTAGAGCTCGGGGAGACGATAACGGGGGGCCTCAAGCCGGCGACCTTAGGGGGCGTGGCGGGTGCGATCGTCGGGCTGGCGGTTGGCATAGTCTCCGGCAATATCGGGGAGGCGACGGGTAAGGGTGCCGCTGTCGGAGCAGCCGCCGGGGCGATCTATGGAGGTGCAGAGCGCTACGGCAACTTGGAAGGAGAAATCTATCGCGATCTACGCGACGAATCACTACGCAACCGCCGTGTGGAGCCGGGGGAGCTGGCCCACGGTTACTTGTTTTTCCCCGGCAAGCAGGAGGCGGAATCCGGCACCGAGCTGCGCCTCGGGCTAAAAATCGGCGAGGCGAAGCAGATTGTGCGCTTGCCGTTATGAAGCGACAGCGGCTCGGAATCATGGGGAAGGCGATCGTTCACAAACCCTGGATCAGAGCAGGGCTGGCGCTCGTGTTCGCGGGCGTTTTGCAAGGTGCGGGCTATCAGCCCATGACCAAGGAGGAAGTGCTTGAGGTTTTATCGCGCACCGAGGAAGACAAGCGGCCCAATCTCCGCGACAAGGACCTGCGGGGACTTGACCTCTCGGGGGTGGATTTCAAAGGAGCCGATCTCTTTGGTACCCATTTGGCCGCAGTAAAGCTCAACAAGGCGAATCTCGATCGCTGCAGTCTGGATATTGCCATCTTGCGTGGCGCCGATCTGCAGGGCGCCTCCTTGCGCCGTGCCAGCCTATTCGGTGTGGTGCTGGTGGACGCTAATCTGAGAGGAGCCGATCTCTCGGGCGCGCGGATCGTTGCGGACTTGAAACGCGCGGATCTCGAAGGTGCCAAGCTGAAGGACGCCAACCTTGCCACCGACGCCAAAAACCAGCCGATGGGAAAGATCCGCGCCATGCTGGAGAATGCCAATTTGAAGGGCGCCGATCTGAGTGGCGCTAAGCTTGCCGGCTGCGAGATGAAGTTCGCGGATCTTAGCGGTGCGGATCTCTCGGGTGCGGACTTGAGCGGCTGCGATCTGCGCAGTGTTGTGTTCTCCGGCGCTAGAATGCGTGGGGTCGATCTGTCCGATGCCCGGATCGCGGGCGCCAGGCTTGACCGTATCGAGGGCAAAGATGAGATCGTCGGTTTGCAACAAGCAGACGGGGTCGAAGAGGCTGTATTCGACTAATCTTACCCGTGGGGAGCATGACGGCTAGATCCGTTGTGCGAAAGAGGTGCTTTAGAGCTGTCCAAAAGTCGGTTTAACGAGGCGCTCAAATCGGACACACTTGACGGAGTGCCAGCGAAGAAGAGCAAACGGAGAAAGCCCATGCGACTCATTTTACTGCCCGCGTTCGATGGCACAGGATTGATGTTTACCGCGTTTGTGAATGAATTAGACAATGCGTTTGAAACCACTGTGATCTCGTATCCGGAATCCGGCCCACAAGATTACTCCACGTTAACAGACACGATAAGAAAGCAAATTCCGCAAGATGAAGATTTCATTGTCTTAGGGGAGTCGTTTGCGGGACCCATTGTTTATCAGGTGGCGATAAGGGATACAGAAAAATGCAAAGGCGCGATTTTTGTAGCGACCTATTTGACCAACCCGAATCCTTTGATATTGAAAATACTGACAGCTATGCCGCCTTCCCTTATTTCTTTTTTGGTCTCAAGACCTTTTGTCGTGAAAGCGGTTTTTTTAAGCCGTGAGGCCGATGATCAAATAGCGAACGCGATTGCCGCAAATTTCAGCTCCGTAAACCGGCATGCAATTCGACAGCGCTTGATGGTGATTGGAAACTTAGGTACTGCGCCGACGCAAGAAATAGCGATCCCGTGTCTGTGCATTCAAGCCACGAAAGACAGCTTAGTCCCAGAAAGTAAGGTAATCGATCTTAAACGGGTTTGTCGTTCTTTAGAGGTCCGAAAAGTCGAAGGGGGACACTTTATATTGCAACAGGCGCCTAAAGACGCGGCTGATGTTGTACGGGCCTTTGGGCAGAATCTCAGGGTAAAGCAGGAGGATCTTTAAGACACGCTCAGGGCTGTCTAAAACCAGGCTTAGATCTCCCACCCGTTTGTGGATTTTACGAGCCCGCTCGATCCTACTGCATCTGCCCTCGTGGAACCGCGGCCCTGGTAATCGATCAGCAAAGCTATGCCGGACGAGTTTTTTCAAGCTGGGCCGCGCCTCGGCAACCAGTATCAGGAAGATCCGTTGCTGCGCCGGTTTTTCGCCTGGCGCCTTCCGCAAGAGGTGCTGGCCGCGATCGCTCCGGGCCTCGTTCGCCTCGGGGAACGCGTGGTCGGTGACATTTGGCGCATGGCCGAAGACGCCGAGCAGAGTCCGCCTCGGCTGTTCCACTTCGACCCCTGGGGGCAACGGGTGGATAGAATCCAAACCACCTGGGGATGGCAGGCCTTGCATCGCGTCTCCGCGGAAGAGGGGCTTGTGGCGGTAGCCTACGAGCGTGGGGAAGGCGTTTGGTCGCGCGTACACCAAATGGCCCGGCTCTATTTGTTTCACGCCTCATCGGCCATGTATTCCTGCCCGCTCGCGATGACCGATGGCGCGGCTCGCGTCATCGAGATCTACGGCGACGAGGGTTTGCTGAACCATCCGTTCAAACGCTTCATTACCCGGGAGGCGGACGATTTCTGGACCTCGGGGCAATGGATGACCGAGCGCATCGGTGGCTCGGACGTCGACGGCAGTACCACGCAAGCGCATCCGACCGGGGGACAGTATCGCTTATACGGAGCCAAATGGTTTACCTCCGCCACCACGGCGGAAGCGGCGATGGTGTTGGCCAAGATCGCGGGCGATGACAGGCTAAGCCTCTTTTACCTGGAAACCCGCGATGGGGAGGGACGCTGGAACGGGATAGAAATCGAGCGCCTGAAGGACAAGCTCGGAACACGCGCCATGGCGACCGCCGAGCTCAGTTTGCACGGCGCCGTGGCGCGGATGATCGGCGAACCCGGAAAGGGTGTGCGCACCATTGCCACTTTGCTCAACATTACCCGCTTGTACAATGCGGTGGCCGCGGTCAGTTACATGCGGCGCGGTATTGCGCTCGCCCGCGATTACGCAGGCAAACGCCAAGCCTTTGGCAAGCGCCTGAGCGAACATCCTTTGCATTTAGAGACGCTAGCCCGCTTGGAAGTGGAATTTCAAGCGGCCTTTCATCTTACTTTCCATTTGGGCTTGCTCGCGGGCAAGAGCGATTTGAGCCAGGCCAACGAATCAGAGCAGGCTGTGCTGAGATTGCTGATCCCCGTAGTCAAGCTGTTTACCGCGAAGCAGGCGGTCGCTGTATTGAGTGAGGCCATCGAGTGCTTCGGTGGCGCCGGATACATTGAAGACACCGGCCTGCCACGCCTGCTCAGGGACTGCCAGGTATTGCCGATCTGGGAAGGAACCACCAATATCCTGAGCGTAGATGTGCTGCGGGTGTTGAGGGAGCGCAATGTATTTGCCCATTTTTCTTCAGACCTCGAGGCGCGGCTGCACCGGGTCGACCATCCGTCCCTGAGCGCGATCCGGGAATGCATCGCGCGTTCGGCCGCGCGGCTCGGTGCTTATCTGCAATGGCACTGGGACGCGGACTCAGAGGCCCAAGAGGCCGGCGCCCGCCTGTTGGCGTTCTCGATCGCGCGTGTCGCCGCGGCCGCACTAATGGCGGAATTCGCGGACTGGGCGCTTAAGCGCGGGCAGAACGACGCCCAGCTCAGCCTCGATCGCTGGTGTGCCGAGGAGTTGGCGCCAGCGCTACGCTGTGAGCAGGGGTACCGGCAAGAAACGCGGCAGCTTGCCCTGGGGGCCCATCGATGGAAGTCACAGAACGAATGACACCGTACGAAACCTACCCGGTGGGCCACGCCACATGCGCGGAAATACCGTTGCACAAACCGCCGTTTTGGTCGTTTTGGTTAGCCTGTATCGTGTCGGCAGGGGCTACGGCCACAGCCTTTGTATTGAGCGAATGGCTGAACGATCCGCAATCCATAAGTCGGGGTATTACCACGCTGATCACTGCCTCCGGGCTCCTTGCCCTGGCGCTCGTGGTGCGCGTTTTTACCCGCTCCCGCGTTCCCTCTCCCATCCGCTTTCTATCCGCGCACATGAGCTTACCGGCAAAACCTGGGGCTAGTCGTGCCGTCGACGTTCCCTATGAAGACGTACTTTCTTTGGATGTCTGGGGCCGCCCTCCCCGACAAACACTGGTACTCGGGACCAAAGACAGGCTGTTTGTCTACCCCGATCGCGCGTTCGCCGTTTCTGATGGGATAAGGCTGTTGAGCCAAGAAATAACCGCCCGCATTTTGCAACGCCCCGATGGCCGGGGGCATTGGGAAACGATCGCGCACCGGCAAGACCTTGCCAAGCGCCTGCAGCGGCGGGCTCCGCGGACAACTTATTTTTTGCTGGCGCTGATAACGCTGGTTTTTGGGCTGCAAATAGCCACCGGGGCCGTGCAATCTCCCTTGCGGCTGTTAGACATGGGGGCCAACGCTCCTTCCTTAGTGCACGAAGGCCAATGGTTCCGGCTGGTTGCTGCTAACTTTCTCCACGCCAACACCCTTCATCTGGGGGTAAACGCCCTTGCCCTCTTGTCCTTGGGCGCACTGCTCGAGCGCTTAATGGGCTGGCAACGGTTTTTTTCGGTTTACATGTGCTCCGCCATCGGCGGGGCATTAGCCTCCACGCTCACCGGCAAAGCCTTGTTTTCGGTCGGTGCGTCGACCGCTCTGTTTGGGCTGCTGGGGGCGCTCGCGGTCTTAAACTGGCGCTTCCGCCACAAACTGCCTGGAGGCTTTTATCAACCCTTGCGTTGGTGGTTGTTCATCATCGGCATTAACTTGGCATTGCCCCTATTAATGCCGCAAATCGACATGGCTGCACACGCCGGCGGATTAGCCGCGGGGGTGTTAACCACCTACGGCCTGTACCGTTCCGTTCCTCATTTGGACACCGCTGCTCGCTTAGGGTCAGGCGCAAAGGCGCTATTTGCCGTAGTCTGCGTGCTCTCGCTGAGCGGTTTGATCGGCGCGTGGGCGTATTTCCTGAACCCCGATCCACACGATCACGCCCGCTTCACCCAACGTTATTTGCAGACGGGATGGGCGCCGCCAGCGCTGCTCAATAACCTGGCCTGGAGTGTGGCCGAAGACCCCAGCGCCTCTTCCGAGGAGCTACGCATCGCCTACCAGAGTGCGGCCAAGGCGCTTAGAGCGGCGCCTGAGGAGAGCGCCTTTCTCGACACGCTGGCTACCTTGGAATATCGCTTAGGCCAGTACGAACAGGCGGTGGCAACCCAACGGCGCGCTCTGGTGCAAGATAGCAACGCCTTCGCGGCGAGTCAGCTCGCGCGCTTTTTGCGCGCCGCGCAAGCCAAGCGAGGGATCCTGAGCAGTGGGCGGGTAGCCATAACCGATGTGCAGTTAAGCTTGGAACCACAGGAGAAGAACGGGATAAGACTCACTCTGTATCGCCAGTTCGAGCGGGGACTCATCGGCTTCGCTCATGTCCTGGACGACGCCGGAGAGGTGGGTCTGATCCAGCTCACCGTCGGCCCCCAACACAAACCGGAATACCTATTTGAAAATCACGGACAGGGTCTGCCGCGGGGTGCGCGCCTAGACATTGCGCTATTGGATGCCGAGGGATGCCGCTGCCAGGAGGGTGTGGCGCAGTGGAAGTATTGGCCCAAAGACACCAGGGTTGAGGGATTACCGTGACCGTTTTTGCGCAACATGCTTAAGCCGAACGCCGCCCTCGCCGGCGCCAATGGAACGGATGCCGATCGCCCTGAAACCGCCCTCGGCTTGGTGCTGGCGGCGCTGGCATTCGCCGCTCGCAAACACCGAGATCAGCGGCGCAAGGATCTGGACGCTTCGCCCTACATCAACCACCCCATCGCCTTAGCGACCCTCCTGTCCAACGAGGTTAAGGTTTCAGACCCGCTGGTGATCGCCTCAGCCATCCTGCACGACACCGTAGAGGATACGGATACGACCCCCCAGGAGCTGCAAGCGCAGTTTGGGGAAACGATTGCCGCGATCGTGATGGAAGTAACGGACGACAAGCGCTTGCTCAAAACCCAACGCAAGCGCCTACAGGTAGAAACCGCGCCCGCGCTAAGCCACCAAGCCAAATTGGTGAAGCTGGCCGATAAAATCTGCAATCTGCGCGACGTGCATGCTTCGCCCCCTGCCGACTGGAATTTGCAACGGCGGCGTGAGTACTTCGATTGGGCGAAGGCGGTCATCGACCGCATGCGTGGAACCCATGCCGAATTGGAACGCTTATTTGATGCCATCTATAGCCAGCGGCCATGAGCGGGAGTGGATATAAGCGCGTCCCTCGCCCAGCTAAACAGCAGATCCGAGTCGCGGATCCCACAGGTTGAAAGCTGCGCTGGCAATTGCGTAGAAGCAGGATATGACGACATTGATCTTCATCCACAGCACTGGGGTGCGGCGCTCCCAATATGAAGCCTCCTTTGAACGTATTCAAAAAAGGCTGGCCGCTGAACGCCCCGATCTCAAGGTCGCTCCCTGTTGCTGGGGCGAGGTCCTCGGCACCAAGTTACAGCGCAAGGCGCATCAGCAGGGAATAAGTTGGCTAGGAGGATTTCAGGCTACCGCGGAACCCCAAAATCCCGCCGACCAGGGCGAGACCAGCGATGTACAGATCCGATAGATTCTCTTCCAGGTCGATGAGTCCCTGCAGGCTCGCCGGTGGAACAAAATAATCGTAAAAACCTAGAATTCCGGCGGCCAGTGACAGGATACTCCCCACCATTCCGATATTCAGCCAAGGCGGATAGGGGTTGGTTGCTCTATTCATCAATGATCCCATTACGCATCCCGAACCCGGTGCGGTGGGCGTGGTATTATGCGCGAGGCAGCGTGCTCTTTCAAAATCAAGACATCGGATCAAAAGCGAAAAACCGTTTCCAGCAAGACGTGCATCGCCACGGAACGATGAAGAGACCTTTCAGTACCCACTCCAGCACCCCGTGCCTTCTAGAACGCCGGATGTCGGGGGACCCGCATACCGGGCATACTTGTCTCGATTCTCGCTTCACTCTCAGCTATCGCCGCTGTAAGCTTAGCTTGCTTGAAATAGCTATATTAACGTTATAATTAAACCAACGATGCTATTATAACGTAACAAGTGGCAACCACAACAAAAAGCAAGAGCGGACGCCCCCCAAAATTTCGCGGGCCGCGCCGTCCCATCACGGTGACACTACCCGAAGGCACCCTC
>JBOIEE010000224.1:0-3111 GCA_050740975.1 Gammaproteobacteria bacterium | reverse complement strand
CGCCGCACAACCATTTTTGATTACTTGTTCAGAGGTTCCCTAGATTGCATGAGTTGCTCCTTTCGGCTCCAACCCTTGGGAATATTCTATCTCGGCGATGCTAAAAACATCGCCTCCGGTATTAGCCCTAGTCAAGGTCGAAGGGCTGCGTGCAGGCTCGGGTGATTGGGCAGAGAGCGGTGCAGGCGAGCCTGTACCTGTTAACCGGGAAGAATGGGGCCGGGCCGACTAATGCGCCATCCCACCGTCCATGGAGGTAGCCGGGGATATCGCTGCAAGGTCGTGTCCGCACGGTGATAAAGCGTCCGGACTCCGGTTGCGGTCTCCTCGCCGTCTGACCCGCGACACTGTGGGTCGGGCGGTGCGCGTCCCTGAGCTTCCATTCCCTATTCCCCGCCCGTAAACTCCATTATACCGGTGCTTTATTGCTGCTTTATTACGCACTCGTGTAACCGTCGCGGCTACAACAGAAAAAGCTCAACGCCTCGGAACCATCGCGCCATTTTGGCGGACCGTGGTGGAGCGGCTCGTTAGGCTTCACCCTGCGCACGTCTACGCCAATGCTTCGGATCCCGCGCATGATGCATGACCGCGATGACGTTAATGAGCTCAGAATGCGCGACAAAGAAGATGCCGTATGGAAAGCGACGGACGATAGCCCGACGGATGAGGCCACGTACCCGAGGAAACTGTTTTGAGCGAGCTTGGACTTGCTCCAATTTGGCATCGACGTCATCGCGGTCATGCACCACGCGCGGGATCCGAAGCATTGGCGTAGACGTGTGCAGGGTGAAGCCTAACCAGCCGCTCCACGGGCCCGCCAAAAATGGTGCGCCGGTGAACTAATTCCGTTGAAGCTCTAGAAAACCGTGCAGTTCATTTCGATATGGCGATGGATGGCGTGCCGAACTGCGGCAGCTCCGTTACTGTCATCTGAAAGAGCATATAAAGCAGGCGAAAAGCGTTGCGGTTCCATTGGTAACCCTTTTCGGGGCGCAGCGCGTAATAGCGGCCGTTGAACTCCACCGTCATGTCGGCGTTTTTCGGTGGGCTGGGTGCCTCCACCAGTTCCATGGTATTGACCGGATTTTCGGTGACCGCTGGGGGTTCGGGGATCTTTATCGACGTGATATTCCGGCTCATCGTGTATTGAATGCCCCAAAAAGGTCAACAGCTTATGAAAACCGCGCAAACGAAGTTTCCCTTTTAAGGGATAGCTTCCGCCGGCATAACCTGGACGAACGTCCAAAATGATCTCGTTTGGCGCGCTTGTTTCCGCCTCCTCGTCCAGGCGAACACGTTCTTCTTGCGAAAGCAAGTCGGGGTCAAAATTCGTCATCACGATATGGCCAATGATGTCCTTTGACAGACGGTATTGGACTTGTCGTTCTACGGGCTCAATCGAATAACCCTCCTGCCGTAAACCGCGAAAT
Source organism: Gammaproteobacteria bacterium (assembly GCA_050740975.1). Lineage (GTDB taxonomy): Bacteria > Pseudomonadota > Gammaproteobacteria > JBOHHR01 > JBOHHR01 > JBOHHR01. The sequence continues at coordinate 1,678 of JBOIEE010000224.1, read as the reverse complement.
CCTTCCAGGGTCATCGCCTCAGCCGGCAATACCCAGTCTCGACGGATCATCAAGGGTTCCACATACAGCGAATTGCGATCCTGGATCGAGGAGAGATGCAAGACGATGCGCCGAAACATAGGATAGCCGACGCGATCGGAAGGGCGATTGTGATACACGATCTCCCTCTTTCCTTCGTTCATCCGAAACTCCTCGGCCAGCATTCGAAGCAGCAGGTCAATATCGACCCCTTGCCGTAGGAGCAAGGTCATTTTGTTCTCCTGAAACGGCGCGAGTAGGCGCTTAGTAAACTCCTCACCCTCCACCGGGATCAAACTGATCGTTGGATTCTCTGAAACACTGCCGCCAAAAAGTGGCGCCAAAAGGCCCCCCTGATCGCCGGTAAGCGCCGGCGTTGCTCCGGCATTGAGCTGAAAATTAAACGTTGCCGCGATATTGCTGACGGCTGTGAAGTGCATCGGCTGGTGGTGGCGCGCTCGAGCAATGTTAAGCAGAAGCTGTTTCGACAGAGCATCCGTTGTGGCCTCGTTATAGGACAAGACCGCTTGGTCCAGTGTCATCGGCCCAAGACACGCGGACAACATTAGGCACAGGCAACATAGGCAGCCCGTTCGCAAAAAACGGAGAAATTCTGTTAGCATACAAATGGGTTTTGCACACATACCAAGGTATTGAGCTGAAGCCAATATCGCCATGCGAGTGCGCGTACTATGATTTCACGTCTCACTTAGTTGCCGAGGCTTGGGATCTTTTCGTAGTCGCCGCGAAACGTACACGAGCGCGTAATAAAGCAGCAATAAAACACTGGTATAAAGGAGTCTACGGGCGGGGAACAGGGAATGGAGGCTCAGGGACGCGCGCCGCCCGACCCACAGTGTCGCGGGTTAGACGGCGAGGAGACCGCAACCGGAGTCCGGATGCTTTATCACCGTGCGGACACGACCCCGCAGCGATATCCCCGGCGCCGCTACCTCCATGGACGGTGGGATGGCACATTAGTCGGCCCGGCTCCATTCTTCCCGCCTAACAGGCATAGCGTCGCCTGCACTACTCTCTGCCCAATCACCCGAGTCCTCCGCTCGGCCGCCTCTTAGTGCAGCTTAACCCTCGCTTCGGTGCGGTGGGTGATCCATCCGGTCAGCATGTCGAGTCCGGTCTTGACCGGTCCGTGCACCGCCGCGAGATGCATCCGATAGAGAGACCGGTACATGGTGCGCGCGATGAATCCTTCGACCTTGACCGAGCGTCCAGAGAGACGGTCGACCAGGTTACCGAACGTGCCATACTCGGATAGATTGACCAGCGAGCCGAAGTCCTGATAGCGGAACGTGACCGAGGGCTTGCCGAGTACTCGGTTCACAATGGACTTGTAGACCGCTGCGGCCATTTGGTGCGCCGACTGGGCGCGCGGCGGCACGGGCGCTCGCGCGCCCACCGGAACACAGCAGGCACAATCTCCAATCGCGAAGACGTTGTCATCGCGGGTGACCTGCAGCGTCTCCCGCACGACCAGTCGATTGATCGTGTCGACCTCGAGCCCGTCCAGGTCCTTAAGGAACTCCGGCGCTTTGATTCCCGCCGCCCACACCTTCATCTCGGCTGGAAGGAGGTCGTTTCCGTTCAGGACCACGCCGTCGGCTCGGACCTCGGTGACCCGCTGGTTGAGCAGGATCTGCAC
>JBOIEE010000223.1:0-9373 GCA_050740975.1 Gammaproteobacteria bacterium | reverse complement strand
CACGCTTCATCCGCAATGCGATCAGAAATATCCCCGCCTGGACGGGGTCAATCTTCCCTTCGAGGATAGACCGCATGCCCGCCTGTGCCTCCTCACGGGAGATGTCCTTGCTCAATTCCGGGCCGGTGGCGATGCGCTGAATAATGGACCGCATGAGAAGAGCCGGATCGGATAATAGGGGTTCGCCTGGACCGCGCATGATGGCTCCTAGTCTACCTAAGATGACCTCGGGGGGCGCCAACTTTTTCAGCGAACCTCACCATAATGGATGCGGTAGTGGCGCTCGAACTCCTCAAAGGGTACGAGCTCGTGCTCAAAGAAAGCCCTTGATTTGACGCGACGCAGAATCACGTTTTCGCTACAATAGCATTTGTAACGCTAACTGGGGGCGACGACGTCCTTATGGGTAATCCTAAGGAAATAGCGGCGACCTTGATTCGGGGTGACGGGATCGGCTACGCCGGATAGAAAGCGGTTAACAGGCGTATAGCGGGATTAGGAGCCGAATTTGAGGATCGCGTTGTTTCAGCCGGCGGTACCGCATTACCGCGCACCCTTATTCGATCGGCTCGGGAGCGAGCCGGGGATAGAGTTAACGGTATTCGCCGGAGCCACGAACCGGGGGCTGAAGCAAGCGGCAGTCGGTACCCAATATCGGTACGTGCATGCCCCTGTCCGTGAGCTTCGACTCGGGCGTTTGGATCTTCGCTTCCAAAGAAAGCAATTGTCGGAACCATGGAGCAAGGCGTACGACCTCGTCATTCTTCCATGGGATGCGCATTATGTGAGCCTCGGACTGGCAATAATTAAAGGGCGCTTAAATGGGATTCCGGTGGTGTTATGGGGACACGGTTACTCAAAAAAGCCAAGACGTATTGGCGATTGGTTGCGTAACGCCTACGGAACGGCAGCAGATGGTATCATCGTGTATAGCAAAACCGTGGCGGAAATGTTGGTGGAAAGATGGAGCTTTAAAAAAGAACGGGTGTTCGTTGCGCAAAACGCCATAGACCAAGCACCGATTAAAAAAGCGACCGGATACTGGACAACCGCACAGAAAGAATTAGCGTCGTTTCAAAAAAAATGGAATATCGTACCGCATAAAACGGTCGTTTTCGTGTCGAGGCTTGGACCGGAAACCGAGGTGTCCATCCTGCTCTACGCGTTACGGCTCGCACGGCAACGCGATCCGGAGATAAAGCTCGTTATCGTTGGCGATGGTAGAGAAAAGTCACGCCTCCAAACGCTGGCAACAGAGTTGGGCGAGTCTAATTCGGTCATCTTCACCGGAGCCATTTACGAGGAGCATCACCTAGCGCCTTGGATGCTCAGTGCATGCTTGTTTTGCTATCCTGCGAACATGGGGCTTAGCTTGATGCACGCATTTGGTTATGCGCTTCCCGTAGTAACCAGTAATACCGTTGCGCAACACGGTCCAGAGATTGAAGCCCTCGTTCACGGGGTCAATGGTTTGTTTTACGCCAAAGGAGATGTGAACGATATGGCAGAAAAATGGTTAAGGATAATGAACGACGAAACGCTTCGCCAAAACCTGTCCGCAAAGGCGCTTTATCAAGTTGAACACCAATACTCCTTAGATAACATGGTCCAAGGGTTTCGTGAGGTTTTTGCGTTTTACGGCGCAGGAATGAGGTAGAACACAGTGGAGCAGCTCAGCGGGCGCTACGGTTATACGGTTAGGCTAGGGAAGCGGGTGTCACCCAGCCAACTTGGCTCTTGGGAGCGCTCACCTCAAGACTAATGCGCGAAGGCGTCGTGCTCAGGGCAGGTGGCAAAGAGGCGTCGCTGCATAGAGCCGGCGCTTCCGCAGCTGAGTAAGTGTCGCTGGGCTGGCGGAACTAAACAGATGACGAGAATAACACCCAATTTCGTAGCGATAGGCGCACAAAAAGCGGCCTCTACCTACGTTATGCAAACGCTTTCGCAGCATCCATAAATTTTTATGTATCCTAGAGAATTACCGTTCTTTGACGACCCGGATTACGGCGGAAGCACCTTTGAAAAATTCTCTGAGCTGTTTACCGCAGGGAAAGGGAAACAGGCGATTGGCTTCAAGCGACCAAGTTATCTAGCAAAAGCGGAGTGCCCAGAGAGGATATGTCGCCACCTTCCTTCGGCGAAACTGATCGCGGTTTATCGAAATCCCATCGAGCGTTCGGTGTCGGCTTATTTTCATTACATGAGAGGGGGACATATTCCAGTGCGCGCTTTGCAAGGCATGGCCGATATCTTAGACGGACGTTACGAAGGAGTTTATCCCGCTGGCGCAGACATTATAGAATACGGGCTCTACAGTAAGCATTTGCGAGGTATTTGCGTTTTTTTCCGGCTGAATCGATTTTATCTGCCATCTTCGATGATATCGTGCGGGCGCCAGCTACAGTCATGCGATCTATCTACCGATTCTTAGATGTCGCGGACTTTCAGCCTCGCGCCGAAGGGAAGCAACCGATGGCCACCATACGTTCGTTAGCTAGGTGGCGCATGATTGATCTAACTCGCGGCATTACAACATATTACAATGAGGACAGGACACGGGTCTATAGGTGTAACTCAATATTCGCAAAGGCCGTGCGTTTGGGCTACTCCGCTTTCGACGAGGCAATGTTCGCGAAGCTGTTCCCCGCTCCGCAAGCTAACATTGGAGCCCCGCACGACCACCTAGTTGAGACTCATACCGATGATGCAAGCAGCTTGAAACGCTGCTTGACAAAAAACTCGAAGACAGATGGCTTGGCAAGAAGCATTCCCATAGGGCCGTCGAGTTGCCGCCGCACACGAAGCTAATAGAAAACGTGCAACACCCAATCTTAGCTTTTTTTGACCCGTAATTGAAACCGGCAAAAAGTGGATGTCGATCTCCATTCTCATTTTAACGCTCAACGAGGAAGTGAATCTGCCAGAGTGCCTGAACACCGTTCAATGGTCGGACGATATTGTCGTACTTGACTCGTTGAGCACCGACGGTACGGTAGCGATCGCTGAAGCGGCGGGCACGCGGGTCGTGCAGAGGAAGTTCGATGACTGGTCTTCGCATCAGAACTGGGCGTTGGAAAACGTTTCATTTAGGTATGAGTGGGTGTTCTATATCGATGCAGATGAGCGCATGACAGAAGAATTAAAGGAGGAATTATTGCGCGAGGCGAAAAAGGACGGAAATAAGAACGTGGCTTATTTTTGCGGAAGAAGAAACTTCTTTATGGGTAAATGGATCAAGCATGCAATGCCCCCAAGCTATATCATGCGTTTTTTTAGGCCAAGATGGGTGCGATTCGAGAGGCTCGTAAACCCTACACCGGTAATCGATGGCCCCCATGGATATCTAAAAAACTACTTAGACCACTATAACTTTAGCAAGGGAATAACGGAATGGATTGACAAGCATAATAGATATTCCCTCCTAGAGGCGGAGGAAGGAACAAAAATAGCTCACGACTTTGATATGCGTAGCCTGTTCGCTACAGACTTCTTCCATAGACGCAAGTCGTTGAAGAATCTATCGGTTAAATTCCCGCTTCGGCCTTGGTTAAAGTTTACTTACTTGTACTTGATAAAGCGCGGCTTTCTGGACGGAGCCCCCGGATTGACGTATTGCGCCTTAAGCTCGATCTATGAATATTTCATCGTGCTAAAGATGAGAGAATTGCAGCGGGGAAAAAAGCGCTACCTGCAAAAGAATGAGAATCCCGCTCGTTAAACAGCTTTCGATGTTGCTCGTCAGCCCGCGTTTGGCGCGTTGCGCAACGACGGATAGCTTGTGTATATGCGTGGTCGGGCTAAAATCTAGCGATAGAAACAGCGAGAGGCTGTAAATTCATCAGAAGTTCAACTGAGGGTTCAGCGTGTGCCTGAAACCCAAGCGGCATGTTTGTGGTTATAAATGTGAGGCAGTCATCAGATCTTTTGAGGATCCACGACGGTGTTCGATTTCCTTACCCCTTCTGGTTCTATCCTCTAAGAATCGTTTGGGTGATCGTCTGGGGGACGATTTGGAAGCTTTGCTGGAAGCGTTCGCGCTTTGGGAGACCGCTTATTCTACGGATTTTTGGCGCACAGGCGGATCTGCGTGCTGAGATATCTGGGTCGGCAAAAATACAGTTTCTATGGTTAGTGAAGGCCGGCCGCTATATCGCAATAGGTCCTAGAGTCACACTATATAACCTCGATGTCATTGAGATAGGTGATCAGGTCATTATGTCCCAAGACGCCTATTTATGCGGGGGTACCCATAACTACACACTACCAACCAATCCGTTGGTGAGGAAGAAAATTAGGATAGGAAGTGGCGCCTGGATCGGTGCGGGCGCGTATATCGGCCCAGGTGTCACAATTGGTGAGGGTTCTGTTGTGGTGCACGCTGGAGCTGGAGACAAATCCGATGAAGGTCATCCTCAACGCAGACGATTTGGGCATTAGCGACAGGGTAAACGATGCCATCTTCGATCTCCTCGATCGAGGGCGGCTCACCTCCGCGACGCTGATGGCAAATGGGCCGGCGCTCGTGCAAGCTGCCTCACAGGTTCCGCGGTTCAAGAATTGCTCCTTCGGGGTACATCTCAATCTCACGAGCTTTGAGTCGCTGACCAAGGATCCCGGATTCAGTAAGTATCTCGACGACGATGGCTGTTTTAGCGGCAACGTTCGCCAATACCGCATGAACGCGCCCTTTCGAAATGCGGTGCTGCGGGAGTGGCGGACCCAGGTACAGCGGGTGCTCAACCATGGCGTGCCGGTTTCGCACTTCGATTCACATCATCACGTCCATACCATCCCAAGGCTGTTTGGTGCGCTCAAGCAATTGCAGCGGGAGTTCGGGATTCGCCGGGTGCGTGCCACCCGCAACCTCTACGCTTCGAATAACGTTAAGCTCAGAGCTCGTCTGTGTGCCAAGGCGGCTTGGAACTGGGCACTTCGCACCTTTTGGACGACTCGCACCACCGAGGGCTTCACCGACCTGACCACCTTCGTGATCCTGCTCGATCGTAAACCGCCGCAGTACCGCACCGTCGAGTTGATGCTTCATCCCGGGCATCCGGATTGTACGAACGAAACCGCGCTTCTCGACCAACTGTGGTGGGATCATGCCCCTTACCCCATCGAGTTCATCAGCTACCACGACCTGTAGGAACTTAACGGCATCGCCTAGCAGGAATCTGACTGGATGGCAAATAGCCACACGACCGAAGACGAGGTGCAACAAACCGTCATCAAGAGCATCGAGGCCGTTTTCAAGAATAAGGGGCTGACGCGAATGGCGCTGACTTAAGAGGAAAAGCGTGTAATATGAGCATCTTAAATAAGTGAGCGTCCTGTATGCTGGAAGACCTGCATAAGATGTCACAGACCTAGTGCAGCGTCTTGGCTTTGGTTTTCGCATGCGCATCTTCTCGCCGTGGGTGGCGCTTTGGACCTTCCTGTGGCAAGTGTTACGGGCCTCCGCTCTGGGTTTTGTCAACAAGGGGGAAGGTGCGGCTTTGATAGAGCGTAACGATCTTGGTGCAGACGTCGGCGGACGGCGTGCAACTGCAGATCGACGAGGGCAAGCTCCTGGTTCGCTCTGCTAACCGCATGCAGGGCTACGATCGACTGGCCTGTGACACGTCGCAAGCCGGTGAATGGTTGGCGACGGGCGATCTGGTTGAAATTGTCCGCGAGAGAGTGGTATTTCATGGGTCGAGGTTCGGACATGATCAACGTCGGCAGCAACAAAGTGCATCCGCTCGAGGTCGAACAGGTTATCCGTCAGGTACCCGGCATTTCTGATGTTCGAGTCTATGCCAAGTCGTCGTCCATTGCAGGGCAGCTCGTGGCCTGCGATCTTGTGATCGCGCCCGGCACGGATCAGGCCCCGGTGCGCGAGACCGTCGCAGCTCACTGTGTTGCCCGGCTCAGCGAGGCACAACGACCACGACTCTTTCGGGTAGTCGATCAGGTCGAGTTACGATTTGCGCGAAGTACGACGGGTCGGTCAGGATCTCCTGTCCGTCACGCTGGTGTTGAAGACGGCCTCGCCGACGACCGTATTGCGCGCGCCAAAGGCCGGCCCACGAGAGACGCTGCCGTCTTCCAACGCCAGCACGCCCTGCCCGGGGGAAATTTCAGCCATGAGCGCAAGCCATTACGACCGGCCGCCGTGGGACGCAACGCAAATATGCCGACCGAAAAGGATTTGCCAGCACGGATACTTCAGGATAGAGTGGAAACTCTCGTTGCCAAAATCCGCCCGCCAGCCACGGCGGGTGGGTTCAGCCGGGCTCCGGCACACCGCGCCGTCCCGGCCCAACGCAAGCCGACGCATGTTTGAATTCGACTGGTCCTCGCGCCGCCCGCCTGCGCCCGAGGCGGCCGCCGCGCCCAGCGAGCCGTCGCGGTTGTCGCGCACCCGCGTCGCCCGCACGATGCCGCTGCTGTGGCAGGAGCACTGCCTGGAGTGTGCGCCGCCGCAGTGTTACTCCTCGTGCCTGCTGTACGTCGCGCGGGCCGACCGCAAGTGCGCGCGCCTCGTTTACGGCATCGCCCGCCATCCGGCCTTTGCCGGGCTGCTCGACGTGGGCGCCGACCTGCGCTTCCGGCGCTGGGGAAAAATCGAAACTGCCCTCTCCCCCCGCTCCCTGAGCCCCGCCGCCCTTCGCCGGCTGGCCCGGCTCGACCGGCTCGGGACCTCGCTGGTCAACACCGCCTCCTCCGCCCTGCGCCGGCTTTCTCCCTACCGGCGGCTCAACGGCGCGTGGACGGTCTTGCGCGGAAAACTTCTGCCCCGCCTCGGCGCTCCCAACGACCAGCTGGACTACGACGATTTCGTCCTCGAGTGCTTCTCCCCCAACCCGGAATCCGTGCGCCTGCTGCTCGAGGTGCGCGACGGCCCGAGCCCGGTTTTCCGCGAATCGCTGACAATTTGGCCCGGGCATAATTTCGTCACCCTTCCACCGCGCCCAATGCTCGAGCGGCTCGACTGGCGGGGTGCGCGCGTCACGCTCTATCCGGAGGGCAACCAGGAGCCGCGCTTGATTTTCACCTGGCTTGATTTTGTCAAATACCACTTCGCTCCCACGGCGACAGCCGCACCCAAGGCCGCAGCCGCTTCCGCCGCGCCGGCCGCGAAGGTGAAGGTGCTCGCCTGGGACTTGGACAACACCTTCTGGCAAGGCGTGCTGGTGGACGAAGGCGCCGACCGCCTGACGCTCCGCCCCGGCGTGGCTGAATTGGTGCGCGCGCTGGATGCCCGCGGCATCCTGCAAACCATCGTGAGCAAGAATGACCACGAACCGGCCCTGACGGCACTGGAACGCTTCGGCTTGCGCGAGTTTTTCCTCTACCCCGCCATCAACTGGGGTGCCAAGAGCGAGAACCTGCAGCAGGTGGCAGCCAAGTTGAACCTCGGGGTGGACAGTTTCGCCCTCATGGACGACTCGCCTTTCGAGCGCGCCCAGGTCGCCGCCGCGCTGCCCATGGTGCGGGTGTACGACGAGGCGCAAATCCCCACGCTGCTCGCGCGCCCGGAGTTCGACGTGCCCGTGACTGAAACGAGCCGCACCCGCCGGCTTTCCTACCTCGAAGGGATGCAGCGCGAACAGGCCGCCCAAGCCTTCCCTGGCGACTACAACGCCTTCCTGCGTTCCTGCGGGATGCGCCTGCGCATTTTTCGCCCGGCGGACGCCGCCGTCCGCCGCTGCCACGAACTGGTGCAACGCTCCAACCAGCTCAACCTTTCGAGCCGCCACTACACCGAGCCGGAATTCGCGGAGTTGCTGGCCACGCCCGGGCTGCTCAACGTCGCGCTGCACTGCGCCGACCGCTTCGGGGACTACGGTATCGTTGGATTCGTCACCGCGGACGAGCGCGGACCGGAGCCCCGCGTCACGAATTTCGTCATTTCCTGCCGAATCGCCCAGAAGCGCGTCGAGCACGCGTTCTTCCAATGGCTCGCGCAGCGGGAAAGGGCGCGCGGGGCGTGGCGGCTTATCGCCGAACTGGTCGTCACGAGCCGCAATGGCCCGCTGGTCGCTCTGCTCGACGAACTGGGCTTCGCTCCCCCGCCCGGCGCGGACGCCGCGGCGCCGCGGGAATTGCCGCTTGATCGGCCCGCCCCCTCCGAGGATATTGTGCAGCTCTCCGCCGAACTGCCGGAATGAAAATCATTATCAACGCCGACAACCTGGGCCTGAGCGAGCCGGTCAACGACGCTATTTTTGCGATGATGCGCGCGGGGCGGGTGACCTCCGCCACCTTGGTGGCCAACGGGGCGGCCGTGGAGGACGCAGCCACCACCTCGCCGTGAGCATGGTCAGGCATTTGCGAGCGGGGATATCGAGACGATTGCGGACAAGTGGGTATCCACTTCGCGAGGGGCATCCAACCGCTCTAGCCCCTCGGCGAGTACCTCGCGCTGGGCTTCCACAAACAACGCATGGACCTCGCGCTCAAAGCCTTCGAAATCCTCTCGGCGTTGGGCTTGGGGGCCCAATCCCATGCGCTTCGCTTAATCAAGCGCTGTACCCGTTTGCGATTGACTGGATAGCCCAGACAGCGCAGATTAATCGCCCATCTTGCGGCTCCCATAAAACGGATGCCGGGTGTACTCCTCGTCAATCAAGTGCATCAGCGCCAGGTCTGACTCTGGCGTGCTCGCCAACCGAAATGGCTCGCTTTCGCCAGCCCAATGATCTCACACTTCCTGACTAATGCTCAACTGCGGATGCCGGCTCAATGCAGCGGCTTTCTCTTCCACGTTTATCCGAGAATCCGGGTCTTTTTTTAGGACAGAGAAGTCTCGACTTCAGCGCAGCCTCTCTCATCTTACTGACCTGATGCAACGCATGCGACACTTGTCGGTTCGTGAACAGGCTATCAACCTGCGAGAGCTCTGCACGTTCACCGCATAAGGTTGCTTTCTCTAAAAGGTCAAGCAGGAAGGTGCCCGGCGTTCTGGCAAATGCTAAACTGTATAAGCGATTCCTACCTATGGGGATCAATCGATGGATTTACCAATGGTGTGCAGTGTGCACGTATGGCATTTCGATAGCTATTTGAATATCGTCAGTCCGAGAGTGACTAATCACCTTGTCAGGGGGGGAGTTCAGTCTTGACAGCGGTGCTGGCAGTTGTCGCGGCACTTTTCCTTTCCACCATACTCCAGCCTGCCACGGCATTAGCGGGCGTTTTCTGTATGTTTGGTATTGAGCAGTGGGCTATGGCGACGCAGCCGATGTTTTTCGCTGAACGCGAGCACCGTTCTCTAATAAACCTTGTTATTGGATTCATCGTTCTGTTAGGTTTGGCGAAAAAGATCTATAGAGGACACCCGATATTGCCCGGATATCCGGCAGTCGGTTTGCTTGTGTTTACGCTATTT
>JBOIEE010000222.1:0-3990 GCA_050740975.1 Gammaproteobacteria bacterium | reverse complement strand
GTGTTGGGGCTCAAGTTCCAACGCATCCAGTTCACCAGCGATTTGCTGCCCGCCGATATTTTGGGTGTTTCGGTCTATGAACGGGATTCCGGAAAATTCAGCTATTATCCTGGACCGATATTCGCGCAGCTTATTTTGGCCGACGAGGTAAACCGCGCCACACCGCGCAGTCAAAGCGCCTTGCTGGAGGCGATGGAGGAGCATCAAGTGACTGTGGAGGGCGCCACGCACCGCTTGCCGGAGCCGTTTTTCGTCATCGCCACCCAAAATCCGTCACACCAGATCGGGACTTTTCCCTTGCCCGAATCACAGCTCGACCGTTTTCTGATGCGGGTATCTCTGGGATACCCGGACGGCGCCGCAGAACGCACTTTGCTAAAAGGCCGGGATAGGCGTGAATTGCTCGCGGACCTGCCCGTCGTGTTACAGCCTGAGCAAATCCTGGCGATGCAAAAGCACGTGGAAGGGATCCATGTCAGCAGTGCCTTATTGGACTATCTGCAAGATATCTTGGACTACAGCCGACGTTGCCCCGATTACGTTTCGGGGCTCTCTCCGCGGGCGGGACTCGGGGTATTGCGCAGCGCCAGGGCTTGGGCGATGTTACACGGGCGCGCGCATGTGCTCCCGGAAGATATTCAGACGGTGCTGCCCTGTGTGGTCGCGCATCGCTTAACGGCTCTGGAGCAGGACACCCATGCGCCTCCGCAGAGCGTGATCGAGCGCCTGATCCAGGCGGTCCCAGTCGCGTAGCCGCCGGTTTCCCTGAAAAGTCCTTGGCTAGACTTTTTCAACTGGCCTCCAATTGGCGCCAAAAACCCCGCATCTATATCTTACCCACCCCCTATGGAGTCTCCTTCGGCCTCCTGTTGATCCTGATGTTGACCGCCTCCATCAATTACAACCTGAGCCTCGGTTATGTTGCCGTGTTCCTTATGGGCGGCGTCTTTTCGGTAGGGATGGTGCACACCCACGCGAACATCGCCAAGCTCCGCTTCCTCGGCGCCAAAGCCGATCCGGTATTCGTCGGTAACCCCGCCGCCTTCCAGATCTACCTGGACGAACGCAGGGGAGCGCCCTGTTTCTCGGTCGAGATCGGCCTGCCGAGCAGCAACGGGCCCCGCGCCCTAATCGACGTGCCGGCGATGGGGGTAGCGAGTGCGCGCTTGGTCGTTGAGGCTCCTAAGCGAGGATGGCTGCATGTAACGCGCATTCGCTGCGGCACGCGTTTCCCCTTGGGCTTGTTCTACGCTTGGACGAATCTGGACGCGTCCCCCGCCAAGTGCCTGGTATATCCACACCCTCACGGCATACGCGGGCTGCCGCGAATTGAGCAAGAGTCCCCCCAAGGCCAATCCGGGAAGCGGGATGGGGCCGATGATTTCATGGGATTTCGCCCCTATCGTCCCGGCGATCCGCCGCGCCATATCGCGTGGAAGGCTTTGGCTAGGGAGCAAGCCGTGCTGGTCAAGCGCTTCGTGGGCGATCGGGCAGAAAGGGTCTGCTTGACTTGGAAGTCTGTCGAGGCGCTGCGCGATGATGAGGCACGCCTTTCCCAACTGTGCCTGTGGGTTCTGGAAGCGGAAGCGCGCCATGTGAGCTATGGGCTGTACATGCCGGGGAAGCGTATCGGAGTAGGATCGGGGCCGCAGCAGCAGCGCCTCTGCTTAGAAACCTTGGCCTGTCATGGATCGGGGTGAAATGGCCGTTTTGCAAAGGGTGCACCTCGCTTGGCTCTTGGCCGGCCTTGGCCTTGTGGTCGCACCACACGCTCCCCGTCTGCCGCTGTGGGTCCCGGCGTGCTTTGTCCTGTTGGGCGCCTGGCGGTTGGGCGCTTTGTTTCGAGGATGGCCTCTGCCTGAGAATGGACGATGGCTGCTTAACAATTTGAAGCGCGTATTGGCGCTGGCCACATTCGCAGGCGTTTATCTCAGCTATGGCGCCCAGATCGGCCGAGATGCGGGAACCGCCTTACTGGTGGTGTTGGTCGGCCTAAAGCTGGTGGAGGCAAGTACACGGCGCGACTATTACCTGCTTCTTTTCCTGGGCTACTTCTTGGTGATCACGAATTTCCTGTTCTCGCAGGGCATCGCCACCGCGCTCACCATGCTGCTCGCGCTGGCGGTGTTTACTGCGGCGCTGGTGCGGTTTAACGATCTCAACGGCCGGATGAGCACGTCGCTCTGCGCCAGCTTGGCAGGCCGCCTGCTCGCTCAAGCGTTGCCTTTAATGCTGGGGGCGTTTCTGCTCTTCCCTCGGATCGACGGCCCGCTATGGGGTTTGCCCAAAGACGCGCACAGTGGGCTGACGGGGCTGGATGAGGAGATGTCGCCGGGGGCGATCAGCCGCTTAGGACTGTCCGATGCGGTGGCTTTTCGGGTGGCGTTTAGCGGCGCTTTGCCTAAGCTCTCGCTGCTTTATTGGCGCGGGCCGGTGCTCTGGGACAGTGACGGGCGCACCTGGACCGGTGGCGAAGAAATACCGCAGGACCCGAGTCCCTTGTATGTTTTCGACCAAGCCCTGGACTACGCGGTGACTTTGGAGCCTCATAACAGGCGCTGGCTGTTCGCGCTCGAGATGCCCTCGATCACGCCTCCAGGCACGGCGCTCAGCTCCGATCTCCAACTGCTGGCGGAACGTCCCGTGACCCGGAGGATGCGTTACCGCGCAAGCTCACACCCGCGTTTCAGAGTGCTCGGAAGCACGCCCGCCGCACTGGCCCGAGCCCTGCGTCTGCCGGCGACCTTCCACCCGCGGGCGCTTGCTCTTGCCCGGCGTTGGCGGGAGCAAGTGCAGGACCCAAGGCGGATCATCTCACAGGCTTTGGCTTATTTCCGGGAGCAACCGTTCTTCTATACGCTGAGCCCCTCGCCGCTGGAACGGGACACGATGGATGAATTTCTGTTCGATACCCGGCGCGGCTTCTGCGAGCATTACGCGGCCGCGTTCACCGTTTTGATGCGGGCGGCCGGTCTCCCCGCCCGTATCGTCACGGGTTATCAAGGGGGCGACTACAATGCGCTGGGAGGCTATCTCGTGGTGCGCCAGCGAGACGCTCATGCCTGGTCTGAAGTTTGGCTTGAAGGTGAAGGCTGGGTCAGGGTAGACCCCACGGGTGCCGTGTCCCCGGCACGGGTTGAACAGGGGGTGGAGACGGCACTTGCGGAACAGCTTACTATCATCCCATGGGGGTGGAGTGAAAACGCGGTCCTCATGCAGTGGTGGCGCCGCGCTCGCAACACCCTGGACGCCGTCAACCACGGCTGGAACCAGTGGGTGTTGGGATATGGGGAACGCCGCCAGGCGCAGGTAATGCAGAAACTGGGCATGGGAGAGCCCACGGCTCGGCGCATCGCCTTTTGGTTCGTGATTGTCGTCACTGCATTAACTTTGGCGACGGCGGCACGGATAGCCCTGCGCCGGGAGTCTGTCCAAGACCCGGCCAAGGCGCTCTATCAGCGGTTCTGCAATAGGCTCGCAAGGACAGGGATCAGGCGCCATACCTACGAAGGCCCCGTGTCTTTCGCCCAGCGCGCCTGCACGCATCGCCCCGAGCTCGCGCACCGCATACGTGCTATCACCGAGGCCTATGTAGATCTACGTTACGCCGGGGTGTCGCAGGGCGTCGCAGTTTTGCGCCGGCTGGTACGGGATTTTCGCCCAGGACGCAAAGATAGCGGATAGGCGCAGCATACCCATGACAAATGCCGCAGGTTACGCCGTTTCGGCGACAGACCTATTAGTACCTAGTCGATCGTTCCATTAAATACTTTACAAAGTAGCTCATGTTCGTCATGCTGGTTCCGGGAACACAAGCGGAGACGAACATGGCGAGAGAAACACGGCGTGCCCCTTTGGTGTTGTCGGACGGATCTTCCTTAACCCGGAGTTCCTAAGTTCTTGAAATATTGCTGAAAGGTGTGATTTCGCACCTAGCTGTGTTGGCATGTAATACAACATATAGTGCTTGCATGTTAAGGAGCATATCCA
>JBOIEE010000221.1:0-4754 GCA_050740975.1 Gammaproteobacteria bacterium | reverse complement strand
TCAAATTCAACGCCTCGTTCATACTCGGCGGACAAATTAGCGGCGAGCCTTTGCGGCTTTTTCGGATTTATGCGGAGGGCAATTTTATCGAGGCGGGGCTCGACACGCCCTATCTGCAGACCGGTGAAACAAAATACGGAAAACCCATCATCGATCGCGTGATTACCCGTTCCACGACGCTCGCCGATGCTGCGAAATGTGTGCTGGTTTCGTTCGATTCGACCATGCGCAGTAACTTGTCTGTAGGCATGCCAATCGATCTGATTTGCTACCAACGAGACAGTCTTAAAATGCAGATGCGTCGTCGGTTCGAGGAGGGGGATGCGTATTTCACCGCGCTTAGCAGTCAATGGAGCGAAGGTGTGCGACACGTATTCAGCGAGCTGCCCGAGTTGCCTTGGTAAGCTGACTCGGTACATCGATATCGGGTGGGCGAAGCTCTACAGTCTCGTCAAGACGCTCGGAGAGATCAAGCGGATCGCGACATGCACTTGCGTGGGATCGATGCGTCTGCACAGACGCTCGTTTCTGTCTAGCTTGGGAGGTCGTGGGAGCTAAGAACGCTTCGGGATAAGCTGGTTTACACAACCTGAGCAGGGTGCGTGCACCAAGAAATAAACCAAAGCCGCCAGAACATGCATCGAGCGGCATTGGCGGAGTCGGGAGACTATTATGCAGATCCGCATTGGCTACGAATTGATTTACGACTGCCCACAGCCGACGCCTATGATATTGACCTTGAACGTCCACTTCACGCGCGTCTCCGATATCATTGTTCCCGACTACCTCATCGCCGACCCGCCGGTCCCGATCACAGCCTATCGTGATGGCTTTGGCAATTGGTGCAGCCGGATCATAGCGCCGAAGGGCCAAATTCGGCTCTCTGCCAATGCGGTCGTGAAGGACACGGGGAAGCCGGATGTGGTCGCCGCCTGGGCGGGACAGACGCCCGTGCAAAACCTGCCCGAGGAAACCCTAGTGTTTCTCTTGGGAAGCCGGTACTGCGAAACCGATCGGCTATCCGAGGTGGCTTGGGGGCTCTTTGGCGATCCACCGAGCGGATGGGGACGCGTCCAAGCGATCTGCGACTTTGTCCATAGGCATATCGCTTTTGGTTACGAGCATGCGCGCTCCACCAAGACGGCCTGGGAGGCTTTCAATGAGGGGACCGGCGTCTGCCGTGATTTCACGCACCTGGCGATCGCATTCTGCCGGTGCATGAATATCCCCGCACGCTATTGTACCGGCTACCTGGGCGACATGGGCGTACCGCCACCACATGGCCCGATGGATTTCGCCGCTTGGTTCGAGGCATACCTTGACGGTCATTGGTACACCTTTGACGCTCGGAACAACACTCCGCGCATCGGCCGGGTGTTGATCGCCCGCGGTCGCGACGCGGCTGATGTCCCGATCAGCAACACTTTTGGCCCCAACAAGCTAAAGAGCTTTAGGGTATGGACAGACGAATTGAGCGAAGGACTGCGTACTTCACAATAACGGTTATGAGATATAGCGGCGGGTATCGGTCACCGACGTCGTTACATACGTAACCCGATCAAGCAACCGGGTTGCGCGCAACTCGACCGGCCAATCGCGGCTAGGTGGTCGTCTGGATCGCAAGTGCGATGGCACCTAGGACCCCGGCGCGACTGCCGAGCATGGGGGCTACCAGATAGTCGTCAAGACCGTCGCGTAGCTGGGGTGTCTGGATATAATCGTTGAGTAGCGCACGAGCATGGGCGCGGATCTGGGGGAGCAGCTCGCGCCGCCGCATGATACCGCCGCCGATGATGATACGCTGCGGCGCAAAGCAACAGACCCAGTTCGCAACGGCAAGTCCTAGGTAATGTGTCTCCAGAGCCCACGCCGGGTGATCGTGAGGCAGGCTTACCGCCGGCTGGCCCCAACGAGATTCCAAGGCCGGTCCGCAGACCAGGCCCTCTAGACAGTCCCCGTGGTACGGACAGCAGCCGGTGTAGGGGTCCAGCGACCGGTTGTGCGGTATGCGGATATGGCCCATCTCCGGATGCAGCATCCCGTGCAATAGTCGCCCGTTCACCATGGCGCCGCCACCGACACCCGTGCCGACGGTAACGTAAAGAAACGTATCGAGCTCGCGCGCGGCGCCCCAGTGCCACTCTCCCAGGGCCGTCGCGTTGACGTCGGTATCGAAACCGATGGGTACTCCAAGTGCCTGGCGGACCGCCCCGACGATGTCGAAGTACCGCCAAGCCGCCTTAGGCGTGGACGTTATACACCCATAGTGCTCCGAGCGCAGGTTTAGATCGATAGGGCCGAAGGCGCCGATCCCGATCGCGGTCAGGGGCTGGGTGCGTGCGCGGTCCCGAAAGAATGCGACGACCGCACGCATGGTCTCATTGGGGGCCTCGGTAGCAAAGGTAGACTCGGCCAGGATCTCCCCCGAGCGGCTACCAAGCGCGCACACGAACTTGGTACCGCCTGCCTCAATGCCCCCAAAGAGTTCCATCGCTAAGGTATTTAATGCGGGGTTGTTTATTTCACTGGTTGATAGGTTTAACATCGATCCGACCGGCGGCTACGGCATGCGTTTGCGGCAGCCAGGCACGCGGTGATCGTTGATTCGACCAGTTTACCCGTTGGCAAGCTAGCGATAAACGCTTCGTCTATCTCGCAACCAAAGCCGAAATGGGGCCGCGGCTGCAGCGGTGGTATCGTGGGCTCCAGCGGAAGTCGGCGAGGCGGATGTTGATGTATCCTACTTGGTGAGCGGCTCGGCTTCGTGCCCCACTTACTCGTCTAGGGCGAGCGTCGGCCGTCATTACCGGTAAACAGGAACAACCAACAAAGTTCGATAATCAACATCTTGTCTACCTAAGGAGGTGTTCGGATGGAACGATCTAAAAGCGTTGAACTTGCCCCGCGGTTTGATAGTCGACCGTGGGGAAGCTTTCACGTGCTCGACGAGGGCGACACCTATAAGGTCAAACGAATCGAGGTCTTGCCCGGTAAACGCTTAAGCTACCAAAAGCATGCGCAGCGCGCGGAACATTGGATGGTGGTGCAAGGCATGGCCAGAGTGGCCCTTGATGGGCGCGAGATAGCCTTGTCGTCCGGGGACGCGGTGGATATTCCCCTCGGTGCGGCCCACCGGATCGAAAATCCGGGCGCCGAAACGCTAGTCTTTATCGAGATCCAGCGTGGCAGCTACTTTGGCGAGGACGACATCGTTAGGCTGCAGGATGATTTCGGGCGTGTCTGTGCTTGAGTGCAAGGACAAGGCGGTCCACGAGGTACGCACGAGCCGGCGGCGGGGGGACGACAGGGGAGCGCTCCAGGTGAAATCCACGGAAGCCGATTTACCGTTCGCCTTCGTCGGGACGTATCCACCACGGCGATGCGGTATCGCCACATTCACCCGAGATCTCGCCGACGCCATCGGATCGGTCGATGAGCGCGTGCTGCCGATGACCCTTGCGGTGACCGATCCGGGCGGGCAGTACGAGTATCCGGGGAACGTGCAGTATGAGATCCGCCAGGGAGTCAAGGGCGATTACGCTCGTGCCGCCGAGTTCGTCAACTACAGCGACGTGCGCCTGGTGTACATTCAGCACGAGCACGGCATCTTCGGCGGCGATGACGGTGCCTATATTCTCGACTTTGTGACGGCCTTGCGAGCTCCGGTGATCGCCACGCTGCACACCGTCCTCAAGCGTCCATCCGGATCGCAAAGAGCCATCGTCCAGGGGATGGCAAAACAGTGTGCCGGCATCGTTGTGATGAGCAAGATCGCTGCGGAACTGCTCGGCGACTCGTATGGGGTGCAGGGGCAGAAGATTCACGTTATTCCTCACGGAATTCCCGAGATGAAACCACGTGACCCGCAGCGACTGAAGGCCAAGTTCGGGGTATCGGGCCAACGAATGCTCCTGACCTTTGGGTTGCTGGGTCCCAACAAGGGCATCGAGACGGTGATCCGCGCGTTGCCGGCGGTGATCGCAGCGTTTCCAGATCTCGTTTACTTCGTGGTCGGCGCAACCCATCCCACGATCCTCCGCCGGCACGGCGAGGCGTACCGAACGACCCTCGAGCGGGAGGCCGAAAGGCTCGGCGTACGCGAACACGTCGTATTTCGCGACCAGTTCGTGACGGCCGAAGAGCTGTGCAGCTACCTTCAGGCCGCCGACATCTTCGTGAGTCCTTACCAGAACGAGGCCCAGGTTACCAGCGGGGCGTTATCCTACGCCATGGGTGCCGGTGCGGCGGCGGTCTCGACCCCCTACTGGCACGCGCAGGAGCTTCTCGCGGCGGGGCGGGGGTCTCTCTTTCCGTTCGGCGATAGCGACGCTTTGAGCAGAGCCCTGGTGTCGCTTCTGAGCTGTCCCGCCGAGCTGGGCCGCGTGCGATCATCCGCTTACGAATTTACGCGATCTATGGTCTGGCCGCGCATCGGGGAGGCCTATCTCGAATTGGGGATAAGGGTGATGACAGAGGTGCCCAGGATCCCCGCTCGCCCCAAGCCTACGCGGGCCAGCAGCCTGCCGGAGTTGCGCCTCGATCACCTTCTGCGAATGACGGACGACACGGGGATCATCCAGCACGCCACATACAGCGTTCCTGCGCGAAGCACGGGCTATTGCGTCGATGACAACGCTCGGGCGCTAATCGTCGCGCTGCAAGCCGAACGCGTGAGCAGCTCGCCGGAGACGAAGCGACTCGTGACCACGTACCTTAGCTACTTGCATTGCTCGCAGACCGACGATGGCGGCTTC
>JBOIEE010000220.1:0-7054 GCA_050740975.1 Gammaproteobacteria bacterium | reverse complement strand
ATCGACGATGACCTCCTAGCGGGTGAATACCGGATCCGACTGCGCGGCCCTCTAGCTGTGGATTATCTGGGCCGGACCACCGCGCAAGAACTGGCGATCCCGGGCGGCGGGAGACGGTTGGTGTTCTGGGCGCCCGAGACGCTGGTGAAACTCGCGATCCCCAAAAAGATAGCGCTCGGCGCCGCGATGGTGCGCTCGCTCGATCAGGTGATCGATGCTGAAACCGGGCGGGTGTCGGGTATCGGGTATCGTGATGCGGCGGGAAGGATTGGATCAAGAGCTTTACGTACGATTACTTGCGGGGACCCTGGATCTCGACTCCCGCCCGCCGCTCACCGGTCGCCTCCGATGCGAGGTTACGAATGCCAAGGGCGAGCAGCTTGAACTGGATCTGTGCTTTCGTGAGATAGGCAATACCTGCTGAAGCCGTGGACAACCCAACAACGCCTAACCTCGCAACCCGCGTTTTATCGCACCCGCCATCTCCGTGCTTATCTGTTAGTCATCTGTTAGCGCTCCCGTCGTATCGTGGGCGCGACCATAAGGCACGCTTCCAAGCGGGGCTCCACTGAAAACAAGGAACTTGCGAATGGGAGGCAGAATGCGATTCTCGCCTTCTCATGATGGAAGCGTGCTGAGTGGCCGTGCAACGATTGGTAAATGACGAAGGAGAAGAAAGATGCTCAAGCTAACTATTGAAGCAATCTTAGTCACAGTGGGGTTTGTGCATGCCGCTTACCGCTGGATCGGCGAGTCCAAGAACACCGCCGCCCGTGATAGTGAGCACCGCAGTGGATTTCAAGGAAAACGGGATGGTCATTACGGGCCATAATTTTGGCCGCACACCACCCATCGTACGGTTGGGCAATCAAGTCCTATCGGTGAAAAGCTATGCCCCGAACCAAGCCGTAGTCGGGCTACCTCCCAGGATCCGGCCTGCGACCTACAGGCTCACGGTCACCACGGACGGTCCTCATAAATTAACGTCTGAGGCCTTTAGTGCAGTGGTATTAGCCGTCGCTGACAGACAAGGGCAAAGAGCGAAGTGAGAGTTTGTGAAAAAACCTACTGCGCTTGGGATCTCTCGTTCCGGCGGTGCTCGGACCAATCCGCCGGGAGCGGATTGGGAACGCAATCGGCGGCCCGCAGGGTGCGCGCCAGGGGTGGCGCGCAACAATCCTCATGTAGTTCAACATAGACTCTGGTTGCTCGTCCCATCCTTGGGACTCGCCCCTTCGGGGCTTGCGCGCCGTTTCGCTCCCGGCGAAACCGTCCTCCGCTCCGGCGGAACGCGACCTCCCTTCGCTCGCGACGGTTGTTTCACAAACTCTGAGTGCGACGCTCTTCCCCATGGGCTCGGTGGCGACGTGCGGAAGAATTGGACCGCAGTTCTGGCGGATAGCTCGAGGCGATAGAGCAGGACGTATTTACAGGTATAGCCCGCCTCGGACGAGAAAGGAGGGTGCCGTGGTTTGGCGCCATGCGCCTAAGGAAAAGGCTGGAGGGAAAGGATAAATAAGTCCGCCGACCTCTATCAAATGGTCTTCAACTCCGTAAGCGATGCTGTCTTCGTGTTTGACGCCGTGACGAAAACGCTCATCGAAGCAAATTCACAGGCGCTTAGAGATACCGGGTACCAAACCGAGGAGATCAAGGATGCCCATCGATCGTCTTTTTCAGGCGCAGCGATTGGCCGTTCATGTACCTTCCCTGAACATCGATCAAGCCCACATACGTAGCGATGACGTGCTATTGCTCGAGAAAAGGGGTGGCCGGATCGCGGTGAGTGTAAGTGTTGCTTCCGTGGAGGGCAGCGGCGAAGGATATCTTGTTTTTACTACCCGCAAGCTCAAGACAACTCTCGATCATAGTGATAGCGCTGCGAATAGTGAGGATGGGTGGGGGCCGGAGGACCAGGATTTTCCGTGTATCGTCGGTGAAAGTGAGAAAACCCGGCAGGTGTGCCGTCTCATCGGCTCCGTAGCGAAGACCGACGCTACCGTTCTCATTCAAGGCGAAAGTGGAACAGGCAAAGAAATCGTCGCCAACGCCATCCATACGCATAGCCTGCGCTGCAGCGGTCCCTTCGTGAAGGTGAACTGCACCGCGCTCACAGAAACTCTACTGGAAAGCGAGCTCTTCGGCCATGTGAGAGGAGCGTTCACCGGCGCGATCCGCAACCGCCGTGGACGATTCAAACAGGCCGATGGCGGCACGATTCTCTTAGATGAGATCGGCAGCATGCCCCTCTCAGGACAGGCCAAGCTTCTCCGTGTCTTGCAGGAGCACGAATTCGAGCCAGTCGGCAGCTCTGTCACCGTGCCGGTCGATGTCCGGGTGCTTGCAGCGACTAATGTGGATTTAGCGAAAGGAGTCGCCACGGGTACATTTCGCGAGGACTTGTACTACCGCCTCAATGTCTTTTGCATCCCGCTTCCGCCACTGCGCGAGAGAAAAGAGGATATCTCCCTGCTCGCGCAGCACTTTCTTCGCCAATACCGCCTGGCCATCGGCAAAGCGATCCGTGCTATCGCCCCGGAAACCTTCGCCTTGTTGATCGAGTATGATTGGCCAGGCAATGTCCGGCAGCTGGAGAATGCGGTGGAGCATGCGGTCATTGTCGAAAAAGCTCGGTCATTGTGCCTTCGAGCCTGCCCAGGAATCTCGCCAAGTCTCATGATGGGGAGGAGGCCCCTGGACGCTCGGCCGAGCCGCGGTTACGAGAAAAACTGAACCTCCTCGAAAAGCAGATCCTTCGTGATGCGCTGCTTCGCGCCAACGGGATCAAGAAGCGGACGGCGGTCATGCTGGGGATTGATCCGAGGAACATGCCCTATCTGCTCCGAAAACACCGTTTAGGTGACAGCCTTCGCTTGCGTTGAGCGTGGGAGTTGATTACGGCCTCAACCACCCTTGGCCTGATTCGGTTGACGTTGAGCTACCGGGTTTCCGAGTAAGATGCACTGCGCACGCCCGTGACCAGCCCCGACCACAACGGGACAAGCTTCCGAATCGCTTGCCTTATATACCTCCAGTGGAAGATGGGGTAGATGAATATTCAGCCAAAGCGAGCGCATAAGGAGCGAGCGCAATCATCGTCCCGCCGGCCCACTCTTCAGCGCTCTTATCCAGCCGGAACATATTGGTACAGCCAGGTCTCCGTTAGAGTGCGGTCCCCGAGGAGCAGATAACAACGCAGATCGACCGGCTCCCCCCCCTCACTAGAGAGGTCAAAGGAGGCCCGCCAGCGTGGAGTCCCAACCACTTTAAGCGCGACGGCGTTGTCGATTGTCCCACGCGATGTGCTGACCATTGGGGTCACGTCGTATCGCTGTTCCAATTCCTTTAACGGTCCGCCGGAATAGTCGATCACAAACTTGCGTGTGTTTTTGGGCCGGAGCTGACCGGGGATCCCCCCGAGGCCGATCCGCGTGTGCCTAACCCGACCCACGGCATCGGGTGGATAGGGTTCTTTTCCGACCCAGTGCAGGCGGTAATTGAATGAGCGCTCCGCGCCGCTTTGCGCGGCTGCTTGTGGCAGCCAGTAGGCAACGATGTTGTCATGGATCTCATCGTTGGTCGGAATTTCAACCAGCTGCACCGCGCCTTCACCCCAGTCTCCAAGCGGCTCTACCCAAACGCTTGGACGACGATGGTAGAAGGCCCCGTCATCTTCGTAGTTGTGAAAGGCGCGGTCACGCTGCAACAGGCCAAATCCCTTTGGGTTACGGGTAAAAAAGGAGTTTGTGCGCACTGTTGGAGGGTTGTTCAACGGCCGCCAGATGCGCTCACCATCGCCATTCCAGATCGCAAGGCCATCGCTGTCATGGATCTCGGGGCGCCAGTCGAGCGCCTGGTGCCGATTATTCTCCGCGTACCAGAACATGCTGGTCAGTGGCGCTACCCCTAAGCGCTCTACCGCGCTACGCAGGAACAGCTCGGCACGCACATCGATGGTCACGGCGCTTCCCTTGTTGCAGTCCAGACGATACGCGCCGCTCAGGCTGGGGCTTTCGAGCAGAGCATAGATCGTGATCCGCTTTTCCCCCGCTCGGGGGTATTGCAGCCAAAACGCGCTAAAATGAGGAAATTCTTCCGGGGTTGCGAGGCCGGTGTTGATAGCCAGGCCTCGCGTTGAGATCCCGTACTGGTTAAGTTCACCCGAGCTTCGGAAGTAGCTAGCCCCCTGAAAGGCCAGCCAGTCGGTTGTTGCGTTCCCGGGGTTCATTATGCGAAAGCCGGCAAAGCCCAGATCGGACGGTAGCTCTTTATCGCGCTTCGCATTGCCAAACTCGAAGAACTCGGTGCTGTATAGGATCTCCCGAGCCATGCCCTCCTCGAACGCGTAGAGCTTCACCGGTACTTTGAAGTAACGGCCAAGATGAAAAAATTGGGCCGTAAACGGCACCCGGCGACCCGCCCAGAGCGCTCTATCGGGGCGGAACCGGATCTGCTGATAAGTATCGAAATCGATGCGCTCAAGGATCTCCGGGTAGCGGATCGCTGGCGCTTTGTAAGGTCGACCGGCGAGCGCTTTAGCCTTGGCTCGCAGCCCGTCAAAGTCAAAGCTGTGCGCATGACCAAACTCGATCTCGTTTGCACTGGCTTTCCTTACTGCCAAAGCGCCGGCCGCAACGGGAAGCAAAGCACACACGGCCTCTATGAACTGGCGGCGGCTGGGCATTCGATTTCTTCTTCTATTAGTCAGGTAGGTCTAATGGGAAGAATTTTCGAACACCAGGGAAGGGGCTTACTTCGACACATGCAAATCGCGCCGGGTCCCAGTTACCGCACGGGTCCTCGACGGTCACAACCGGTCCTTTGGAGCGGGAAACGGGACTCGAACCCGCGACTTCTACCTTGGCAAGGTAGCGCTCTACCAACTGAGCTATTCCCGCCCGTCGATTGCAGTTGATTGTAGTCGGCAAGCGCAGCCTGTCAAGCGCGCTGAACGGAGAGAACCCGTACCCGCCTTATGGCAAGGAGGGCTGAGCGCGTTCGGCGATCTGCTTCTCTCCCCCGGCCGATCGTTTCGCCTGCCAGGATCCCGGGCATCCATTAATATCGTTCCATGTGCCGCCGCCGTTGTTATCCGCCAGCACGCCGTCGAACGTCGCGGCATCATATCCCTCGTAGGTGAATTCCCCGCTCATTTTCCCGCCTTCGTCGATGCGGCCCTCGATAACATAGGCGTAGCCCGAATTGTCGGTGAGGTTACCGGCGATGCTGTTTCCTTCTACGGTAATCGTCCCGCTACCTATGCCATAGCCGCAGTTCTCGTCTTGCCCGGGAAAAGCGGTCTTGGTGCCCCCGGTCACATGCCATGCTCCACTAAATTTTGTTCGCACGGCGCTCGCGCTCGGTGGGGTATCTGCGTTTATGTCACCGCACCCGCTCACCAGAGCACCCGTGATTAATTGGAACGAGAGGATTGCGATTGTTTTTTTCATTACTTTGCTTGCATCTATTTATCGGATTGAAAAGATGATCCCGCTTGATACTCAAACCGCCATTTGGCTCTTATTAGCCAAGGTCATGGGCACTTTGTAGATATCGAAATGGCCGGATGCGTCATAAGTCTTGTACATTTCACTGAACTCATACATCCACACGCCAAAAAACAAAGCCAGGTCTATGCGTTCGGGTCGATGCACCAGAGTCCACTTAATTAGCTTCCAGAAATAACGCCGTTGTTTGCCTCGCATCCCGACCCAAAAGATGATGCGGGCAAGGATCCCAAGGTAGCGAAACACGATCTTGAGGTGCCTCAATTCCCATCCGGAAGCACCGCTATCCGGCCTGTCTTTTTGGTAGTCGCTAAGAAAACGCATCGCACGCTCGCAAACATGCTCGGGCGAGTAGATGTACTTTAACACCTTGCGGTACCCTGAACTCAGTGTGCTGGCGTCCATTTTCGGGACGATGTTGGTTTGACTTTCATGAAAATCGAATTCATAAATCAAGCGGCCTTCTCGTTTCATGCGTTCATAAAGCTCCGTTCCGGGCGGCGCTTTGAGCACGCTGACGCCTGCGATGACGATCCCGCTGCCCTGAATAAAATCGATCTGACTCTGGAAAATCGATGGCGTGTCGGTGTCGAACCCGACGATGAAACCGGCGGTGACGATGAACCCCGCCCGGTGCAACAGGCGGACGTTTTGCAACAGGTTGCGGCGCGTATTCTGGCGCTTTTTGCAAGCGATGAGGCCCTCTTCCTCGGGCGTCTCTATGCCCACGAAGATGTGCCGGAACCCTGCTTCGCGCATCAGCTCCACCAACTCGGGATCATCGGCTAAATTGATCGTCACCTGGGTAGCGAAGCTGACCAGCGGCTTTTTGTTTTTGCGCCATTCGATCAGCGCCGGCAGCAACTCGGTTTTCAGGAGCTTTTTATTTCCGATCAGGTTGTCATCGGCGAAAACGACAAGGTCAAACCGATCTAAGTCCCCTAGCGCCTCCAGCTCGGCGATGATTTGCTGGGGTGTCTTGGTGCGTGGTTTGCGGCCAAAAAGGGCGGTCACGTCGCAAAAATCACATTGGTAGGGGCAACCGCGGGAGTATTGGACGATGGCAAAGCCGTATTGCCGCAGATCAGCCAGTTCCCAAAGAGGAACGGGCGTTTCATGCACATCGGCCATTTCCGGTGAGGTGTAAATGGGTTTTGCACAGCCCTTTTGCAGGTCTTCCAAGAAGCGGGGAAGGGTAACTTCAGCTTCGTTTAAGACGAAGTGGTCCACCCCCGGAAATCCCTGGTATTCATGCGTGAACAGCGGGCCGCCGGCGACGATCTTCACGCCCGCCCGTTGGCAACGCCCCATCACTTGCCGCGCCGATGTGGCTTGCACATTCATCGCCCCGATGAACGCATAATCCGCCCAGCGCAGATCCTCGTCGGAGAGCTCGCTAACGTTGAGGTCGACCAGTCTTTTGTTCCATTCTTGAGGTAACATGGCCGCCACAGTCAGCAAGCCTACGGGCGGATAGCTGGCTTTTTTCCCTGACATTCTGAGGAGATGGCTCATGGACCAGAATGCGAACGGCATTTCTGGGTAAA
>JBOIEE010000219.1:0-4046 GCA_050740975.1 Gammaproteobacteria bacterium | reverse complement strand
AACGGGTCATGTAATGGTGCTGGTTGTCGTCTTCGTGCCCGCCTACGGCCGCCGTGTCGTCTGTCGTAGTGCCGCTGATCGAGCAGCCGGGGTTCCTATCTCGGCAGCGATAATACCCTGGAGCCGGTGCGCCATAATAAGCCTGGTTTTCAGGAAACACGTAATCGATCTCTGTTCCGATACTTGCTGTATCGGGATCTCCCGGCACGAAGAGCTGTTCATCCGGCAACACCTCCCACTGCATCGATCCCGAATCATCCAGGGTGAACATCACGTTGGGGCCGATGTTGCCCCCGAGATAGAGCGGCACCTGGCTGAGCTGCAGGGGAGCCGCCGGCGCATCGCTTGCCGTGAAGCACAAAAGCGAGAGCGTAAATCCCGCGAGGAAGTTTACTGAATGTTTGACCATATTGGTCTCCTGTCTGTCTATCTGCCGCTCTCTTAAAAACGTCTGGTGTAGGTGCTTTGGGTATGGGCCCGGGCGGCGTCGCTTCCACCCGTCCCGCGTGCCGTATCGCGGAAGGTCACCCGGCCGGTCTCATCGCCTTGTTGGCCGGTGGTGAGGCTGTCCTTGATGAAGGAGTGGTATTCGATCAAATGTTTCGGCGCGGTGGCTACCTTTTGCAAGGTGCCCGCGTAAGTCCGGTAGAGGATCGGCGCGCCGGTGTTGTCCCACAAGGCGTTGTTAAGGACATCGACACCGGGGGTGTTAAGCTGGAAGACCGTGTCGGCGCAAGTGGGGCAGGTGGCGCACAGAGGAGGAGGAGGGTTCGCCTGCGCCACAGGCTCCGCCGCCTGATTGGCCAGGCAGGTTTCACCCTCGCGCAAGGCGGCCTCGGCGGCCTGGAAAGCCAGGGTCTGATCGCGCAGGTTGCCCGCCATCTTCTCCTCTAGGGTCGTGCTCTGCATCGCGGTGACGCCGATCACGCTGAGCACCAGCAGCATGATCAGCGACACGAACAGCACCGCTCCTGCTTGGCGGTTGAGACGAACCGATTGTGCTCTCATAAGATCTTGTTCCTTAACCCGATGGTGGCGCCGACCACCTGGCGGAAACGGCGATCGGCGGGAGTGCATCCTGCGCCACAAGTGCCATCGTCATAGGTGTAGCGCTGGGGGGCGTTGGTGAGGTTGTCCGCTATGGATTGCAGCAACAAGTCGACACGGGCGCTGACCACGTTGTTGAAGTCCGCGACCAGATCCGCTGTCAGGTATTGATTGGGGACTCGGTCGCCATCCGTGTCCACCCCATAGCGGATCTGCATATCCTGCACGCCCTCGACCAGCTCTTGGGCCGCCGCGCCTCCGACCTGACGCCACAGGGCAGGCGGAGCGGTTCCCGTTTGGCGCACGTAGTAGGTGATGGTCGAGAGGCGGACGACCTCGGCCGTGTTGGTGAAGTCCTTACCCATGTCGACTGCGGCGTTACCAGGAGCATCAGGAGGAGAAGCGCCGCCGATAGCGTGATTGATGGTGCCGCTGCTCGGGTTGGAGTTGGTGATCTGAAAAACTGCGGCGTTGGTGCAGTCGGAGATCATCGCGACGGGTAAAGAGGGACTAGGGGGGGTATTGAAGTCATTCAACGCGGCAGTCATAGCCACGGTAATGGGGTTGGAACCGGGTGGTGTCCCCGCTGGTTGGGAGATGACCGGGACCGGGTCGCCCACGGAGCGGCGCACGGTGATCACGTCGCGCCCGCCAAGGGGGCTGAGAATGCTGCCGTCCAGGGCTGGGCTCCAAGCGGTCGTACTGGTCGCTTCAAAACCTTGCATGGGTGAGGCGAAGTTCCAGGGAAGGGAGCCCGCGTTGTTTAAGGTATTAACGATGGGTGTGGTGCTTCCGGGGCAACCCACAAATCCCGCTCCGCGCACGTCGCGGGTAATGAAGTCGAGGGCGAAGCGGCCGTTTTCCTGCAAGCGCGCGAGGCCTTCTTGCACCCGATACGCTTGCTTGTTGCTGACGAAGACCTGGATCAAGCCGGCGGTTAGGATCAACCCCAGCGTGACCGCCACCATGATCTCGACCAGGGTCAGACCCTGCTGGCCGCGGGGCAGTACAGTGCTGTTGCGCTCGGGAAGCCTCATAGCTGGGTGCTCATGGCAAAGTTCTCGTTGGGATCCGTGTTGAGGCCATTGCGGTTGTCGTCCCAGGCGACGGTTACTGTGACGACCAGGCCCGCTGCGCAGGGGACTGGCGGGCCGCCGGCCGGTCCGCAGGCAACAGCCCCGTCTCCTGAGGGCAGAACAACGTTTAGGCTCTGGATCCAGTTGTTAAGCTCGTAGGTGGCGAGCTGCGCGGCGCTGCAAGGGTTGGTGATACAATCAGGCGGACTCGAAGGTGGCGGAGCCGTCATCGCGAGGTCGTAGCCGGCGGCCTCGGCGATGGCCTTGTTGCCACGCATGCGGTCGATGATGTCGTAAGCAAACTGTGTCGCCTGGCTGCGGTGGTAAGCGCTGTGGTTGCTGCGCAAACCCGCTGACTGCAGCGCCGCGAGCCCGAGCAGACCTAGCGAAAGCACCAGCACGGCGATCAGCACCTCGAACAGGGTGAAACCGTGAGCCGATCGGGGAAGCGATAGTGGTAGTGCCATCTCCTTCTCTTCAGGTCAGGCGCAGGCTACGGTGGCGATCGTGGCGCGGCCAGTGGGTAAGATGGTGACATTTCTCGCCTGGTTACCCCTGCATTGGGGGATGCGCAGTTGAAAGCTCTGCGTCGTCCCCGCCGCGATGTTCAGCAAACCGCTTGGGAGATACTGGACTTCAGTGACGGCGGGGACGCTGACGCTGTCTAGGGTCGCCCCACCGCTTAGCGCCGCAGTCTCGCGCAGTTCCTCCCCGGCGTCATAGCTTCCATCCCCATCGGCATCGGCCCACACCCGCCAGCCCATTCCGAACTCGTTTGAAGCGCCGCCACCGGCAAGCGCGGTGACACGCAAGGTTGCCCCCCGCTTAATGGCTTCGCTGCGCGCCAAGCTGAGTGCCGTGATAAACTCATTCACCTGTGCGGTGATGCGGTTGTTTTGCACCAGATCCCGAAAGCTCGGCACGGCGGCGCTGAGGATAATGGCGGCCAGCGCGAGGGTGATCATCAACTCCACGAGGGTAAAGCCGCTGCTGCGGTTCTCACTAGGACCTAAGGGTCTACGCTGTATGCGTAACTTGCTCATCACCCAGGATCACCTCAAACTGAAATTGCCGTTTCATGTCTGTCCGGTAGATCGCCATTGCCGGTTTCCTCTCAGCGTAGGAAATGGATCGCGCTTTCTCCAGCCCCAAAAGTCGCGGCCCTCGATGAGCTGAGGGGGCCGTTCACCCTTTCGGGGCGAAAAGACTTAGCGGCCGTTTGGAAGAAAACTTTAGGGAACTCTGAAAAATTTTTAAGGAAGGCTGCCTTGGGCGGGGTAGCCGACTTAATATATCACTCAATGGCGTTAGCTGTATGGCGGATAGCGCGTGCGCGTTTCCCACAGCTTTCACAGCGTATCAAAACTGGGTAGTGGAAATAGGACCAAGATACGAAGGTTGCCGGCTCAATGCTCTTTCCCCCCTCGCCTCTTCTTGCTGGTACATGGATCTGGTGGACCCGGATGACAACCAAAATTAGGGTGAGAAGCAGGTCACCGACTCGATCCTTCGTAATGGGCGTATCGTGTTCACTACCTTGCTCTCCTCCGAAGATCCCTGCGATTTCGGCGGGACAGGCGGCCGTCACCCGATTCGAAGTACTTGCCTGTGCCGAAATACCCCATGTAGCCGGCAGGGCTGCGTGGGGCAAACCCTGCACCGAAAAGATGCGGTGCGGGGTATCTCGTAAGTCTAAGTGCGTTCTATTGGTCGATTTGCCGTACGCGGTAAACCTTCTTGCGCTCCTGGACGATCGGAATGGGCACCTGACTCCCCTCCAGCGCAGATACGCCGCATGGCGGAGGCTTGCCACCGAGGATGAAAGGTACCTTGTCGTCGCCAATCTCAACCACACCGGCAACGGGCGAGGGTGGGATACCGCCACCGGTGAAATCCTCTTGCCGCGCAGTGTCGCCACTGCGT
>JBOIEE010000218.1:0-18926 GCA_050740975.1 Gammaproteobacteria bacterium | reverse complement strand
ACCGTGGAGATCCGCGAAGGACGTGGCGTAGGACCCGAGAAAGATCACATCTATCTGCACCTGGAACACCTCGCCCCGGAGGTTATCGAGGAAAGACTTCCGGGGATCGCGGAGTCCGCACGTATATTCGCCGGCGTGGACGTGAGCAAGGAACCTATCCCCGTGATCCCGACGGCACATTATAACATGGGCGGGATCCCCACAGATTACCATGGGCAAGTCGTCACCTTGAAAAACGGCGATCCGAGCTCTTTAGTTCCCGGACTGCTCGCGATCGGTGAGTGTGCCTGCGTTTCGGTGCATGGCGCCAATCGGCTGGGATCGAATTCGCTAGTGGATCTCATCGTATTCGGACGTGCAGCGGCCGACTATTGCGCAAAAACGATCAGCCCCCGTTCTACCCACAAGCCCCTACCCGCCGATTGCACCCAGCCGACCTTGGAGCGTTTGGAACGCCTACGCATGGCCAAGGGTTCTATTCCGACGGCCAGGATCCGAGATAAAATGCAACGCATCATGCAGAACTACGCGGCCGTGTTCAGAACCGGTGAAACCTTAAACGAAGGCATTTCAAAGCTTGAAGAGGTGTGGGAGTCGCTTTCCGAGGTGCAAGTATCCGATCGGTCCATGATCTGGAATACCGATCTGGTGGAGACCCTAGAACTCGAGAACCTGCTGGCCCAGGCGATGGTCAGCATCAAAGCCGCTTACAACCGCACGGAGAGCCGGGGAGCGCATGCGCGCGAAGACTATCCCGGGCGCGATGATGTCCATTGGCTCAAACATACTTTGAGCTGGGTAAACCAGAAGGGCGAGGTGCGTTTTGATTACCGGCCTGTCCATTTGCACACCTTGACGGATGAAGTGGATCCCATTCCTCCCAAACCCCGAGTCTATTGAAAACTATAAGGCATCAGTATGGCCGCATTCACGCTTCCTGCAAATTCAAAAGTCGGTGTCGGAAAGCACGTCAATGCCGCCGACGGGGCGCTGAACCGCAAGCGTTTTAGCGTCTATCGCTGGGATCCCGATGCGGGCGCAAACCCACGCATGGACAGCTACGAGATCGATCTCGATCGCTGCGGCCCCATGGTCTTGGACGCCCTCATCTACATCAAGAACGAGCTCGATCCCACGCTCACCTTTCGCCGCTCTTGCCGTGAGGGGATCTGCGGATCTTGTGCGATGAACATCGACGGCACCAACACCCTGGCGTGCACCAAGACGCTGGCGGAGATCCGGGGCGAGGCCAAGATCTATCCCCTGCCTCATTTGCCCGTGGTCAAAGATCTAGTACCCGATCTGACCCACTTCTACGCCCAATACGCTTCTATTGAACCCTGGCTGCAAGCACAAAGTCCCCCTCCCCCGGATCGCGAACGTTTGCAGTCCAAGGAGGATCGCGCAAAGCTCGACGGCCTTTATGAGTGCATACTCTGCGCTTGCTGTTCCACCGGTTGCCCCAGTTACTGGTGGAATAGCGAGCGCTATCTTGGCCCCGCCACTCTTCTGCAAGCCTACCGTTGGATCAACGACAGCCGCGATGAGGCGACAGGTGAACGACTCGATGAGCTTGAAGATCCGTTTAGGCTGTACCGTTGCCATACCATCATGAATTGCGCCAAGGTATGTCCCAAAGGACTCAATCCGGCCAAGGCGATCGCGGAGATCAAGAAGCTAATCCTCGCGCGCAGCACTTAGCAGACGGGGCGAAGCGGCTTAAATGGCGTTGCCGGCGCGGCGTTCGCGAGCTGGATCTGATCCTGGGCGAGTTTCTGGAGACGCGTTTTGGCACGCTCAGCCGCAACCAGCAGGAGTTATTCGGGCACTTGCTTGATCAAAATGATCAAGACATTTTGGCGTGGCTCGCAGGTAAGTCGCCTCCTGAGACGCCCGCTTTGCAAGTGTTGATTCACGATCTGCGCATGATGTGGCGAGAACAGATCTAAGCACAAGCTCACTCATCCTATGGATCCTCATTGGCAACAAATACTCCTGACGGCGGGCGGGCGATTCGCCGATGGCGAGCTGTTGCACTTTGGCCACCCGGAAGCCGAGCTTTCCGCCGCTCTCCATACCGAGGTATGCACCGACTTATCGCACCTGGGCCTAATCGAAGTGATAGGAAACGATGCGGGAACGTTCTTGCACGCCCTGCTGACCATCGACGTTCACGCCATCGGCGACGGGCAAAGCGGCATCGGCGCTTGGTGTACTGCGAAGGGCCAGGTGGTCACCGTGCTGCGAGTCGTGCACACGGGGGACCGCTACCTTTTGCTGCTTCCGGCGGATCTCACCGATACTGTGTTACGCCGATTGCAACTCTACGTCCTGCGCCGTGAGGTAACGCTTGAAGACCGCAGGGCGGCTCTGTGCCGGATGGGGATCGCCGGGGCCGGTCTCGCGCCATTGTTTGACGCCGAGCACCTGCCCCTGCCATCGGCAGAGGGTCATGCGGCGCAAGAAGATGGACTCATAACCATACGTCTCGTCGGCCAGCCGCCGCGGGCGATAGTGCTCGCCGAGGGAGAAATTCTGCAAGGACTCTGGCAACGCCTCTCGCGCCGTGTCGCCCCCGTTACACCGCAGGCGTGGATAATGCTCGATATCCTCGCCGGCGTCCCATGGTTAAACCGCTCCTCTTCGGAAAAATACCTGCCGCAAATGCTCAATCTGCAATGCCTTGGCGGCGTAAGTTTCAACAAAGGGTGTTACCCCGGACAAGAGGTGATCGCCAGACTCAAGTATCGCGGCCAACTCAAACGCCGCCTGCATCTCGCCTTGGCAGAGACGAGGGCCCTTGCGGAGCCGGGATCTGCCGTGTACGACGATACAGACGCGATCGGTGAAGTGCTGTTCGCCTCCCCCCATCCCGAAGGCGCGGTCTTACTGGCCGTACTGCCCCTCGCTTATGGGGAGCAAGGCGATATTTTTCTGCACCACCCGGGCGGTATGGCGCTGCGGCTGCAAGACCTTCCGTATGCACTTACAGAGATGTCATAAGGGTAGCGGTCCGCGGTTCAATGCGCACAAGAGTTCAGTTTGGCGTTAAAAGCGCGTCGTGAATCGGTGGTGCAAGAATTCCTATGGGAACATTTGATGCCGTACCCCCTTCAGCGCGGGAGCCTCGATTGCTTGATGGGCGCGCCGTAGACAAGCACTCAGGTTGTCTGCTGCCGTACATCGAGCCGCGCGACAAGAAAATCCACGAATACCCGCACCTTGGGCAACAGGTGCCGACGCGCGGCGTAGACAGCGTAAATGGAGGGTTCTGGAGATTAATAGTCCTTGAGCACTTCCACCAAGGTCCCCTGCGCCAGCTCGTGCGCGACCAGAAGGCGTGGCAATTGTCGTAGCCCCAGTCCATCCAGCACACATTGTTTGAGTGTAGCGTCGTTGTTGCAACGGATAGGGCCACGCACCGTCACCGAGATCCAGCGCCCTTTGGGCGTTCTGAAGCGCCACTCGTTGGGTGCGCGCAGCAGGCTATAGCTCAGGCAGTGATGGTGCACCAGGTCAGTCGGTGTCTGAGGTGTCCCGTGACGCTTCAAGTACTCCGGCGACCCGACGACGATCAGCGGACAAGGCGCGATCTTGCGCGCCACCAGACTCGAATCGGCCAGCTCCGAGATGCGTACCGCGAGATCTATGCGGTCCTTGACGAGATCGATCATGCGATCGTTCAAATCCAGGTCGAAGGTGATCGCCGGATAGCGCGACATGAACTCCGGTAACAGCGGAGCCAACATGACGCTGCCGAAGTAAATGGGCGCCGATATGCGCAGATGTCCTCGTGGTTCTCCGGCCAGTTGCGCCACTTCTTCTTCGGCCTGGCGGATCTCACCGAGTGCTTCCGCGCTGCGCCGATAGAGCGCGGTTCCAGCTTCGGTCAAGGTCAGCCGTCGCGTCGTGCGGTTCAACAACCGTGCGCCCAGGCGTTCCTCCAGTCGGGTCACGTATTTGCTGACGACCGCCTTGGACAGTTGAAGTTCATCGGCCGCCGCGGTGAAGCTGCTGAGCTCGACCACACGCACAAAAACCATAACGTCCGATAAGTTGTCCACTCAGCGATTACCTCATATCCGTGAACAATTTTATTCCGCTTACCCCGATTATCAAACAGGCCACGCGCGCTATTCTCACTATCACACAGCGCTGACGTTTCTAGCACCGTGAAAGCAGCCGCTATGACCGTCTGAATCCAACCAACACTGAGAGGAGTCAAACCATGAGCAACTACGATCTCGATCTGGCCCGCAGGTTCTTCGAGGCAAAGATGATTTTCACCACGGGCACTCATGAACTCGATTATCTGGTACAGCGCGGCGGTGACTTTGTCGTCGTGGACGTGCGTCTGCCCAGCGACTACGCCAAGGGACACATACCCGGCGCGGTCAACCTTCCCAAGGGCAAGTGGGACACCGCCAAGAACAGCGCGACAGCCTCTCGGTCATTCTCCCTCCCGACGGACACTGCAAGAGCTGTGGTATTTCAATCCGGCTCCTCAGCAAAATTTGTGGGCAGATTCGGGCTCGGGTAGTGCGGCAAGTGTGTGATAGAGAGCTATTTCTATTGTTCTGAAGCTGAAATAGCCGTAGGCTTTCCTGGTGGTCAGTTTTAGCTTTTTGTTGAAGCCCTTGACGACGTTGTTCGAGAGGGCACCTTGGGTGCGAAACCAGTTCATCAGCAAAGGGGGATGTTGGCGCAGCATACTCCTAGATAGAGACAGCCAAGGTTTCGTAGTTTTTGACAGAAAAATTTACAGATCGATGTCTTTTGGGGTTTCGTCGTGACCGCTTTTCACGATCTCGAGATCGGCCTGCGCCGGGGTGATGCGGACAGCTACAGCATCGAGCTTCGTTTGAACCAGCCGCCAAGCGACACCGAGGTGCGGCTGATGCGCGATGAATCTCCCCAGGTTCGCTTCGATCGCGACGGGCTGGGCGAGCTTGCTCTCGACTCTGCCGCCTATGGAGAGCTTCTGACCAAGAGCCTGTTCGCCGACTCGAGGGTCTGGACAGCGTTCGCCCAGGCGCGCAGCACTGCACAGGCCGCCGATGCGTCGCTGCGCCTGCGGCTTTTTATCGGTCAGAGCGCACCGGAACTGCACGGGTTGCGCTGGGAGACGCTGCGTGATCCCGAGGACGGATCGTCATTTGTCACCAGCGAGCACATCCTTTTTTCCCGCTATCTCAATAGCTGGGACTGGCGTCCGGTGCGGCTCCGTGCCCTGGGTGACCTGCACGCGTTGGTCGCAGTTGCCAACCCAGCCGACTTGGTAAGTTGGTCGTTAGTGCCAGTAGACGTGCCTGGCGAGATCGCGCGAGCAAAGTCGGCGCTTGGCAGCATTCCGGTAACCACGCTGGCATCGGCAGGGAGCACCACGTTGGACAAACTCGTCGCTCAACTGCGCGAGGTCTACGATATTCTTTATCTCGTGTGCCACGGGACATTGATTAGAGACGAGCCGCGGGTTTTACTGGAAAACGAAGCGGGCAACACCGCCAGCGTCGCTGGCAGCGAGCTCGTGACAAGGCTTTCTGAGTTGCAGCAGCGGCCCGCGCTCGTCGTGCTTGCCTCGTGCCAGAGCGCTGGCAGCGGCGGGGAGTACTCCAGCGGTGACAAAGGTGCGCTGTCCGCGTTGGGGCCGCGTCTTGCGGAGGCGGGAATTCCGGCGGTGGTGGCGATGCAGAGTAATGTCACCATACAGACAGTAGAGGGCTTCATGCCGGTTTTTTTTCGCGAGCTGTGCCACGACGGGCAGATCGATCGGGCGATGGCCGCGGCGCGCGGCGCTGTGCGGGATCGGCCGGACTGGTGGATGCCGGTCCTGTTCATGCGCTTAAAGAGCGGGCGCATCTGGTACACGCCTGGGTTTGCCGCCGATAGCCAGGGATTCCAGCGGCGGCCCGCGCTGCTGAGTAGCATCCGTTCGGGGGAATGTACTCCTATCCTCGGACCAGGCCTTATTGAGCCGCTATTTGGGTCATCTCGCGCGCTTGCGCAGCGCCTGGCGGACGCCAATAACTTCCCGCTAGCGCCATACAGCCGGGAGGACTTGCCGCAAGTCACCCAGTACCTTGCCATCACTCAGGACCTTTCTTTCGCACGTAAAGAGTTTCAGAAATACCTGCGCCGCGAGGTCCTTAAACGGGAAGGGAGTGACCTCCCGGACGAGTTAAAGGAAGCCCCCCTCGACCAGTTGTTGGCAGAGGTCGGCAAACGGCGCCGGGAACGCGATCCCGGAGAACCGCACGCGGTGCTGGCGGGATTCGAGTTTCCAATCTATATCACGGCGAACGAGGATAATCTCCTCGCGCAGGCGCTCGTTGCCAAGGGCAAGCGGCCCGAGGTCGTGCTCTGTCCATGGAACGACCACACCGAACAGACTCCATCGGTCTACGACGACGAGCCCAACTACAAGCCCAGCGCGCAGCGGCCACTGGTCTATCACCTCTTTGGCCAGTTCCGGGAACCCAAATCCCTGGTGCTCACCGAGGACGACTATTTCAAATATCTGATGGGGGTCACCGCCAACAAGGAACTTATTCCGGAGAAGGTGCGCCGGGCGCTCGCCGACTCAGCTTTGCTTTTCCTCGGGTTCCAGTTGGACGACTGGAATTTCCGGGTACTTTTCCGCAGCCTGATGGAGCAAGAGGGAAAAAAGCGGCTTGACGACTACACGCACGTCGGTGTTCAGATCGAACCAGAAGAAGGCCGGACCCTTGATCCGCGGGGCGCCCGGCGCTACCTGGAGTTCTATTTCCGAGGGGCGAAAATCGACATCTACTGGGGTAGTACGGAAGACTTTATAAAGGAATTGCAGCCTCGCCCGGGCGATAGCGTCCCGGCCGGGCAGGGGGGCGGACTGTGACGGGAGCTTTCAACCCACGTCCCAACCCATTCGTGGGAGCGCGTCCGTTCCGTTACGGTGAAAAGCTCTATGGCCGCGACCGGGAAGTGGAGCGCCTGTTCGATCTGTTGATCGCCGAGCGCATTGTTCTGCTCCATTCGCCTTCCGGCGCTGGCAAAACCTCGCTGATCGAGGCCGCGCTGAGACCTAAGCTCAAAGAGGAACGGTTCGAAGTGGTGCCGACGATGCGGGTCAATCGGGTGCTCACCCCCGACAGTGGGTTTGCAGGCGAGGTCGCGAACCGCTATATCTTGAGCCTGCTGCTTTGCCTGGAAGACGGCCTGCCGGACGTGCAACCGAAGCCCATTGATCTCCTGGCAACATTAAGTCTCGCCGACTATCTCAGGGAACGGCCGCAGCCGGATGCCGATATCACCAACGACGTGCTGATTTTCGATCAGTTCGAAGAGATCTTGACGGTAGATCCCAGCGACGAGAAAGAAAAACACGAGTTCTTTAACCAGGTCGGTGCTGCGCTGCGCGATCATCAGAACTGGGCGCTGTTCGCGATGCGCGAGGATTATGTGGCCGCTCTGCATTCCTATCTTCGCCCGCTCCCGACGCGCCTTGGCACAAGATTCCGCCTCGATTTCCTGCATGAAAAAGAAGCCCACGAAGCGATGCAGGAGCCAGTGCGGGACGCCAAAGTCGAGTTCACTGACGGCGCTGCGCGCAAGCTCGTGGATAACTTGCGCCGCGAACGGGTCCAGCTGGATGGTGTCACTGAAGAGCGTTTGGGGCTTTACGTCGAGCCCGTGCAAATGCAGGTGGTCTGCCAGCGACTCTGGGAGAACCTGGGAAATGCCACGGAGATTGTCGAAACGTACATCGATGAACTGGGGGACGTCGATAACGCGCTCGGCGATTATTACGCCGAGCGGATCAAAGCGACTGCGGATAAATTTGGCGCGCGCGAGCGCGAGATCCGCGAATGGTTTGACCGCCATTTGATTACCGAGCAGGGGATTCGCGGGCAGCTATTGAAAGGGGGCGAGCGGAGCGAGGGGCTGGATAACCACATCATCCATGAGTTGATCCACGCTTATCTCGTCCGAGAGGAGAAGCGCCGCAACGCCACGTGGTTTGAACTTGTACATGACCGGCTGATCGATCCCATCAGGAATAACAACGCCGCCTGGTACAAAGTCCACTTGAGCGCCCTGCAGCACCAGACGGATCTATGGCACAGAAAGGACCGGCAGGATGGGTTTCTTCTCACCGGTCAAGCCCTGAATGAAGCAGAAACCTGGGCTCGCGAGAATTCAAGCCAACTGACTGACATTGAGAGCGCGTTCTTAGCCGAATGCAGGAAAGCCAAAGACCGCGCCGCGCGGGAGCGCAATCAACAGCAGCGCAACCGCATCCTGATCATTAGCGTAGCGTCACTCGTAGCACTCGTCACTATATTTTTTCAGCGGGTCCAGTTGAAGGAGAGCCAGGCTGAGAACGAGCGTATCCGCCGATTGGCAACGCAAGCAGTATCCTTGTTAAAGGACTCGCCTGACCTGGGGTTGCTCCTAAGCGTGGCAGCATACCGGAGTGATAAGAACGTTGAGACGCGAGGCAGTCTGCTCACCGGTCTAGAACACAACCCTCAGCTTACAACTTTCCTCCGCGACCATAATCAACCGGTGGCGGCCACGGCCTTCAGCCCCGATGGCAAGTTGTTGGCCTCGGGAAGCCACGACAAGACTGTTATCCTATGGAACGTTTACTCTGGCTCTTACCGGCCCGTTTGCCCACCCCTTCTGGGCCATGAAAATTATGTACGGAGCGTTGCTTTCAGTCCGGATGCCAAAACGCTTGCCTCCGGCGGCAGTGAGGGGAAGATCATATTATGGAACGTGACCACATGCACATCCATAGGTCAGCGACTAGTCAGCGACGAAGTGAGGAGCGTCGCCTTCAGCCCCGACGGCAAGACGCTCGCCTCCAGCGGCGCGGACGGCATGGTGAGGCTGTGGAGTTCGGATAAGCTCGAACCTATCCCTATCGGGCAGCCACTTGGCGGTCATGGCGATATAGTGCGGAGAGATGTGCGGAGGAGCGTGGTATTCAGCCCCGATGGCACTATGCTGGCTTCGGGCAGTGATGACACAACCGTCAGCTTGTGGAACGTGAAGACCGGTGATCCGGTCAATGAGCCCCTCCAAGGTCATATAGGGCACATCTATAGCATCGCGTTCAGCCCGGACGGCAAGACGCTGGCCACGGGCAGTGTGGATAAGACGGTACGGCTGTGGAACGTCGCGGCCGGTAAACCCATCGGCCACCCTCTTACCGGCCACACTAACACCGTGACTGGAGTCACATTTAGCCCGGTCGGCGGAATGCTAGTGTCTAGCAGCGGTGACAAAACCATCAGATTGTGGAATCTTGCAGCAGATCCACCATTCAGCCAGCAAATCCTCACCGGGCACGTCGGTGCTGTCGTGAGCGTATCGTTTTCACCGGACGGAAATACCCTGGCCTCCGGGAGCGATGACAACACGATCGCCCTGTGGGATCTCGGTGCACGTCAACGGTTAGGCACGGTGCCATTTTACAGCATGCAAACCATTTGGAGCGTGGCCTTTAGCCCGGACGGCAGAACGCTGGCATCGGGCGCTAATGATCAAAACGCCATGCTTTGGGACGTAGCAATGCGGCAGCCTATTGGTCTGCCCCTTAAAGGTAACGCCGGTGGCGTGACGAGCTTGGCCGTTAGCCCGGATAGGAAGACACTCGCGTCGGGCAGTTGGGGCGGCATCGGGTTGTGGGATGTTGCAACTGGGCGGCCCCTGCGCGACCCGCTCCGAAGTCATGAGCATGGACTGTGGAGTGTGGCCTTCAGCCGCGATGGCAAGATGCTCGCTTCCGGGGGATGCGCTCGAAAAACAGATGAACAATGCACCGCAGGTGAAATCCGCCTGTGGGACACCCACAACTGGGAGCCCCTTCTTGAACAGCCCATCGCCGCTCACGACAGGATTGTAACGAGTGTCGCCTTCAGTCAGGACGGCAGGACGTTAGCTTCGGGCAGCGAGGATCATACGGTACGGCTGTGGGACGCTGCCACGGGCAAAGCCGTCAGCCAGCCCTTAGGTCATAGCGGTAACGTGCGGAGTGTGGCTTTCAGCCTCAATGGTAAGATGCTCGCTTCGGGAGGAGGCGGGCACGATACAGGCAACCATTACGCTCGAGGCGAGATCCGCTTGTGGGATACCGCCCATTGGAAACCCATCGGTGAACCCATCGTCGCTCACGACGATGCCGTGTGGAGCGTCGCGTTCAGCCCTGACAGCAGGATGCTGGCCACGGGCAGCGCTGACAAAAGCATTCGCCTGTGGGAGGTAGCGACCGGTCGAGGCCAGCCTCTTGCGGGCCATTTGACGGGTGTCAGGGCTGTCACGTTTAGCCCCGATGGCAAAATGCTGGCCTCGTCCAGCGCCGACGGCACTATCAGACTTTGGAGCGTCGCGGCCCGTCGTCCTATCGGGCAACCGTTCTTTGGTCACGCGATAGGGGCCACATGCCTGGCGTTTAGCCCAAACCATGACATTCTTGCAGTGGGCTTCGACGATGGCAGGATCAGCGTGTGGAATTGGGCCACTGAACAATTTATCGGTGAACCCATCGTCGCTCACGACGATGCCGTGCGGAGCGTCGCGTTCAGCCCTGATGGGAAGACGCTGGCATCGGGCAGTGAGCATCGGACGGTCGGGCTATGGAATACTGAAACACGGCAACCCGTACTTAAGGAGCCTCTTCAAGGTCCTGAGAAGTGGTCAGGGAGCGTGGTATTCAGCCGTGATGGCAAGATGCTCGCTTCGGGGGGATGCGCGCAAGCTTCTGAGAATAAATGCACTGAAGGTAAGATCCGCCTGTGGAGGAATACGGGTAGCTGGATACCCATCGAGCCGCCGATCTTCGTGCCTGACGCCGATGTGGGGAGCGTAGCATTCAGCTCAGACGGTAAGACGCTCGCCTCAGGCAGCTCGGGCAACAGTGTAAGATTGTGGAACATCAGCACGGGGGAAGCGAAAGACGAACTTCTTGTTGGGCATGATTCAGAGCTACGGAGCCTGGCGTTCAGTTGGGACGGAAAAACGTTAGCTTCGGGAGATCGAAACGGAGCGATCATTCTATGGGACATCGGGACCGAGTCGCGGATCCGCAACCGGCTCGTGGGCCACGGAGGTGCCGTGCTGAGCGTGGCCTTCAGCCCGGACAACGGAACGCTGGCTTCGGGCAGCCTGGACAGAACAATCCGATTGTGGGACGTGGACACCGGCCAGGCCATCGGACGAGATCTCACCGGTCACTCTGCCGCGATTGAGGGCGTCGCCTTCAGCCCGGATGGCAAAAAACTAGCTTCAGCGGGTCTCGATGGCATGGTCATGATGTGGGACGTGGATTTCGATTCATGGCCGGACC
The DNA here is from genome assembly GCA_050740975.1 of Gammaproteobacteria bacterium. GTDB lineage: Bacteria > Pseudomonadota > Gammaproteobacteria > JBOHHR01 > JBOHHR01 > JBOHHR01. The sequence continues at coordinate 7,597 of JBOIEE010000218.1, read as the reverse complement.
GCGCCTGCGCGATCGCCGGCCGCAACTTGACCGACGTCGAGTGGAACGAGTGGAAACGTTACTTCCCTGACAAGCAGCCTCAGGAAATCTGTCCTGTTGTAATGCTCCGGCAGGCCGATGGGGATTCACTGAAGGGTCACACTCAAGAGGCGTTGGCCGGTTTCGAACGGGCTGTCCAACTCGCAATCAAGACAATAGATTTTGACCTCAATAACGCGATCTGTTGGTATGGCAGCCTTGACGAATTTGCGACAACCGTCCTGCCATCCTGTGAACGCGCGGTCCAGTGGGCGCCGGAAAAATACAAAGGTTTCTATCGCGACACGCGTGGGGTAGCGCGGGCACTGAAGGAGGATTTCCGCGGCGCCATTGAAGATTTCCAGTATTTTATAAAGTGGTGCGATCAGAAGGATTGCACTGATGTCCCGAAGCGACGGAACTGGATCGCCGAGCTCGAAGCTGGCCGAAATCCGTTTTCTAAGAAAACGCTGCAAGCGCTGAGGCGAGAGTAAGCGATAACTCTTTGTGCTTGGAGGAATGTCATGCATTCAGACCTTCTGCTTTTCAACGGTATCAACGGCGCCAGCGGCGATTACCTGCTGCCTCCGATGAACGCTAGTGAGATCTCAAAGATCGCCCAGGGCGAAACGTTCGATGAAAAGCATCTCAATGAGCTCAAATGGCGCCACCAGCAGCTTTCTGCGGCCCACTTCGGTGTTAAAGAGGGTGTGGACCCCAAGAGCCTCGCGGAAACCGGTTGGGGCGTGATCTTTGCCCACAACGCCGATCCCGCGATCAAGGAAGCCCTCGGCGAATTGTTGGCACACCGGTGTCGAGAGGCGGCTCAAACTCATGAGCAGTATTATCAGGTATACGATGGGGAAAGGGCTTATCGGCCAGACGAGACTAAGCCCCAGTTCCTTAAGCGCCATAGGGTAGGTCCCGGTGCGGCCGATCCGGAAAAAATGCCTTACTACCTCTTGATCGTCGGCGACCCGGAGGCGATTCCCTATCGCTTTCAGTATCAGCTGGATGTCCAGTACGCGGTGGGGCGGATCCACTTCGATACCATCGATGAATACGCCCGCTATGCCAGGAGCGTGGTGGAGGCGGAAACGGCAAGTTGGCCGCTAGTGCGCCGCACTACTTTTTTCGGCGTGCGCAATCCGGCCGACCGCGCGACCCAGTTGAGCGCGGACCACCTGGTCAAGCCTCTGGCCGAAGCCGTGGCGCGGGACCAGCCAGGTTGGGAAATCAAGGCGATCCTCGCAGAGGACGCGAATAAAGCGCACCTTTCCCGGTTGCTGGGTGGGGAGGAGACCCCCGCACTACTGTTTAGTGCTAGCCACGGGATGGGGTTTCCCAGCGGTGACCCGCTGCAATTGCTGCATCAGGGCGCGCTTTTGTGCCAGGACTGGCCGGGACCGCTCGCGCACCGGGGACCGATACCCAAGGACTTCTATTTCAGCGCGGACGATGTGGCCGATGATAGCCGCGTTGCGGGTCTCATCTCGTTCCATTTCGCGTGTTACGGCGTGGGTACCCCGCGGTTGGACGACTTCGCTCACCAGACGTTTCAGGAGCGGCAGGCGATCGCGCCGCGCGGGTTCGTCGCGCGCCTACCGCAACGGCTGCTCAGCCACCCCAAGGGTGGTGCACTCGCTGTGATCGGCCACGTGGAGCGTGCCTGGGGGTGTTCGTTCGTTTGGGAGGGCGTGAAACGCCAATTGACGGTTTTTGAGAGCGCGTTCAAGCGGTTGCTGGAAGGACATCCAGTTGGATCGGCGATGGAGTTCTTCAACGAACGGTATGCCGAGCTATCTTCAGACTTGAGCAGTGAATTGGAGGAGGTGAAATTCGGAAAAATCCCTGACGACTTGGAGCTCGCCGGAATGTGGACCGCGAACAACGATGCGAGGAGCTACGTGATCCTGGGGGACCCGGCTGTACGGCTTCCCGTGAGCTAAGCGCGGCGGCGAGACAAATGCATAATGCGTAATCCTTCACGAAGGAGACTGGTATGTCTATCGAGTCCGTGCCAGGTACCGATCTGGCCTATTACCTGATAGCCTTTGACGAACAAGGCCGAGAACGTACCGACGACCCCGGCGGCCTGATGAGCCGGCGCCTTACCCAAGTGCTCGCCACCGATCCGGTCACCGACGTTTTTTTGATCAGTCACGGCTGGAAAGGAGACCTCCCGGCGGCGAAAGACCAGTATACGCGCTGGATCGCGTGCATGGCGCAGTGTGGCGATGATATCGCGCAATTCCGGGAGCTGCGGCCGGGATTCCGGGTGCTGCTTGTCGGGCTGCACTGGCCCAGCCTGCCGTGGGGCGACGAAGAATTCGGCAGCATGGCAGTTTCTTTCGCTGTGCCGGCCGCGTTTCCGCTCGAAGAATTGGTCGACAAGTATGCTAGACGTCTGGCCAGCAGTCCGGCGGCGCGCACTGCACTCGCGACGATTTTCGAAGCAGCGCAGCAAGACACCGCGCCCGAGCATCTACCGCCTCAGGTCAGGGATGCTTACCTCGTGCTGGATCGCGAAGCCTCGCTGGGAAACGCAGGCGTAGGGGGGGCACCGGGTGCCGATCGGGAGCCGTTCGATCCAGAGCGCGTGTATCAGGATGCACTCGACGAATCGCCCAGTTTTGGCGAAATCGATCTGGGCGGCCTGCTCTCCCCGCTGCGGCAATTGTCTTTCTGGAAGATGAAAGACCGCGCGCGTTGCTTCGGCGAGTTCAGCGGGCACAAGCTGTTGGGCGACCTGCAGCGGGCGAGCGTCGACAGACATGTGCGCTTTCACCTGATGGGCCATAGTTTCGGCTGCATTGTCGTCTCCGCGGCGCTGGCCGGCCCGAACGGTGAAGGCACGTTAGTGCGGCCGGTCGACTCGGTTGCCCTGGTTCAGGGAGCCTTGTCCCACTGGTCGTACTGTTCGGACATTCCCGTGGCGCACGGGCGTAGAGGCTATTTCCACTCTCTCGTGTCCGGGCACAAGGTGGCGGGCCCGATCATCACCACCCAGTCTCAATTCGACACCGCGGTGGGTCGCTTTTATCCGCTCGGCGCGGGCGCCCGCCAGCAGGTGAGTTTCGTTCCCGGCGAGTATCCTAAGTACGGCGCCCTCGGCACTTTCGGCGCGCGGGGTCCTGGGGTCGATCCTGTTGACCTTACGATGCAATCGGCCAGCGTTGCCTATCGGTTCGAACCCGGCAGGATCTACAACCTGGAAGGCAGTCATGTGATCCGCGAGGGCGGTGGCGCGTCAGGGGCTCATAGCGATATTGTTCACCCCGAAGTCGCCCACGCGATGTGGGAGGCGGCGCGAGTGAGTTAGCCAATTGTTAATTACATCAAGGATTATTTGCAGGAAGATCGTGAAGTGGCCGCAGGCATACTGGATCAAGCCGGCCTCTTGCAGGTGACAGGCCGCGTGGGTGGCCCCCTCGCGACGCACGCCCAGCAGGTTGGAGATGAACACTTCGAGCCGTTCTCTATGGTGTAGGCCACGCCAGCGACCAACGAGATCCTAGAAACTAAAACCTTGCTCATAATATGACAAGCGAAGCTTCCTTCCACCCCGCAGTAGCGCGCTGGTTTAATGAGGCGTTTGGGCAGCCGACGCCCTGCCAGCGCTTAGCCTGGCCCGCTATTTTGAACCAGCGCCACACCTTGATCAGCGCGCCCACGGGCTCCGGGAAAACGCTGGCCGCTTTTCTCTCGGCCATCGACGGGTTGGTAAGGACAGCGCTTAGCGAGGGCGGGTTGCAAGACCAAACCTCGGTGGTTTATGTATCCCCCTTAAAGGCGTTGAGCAATGACATCCACAAAAACCTGGAGCAACCGCTCGCCGGGATCTGCGCGATGCTGCGCTACCAGGGGCTGCCCGACATCGCCATTCGCTCCGCCGTGCGCACCGGCGACACCCCGCCATCCATGCGTGTTTCCATGCGCCGCCTGCCACCCCACATCGTGGTCACCACGCCGGAGTCTCTGTATCTCCTGCTGACCAGTGAATCCGGACGAGAGATGTTAAAGACCACGCGCACGGTGATCGTGGATGAGGTGCACGCACTGGTCGCGAGCAAGCGCGGTTCGCATCTTGCCCTGAGCCTCGAGCGGCTAGAGGTGTTAACCGACAAACCGCTACTGCGCATCGGTTTGTCGGCTACCCAGCGTCCGCTCGCAGAGGTCGCTTCCTTTTTGACCGGGAGTGAGTCCACCGACTGTGCCATCGTAGACACCGGCCACCAGCGCCCTTGGGATCTGGCCATCGAACTTCCCGCCTCGCCGTTAGAAGCGGTGATGTCGAACGAAGTCTGGAGCGAAGTGTACGAACGGCTCGCCGCCTTGATCTCGGAGCACCGCACTACCTTAATCTTTGTCAATACCCGGCGCATGGCGGAACGGGTTGCGCGTCATCTGAGCGAGCGTCTGGGAGCAAGCTGCATCAGCGCGCACCACGGCAGCCTCTCTCGTGAGCAGCGTCTCAACGCCGAGCAGCGCTTGAAAGCCGGCCGGCTCAAGGCCCTGGTGGCCACCGCTTCGCTGGAGTTGGGCATAGACATCGGCAATATCGATCTGGTATGCCAGCTCGGCACTACCCCTTCCATCGCCACGCTTTTGCAGCGGGCCGGAAGAGCAGGGCACTCTATTGGAGGGATCGCCAAAGCGCGCCTTTTCCCGCTTACCCGCGATGAGCTGATGCAGGGTGCCGCATTGCTTTACGCGGTGCGCTCCGGACAGCTCGACCGCTTAAAGATCCCGCAAGGACCGCTGGATGTTTTGGCACAGCAGTTGGTGGCCATGGTCGCCTGCGAGGAGTGGGGCGAGCCAGCGCTTTTCGACTGCGTGCGCCGGGTTTACCCCTATCGGGATCTGCAGCGGCGCGATTTCGACGCCGTGATCCGGCTGCTGTCCGAGGGGATCGGCGCTCGCCGCTTCGGCGGATCCGCGTATATCCACCGCGACGCCGTGCATGGACGGCTGCGACCTCGGCGCGGCGCGCGCTTGACCGCGATCACCTGCGGCGGGGCGATCCCGGACAACGCCGATTACGAAGTGCGCCTGGAGCCGAGCGATGTGCTCATCGGCACGGTAAACGAAGACTTTGCCATAGAAAGCTTGGCCGGGGACATCTTTCAGCTCGGTAACAGCTCCTGGCGGATCCTACGCGTGGGCTCCGGTATCGTTCGGGTAGAGGACGCCCAAGGCCAGCCGCCCACTATCCCGTTCTGGTTGGGCGAGGCGCCTGCGCGCAGCGATGAGCTTTCGGCTGCGGTGGCTGAGGTGCGGGCAGAGGTCGCGGAGCAGTTGCATGAGCCGGGTAGCGCAGAGCTTTGGCTGCGCAAGATCCCCGGGGTCTCTCGGGAGGCCGCAGAGCAACTCACGGTTTACCTGGAAGCCGGATCCAAAGCCCTCGGCGCCATGCCCACGCAGGACACGCTGGTGATGGAACGGTTTTTCGATGAATCGGGCGGCATGCAACTGGTTATCCACGCCCCCTTCGGCAACCGCATCAACAGGGCATGGGGGCTCGCGCTGCGCAAGCGGTTTTGCCAGCGATTTAACTTCGAGCTGCAGGCCGCCGCCAGCGAAGACGCCATCGTACTCTCCTTAAGCGAAGCGCACAGCTTTCCCCTGGAAGAAGTCTGGCATTATCTCAAGAGCGCTTCCGTGGCCGATGTGCTAACCCAGGCGGTGGTGGCCGCGCCTATGTTCAGCGTGCGCTGGCGTTGGAACGCGGCTTGTGCTTTGGCGATCCCTCGTTTCCGTGGGGGGCGTAAGGTTCCCGCCCGATTGCAGCGCATGAACGCCGAAGATCTGATGGCCGCGGTCTTCCCGGATCAGCTAGCCTGTCAAGAGAACATCAATGGCCGCCGTGAGATCCCGGATCATCCTCTGGTGCAGCAGACCCTCGCGGATTGCCTGACCGAGGCGACGGACCTCGCTGGGATCACGCGCTTGCTGTGTGCCATCGAGGCCGGGCATAAACGGCTGATCGCGCGCGATGTCACCGAACCGTCCCCGCTTGCGCATGCGATCTTGAACGCCAAACCGTACGCCTTTTTGGACGATGCGCCTCTGGAAGAGCGGCGTACTCAGGCGGTATGGGCCAGGCGCTGGCTGGACCCTCAGCAAGCAGGAGACTTGGGCCGGTTGGACCCGCAAGCTATAGCGCGGGTGAAAGCGGAATCCTGGCCCGATTGCGAGACCGCCGATGAATTGCATGATGCGCTCATGAGCCTCGGGTTTCTCACCGAAGAAGAGATCCAAGCCGGTCCGTGGCTGCGCGAGCCGCCGCAAACGGGACCCGCTTGGGCCGAGCTCGTGGAAGAGCTAGTCAGCGCACGGCGGGCCACGTGTGTGGATCTCGGTTCGGGCGCACAGCGGCTTTGGGTTGCGGCCGAGCGCCTGGGCGAGATCCAGAGTGCATTCCCGGGCGCCAAGTCGACCCCGGCTTTGACTCCGCCGACAGAATTCGCAGCCCGGCCTCGGGAGGACTGCCTGTTGGAGCTCGTACGCTCTCGCCTGCAGGCCCTGGGGCCGGTGAAGGCCAAGACTCTAGCGGCGTCGCTGCACCTCGATAACCACGCCATCGCAGCCGTGCTGGCGAGGCTTGAAACAGAGGGTTTTGTATTACGCGGTCGCTTCGAGTCGCCTGCTGAGGAGCAATGGTGTGAGCGGCGCTTATTGGCCCGCATTCACCGCTACACGGTAAGCCGCTTACGGGCCGAGATCGAACCGGTATCCAGTGCCGTCTTCCTGCACTTTCTCCTGCGTTGGCAACACTTGACTGCGGACACCCGGCTTCGCGGCGAACGCGCGCCGCCGGAAGTCGTCCAGCAGCTCCAGGGTTTTTCCGCGCCGGCCGCAGCGTGGGAGGAAGACCTGCTACCCGCCCGCATCGGCGATTACCGCCCCGATTGGCTCGACTCGCTATGCCTCTCGGGCCATGTGGTATGGGCGAGGCTAGAGCCTAAGGCCACCGGCGGCGCCCCGATACGGCAGACGCCGATCACGCTGTTAGCGCGCAAAAGCTTGGGCTCATGGCGTGTTTATGATCAGGTGGATAGACAGGCTGCCTTATCGGGTACAGCCAAGCGTGTGCGCGAGTATCTTAAGCAACAGGGTGCTTCGTTTTTTCAGGATATCGTCGAAGCCAATGGCGGCATCAAGGCTCAAGTGCAGGACGCGTTGGGCGAATTGGTGAGCGCGGGATGCGTCTCTTCGGATAGCTTTGCCGGTTTACGCGGACTGCTTGCACCCGCTGCTAAGCGCCCCCGCTTGTGGGGCAAACGAAGTCTAGCCAGCATTACTCCGGGGCTGGAACAGGCGGGACGCTGGGCGCTCATCGCCCCGTCTCATCGTTCGCCTCCGGTGGCCGATGAAAAACCGCTACGCGCTGAGGCTATCGCCCGCGCGCTGTTGCGCCGCTATGGAGTGGTGTTTCGGCGCTTGCTCCTACGCGAGCATTTGCCCCTCGCTTGGCGCGATCTGCTCCATATCTACCGACTCCTGGAAGCGCGCGGGGAAATCCGCGGCGGCCGCTTTATCAGCAACGCATCCGGGGAGCACTTCGCCTTACCCGAAG
>JBOIEE010000217.1:0-2986 GCA_050740975.1 Gammaproteobacteria bacterium | reverse complement strand
CGCGCAAGCTGCGTAAGAGCGGGGCGGATGGCGAGACCGCCTCTGCCCTGTTGAGATAAACCCGAGCCCGATCGAGACGGCCTTCTTGCACGGCTTTGCGGATAAACCAGACGTACTGGCCAACTATCCGCTGGATCCCTTCGAGAGCTTGCGGATGCCCGGGTGCGACTGCTAACACAGCTTGGTAATGCTGATAGGCGTTGTCTCTAGCCGGGGTGGTGAGACGCAGAGCCGCGACATCCTCGTCGGCGGCAGCTAGATGCCGTTCTATCGTGTCCTCGCTAACGACAGTCGTAGCGGTAGCTTGCCTGCCCGGTTGGGAGTCGGCTACTGAGTTCGGTGGAGATCGCTGAGTCCGATCTGTCCCTGGCTTCGGCGTGGTCGCTGAGTCAGCCACCGGTTTACCCCTAGCGTCCGGGGTGCTCGTCTCAAGTGGCTCGCTCTTCGAGGGTGGTTGGGAACTTATCGCCATTTCTTTAGATGGTGGTGTCTTGGTTCCTATGGGTGTTTTGGCGCCTTTTTTTGGCGGCCGCGCAGGCGGCCTGCTCTTGTCCTGGTGTGCGAGAAGCGGCGGTGCTGTGTCTAACGCGACTGTTTCCGGTCCTTGTTCGAGCTGCTGGATATACCAGAAACTCAAAGCAAGAAGGGCGGCAACTCCGATCCCCGCACTGATCCACGGGCCGGCGCGTGAGCTGGCCATAGCAGGAGACACGATGTGAGGTGGATGACCAGTCTCATTGTGTCGGTGTGACTTCTCTGTTGCTTGGGCTTCCTCAGGCTGAGGTTTCAATGCCGCCAAAACCTCGGAAGCCGATTGCGGTCTGTCCTTGGCTTGCGGGCAGAGCAACCACTCGATCGCCTTCAACAACCCCTCGCTGTATGAGGGGCTCTCTGCCTGAAACCCTAGGGGATCGGGTTTTCCATTCCCCAGTGCGGACACCCGATCCGGAGCCGGTACTGGTTCCGCATGGGTGATACAGCGGTACATGGTCGCACCCAGGGCATACAGATCGGTCACTGGCCCGGGCCGATTGTCCGAGTTATAGTGCTCGGTTGGGGCGTACCCGGCACGCAGCTCGCGCTGCGGCAAGCCGCTGCAGGAGGCAGTGGCTAGCCGGGGCGTCGCGAAACCGATAAGCACGGGTCGCCCGCCGCCCCTTATCCGGACATTGTCGGGATGGATATCCCCATGCACAACACCGCTCTCGTGCGCTTTCTGAAGGGCCTCTAAGAGAGCCAGCAGGATGGCTTTCAATTCTACTTCCGTAAGCGAGGCGGGAGGATCACAGTGCCTGCTGAGCGGGATACCCTCCTCGTGGTCCATAATGAGGTAGGCCGTTCCATTAGCTTCCAGCGCATTATGCACCCGCACCAGGTTGCGGTGCTCTATTTGCGCCAAGCCTTTGGCGTGTTCCAAAAAGCTCGCCAGCCCAGTCTCATAGGCCGCCCGTTCGCTTTCAGATCTCGGGCTAACGGTATGCCTGTCTTCCTGGCGTACAACCAAGTCGGCTGGAAAGTATTCCTGGAGCGCTACCGGCGCGTTGAGATGGCGGTTCCAGCCATGATACGTGATCCCGAACGGGTCGGCGCTCAACACGGCTTTGATCTCGTAGACGCCAATCTGAGCCTTTTCCGGCAAAGCCTGGTCTTGGGTCATACTGTTTCGTCGCTTTGTTTGGCCACCGAATCGGAGATCAGGACAACACCCGATCGAGATGATAATCCTTTTTCAAGCTAAACGTTCGTCTTCGCTATTCGCAATCTCTGGAACAGATCCGCCGATTAAGCGATGCGAATAGCCACAGCTCACGCCCGGTCCCGGTGAGCGAGACCACGACGGGAAACTTGCTTTACCGGATTACTCCCACAAACTTAGCAGCGACGCGCTTGAAACCCTCGGGCGTTGGGTGAAGTTCATTCGCCCACCATTTCTTGTAGTCAGACGCGTTCGAGAGGGTGTTGCGCAGATCGACATAAGTCGCGTGCGATAACTCGGGAATGCTGACGGTCTTTTTCAGCATGTCGTTAAATCGGTCAATGAGTTTCTTCGCGATGGCGATTCGCTCAGGAAGCTGTGAATAGCCCTTATCGCGAAACCCCGGTTCGAGCCACGGACCGGGGAGCGGTCCCAACCCTCCGAGGAATCCGCGACCGTCGGCGACGGGATAGTCGTACCCATGGACGAGGATGGGGATCCGTTGCTTGATTCGCTCTTCGATCACATGAGTCACAGCGCTGAGTATCGTGAGGTAGGCCATGCGAATTCGGTCGATCACACCCTCGACGATGGGATCGTTGAGTCCGGCAATGGCCGAGTCATGGTGGTTGAGCAACATTCCGAACTCGTCTCCCGCAACATCGTTGCCGCCTCCTGAAAACAGGATCGCTTTAGGAATGACATTTCCTCGCAAGAGCTTCTCGAGTGTGCGCGTAAACTCCTCGAGTTGACCGCCGTTGTATGCCATGTGCTCGACGCGGTCGCCCCTGTGAGCCACCGATGAGACATCGTAGCCGTGATAGTCTTCGAGTAGACTTAATACATCGTTCCAGGGATAGTCAAACCACGAATCGCCCTCGGCGACGAGTACGCCGGCGCTGCCCGTTCCGCCAGCGGCTTGTACAAGCTTAGCGTCAATCACGGCCGCCTCTGGGCGAACGTGTAGCCTGGTCTTCTTTTTTAGAGCGCTCTTCCGCATCTTGAGCGCCTTGTTCCGAAATTCCAACACCTCTTTTGCTTGTTGGCGTCCCGCAGCGAGCGCCTTCTTGGTCACTTGGTCGATAGCCATAGTGTCTTTCCTCCCCGTTCGTTAAATGTAGATTGTTCTAACCCGGCCTCATACGTAAGACCTTTAAACTTATTGAAAAATAAGAGGAACTTGTAGTGCTCCACCCGATCTGATCGTTTAACGAGTATTAAAACCAAGCGATCAGGAGGTTTCGGATGGAGCGCAAGCACCTTAGCACAGTGGCACGTCAGTTCAAACGG
>JBOIEE010000216.1:0-8374 GCA_050740975.1 Gammaproteobacteria bacterium | reverse complement strand
AAAAACGACTGGTCGGGTTCTTTGTAACCATTCCTCTGGCGTTCACGCTAGAGAGCTATTGGGCGCTGGTTGCTGGGATAGTCGCCATAAGAGCCGCCGGGGTCGCGTTGAGTTATAACGCCCACCCGTATCGCCCCCGTTTCTCCTTAGCCGCGGGCCCGGAGCTGTTTCATTTCTCTAAATGGCTGCTCATAAACAACACATTGCTTTTCTTGCGTTATCGTTCTTCCGATTTCATCATCGGAAAATTGGCTGGGGCTCATGCGCTTGGCATATATAACCTATCGCTAGAGATCGCTAGCCTGCCTACGGGCGAATTAGTCATGCCGATTAATCGGGCGGTGTTCCCCGGTTATGCCAAACTGGCAAGCACTCCTGCGGCACTGCGAGCCGGATATCTGGAAGTTCTGGCAACGATCGCGATGTTTGTGCTCCCTGCCGGCGTCGGCGTAGCGTTGACAGCGGACTTGTTTGTTCCCGTGATCTTGGGGCCTAACTGGGCGGGCGCCATTCCGATGGTGCAGCTCTTAGCCATCTCAAGCGCGCTAGTTGCCTTGCAATCGAATAACGGGAATATCTACCTCGCGCTTGGCTCACCAAGAACACTAACCGTGCTTGCACTGCTCTCGGTGACGATATTCGTCACGCTTGTGATCTCGTTCGCCCGTGACAACGGGGCCGTTGGAGCCGCCTTGGGAAATGTTATAGCAGTACTATTAATGCTGCCGATCAATCTAAGTGTTCTTTGCAAAAAGTTAGAGTTAAAGCCCCCGCAGTATTTGCACGCGATTTGGAGACCCTTTGTGTCCACCTTAGGAATGGTAGGCATAGTGCTTTACATAAAGCATTACATCCTAGCGCAGCTGACATTTCTCGGCACGATGGCGCAACTTCTTTTTCTGTGTATCGCAGGCGCAATAGCGTATGCCGTTCTTGTCGGTCTCTTGTGGCACTTGTCGGGTCGCCCAGCAGGAGCTGAGCGGTATATCGTCAATCGTTTGGCAGATTATCGCTTAAAGCTAGTGGCTGAGGTGTCGGCGTAGGGAAGCCGTGTTTCCGCTGTCAAGCATGAACGAAAAAGGGGAGCATAGCGCGTAGTAAGATGAGGACCGAAAGCAAAGTAGAGATGCTCAGCGATGTGTATGATCAGTTTGGAGCGAAGGATCGCTGTTGCGGAATCCGCGCATGGGCTTCTTGCTTCCATCATTCTAGGGTTTTTTGTCAGTGCCGCATGGAGTACGCCGCAGTTCCCATTACACTTTAGCGACGACGGAAGACACCTGGTAGACCAAGGGGGGAAACCATTTTTTATCAATGGAGACACTCCTTGGTCGCTGATCACCGGACTGACCAAGAGCGAGGCCGAGTCTTACTTGAACGACCGCCAGCAGCGGGGGTTCAATGCCATCATTGTCAACCTCATTGAACATTTTTATAACGGTCCCGTTAACCAAGAAGGACACGTACCTTTTCGCGTTCTAGGTGATTTCTCGACACCTAACGATGCCTACTTCACCCATGCAGAATGGATCCTGAACAAAGCGTTTGAGAAAGGATTTGGCGTGTTCATGACAGCCGCGTACCTCGGGTACGAATGTGGAGATGAGGGATGGTGTACCGAGGTCCACGGTAACGGTGCCGAAAAGATGTATCAGTACGGGCGTTACGTTGGGCAGCGTTTTCGAAATTTCCCGAACATCATTTGGATCGCGGGAGGGGATACGAACGCGAGCGACTATCCCGATGTAACCAAGGCGATGGAGGCGATGATCGAGGGGATTAGCCAGAGCGCGCCGGGCCATCTGTTCACCGCCCACTGTAATCGCAATAAATCCGCCGCGGACTGCTACCACCGTCCTTGGCTAGACATTAACAATACGTACTCAGACTGCACCAAAACGGCTCCCCAGTCACTCATGGACTTTAGGCGCGGAAGGCCGTTCTTCTTCTTTGAGGGCCGCTACGAGAATGAGTCGGCAACCAATGTGTGTCTGAGAAGCCAAGCTTATTGGTCTGTCCTCGCAGGTTCCATGGGCCACTTTTTTGGGAACAATCCGATATGGAAGTTTGGGAGCGGGTGGGAGAGTGCGCTTGGGTCAACGGGTGCCTTGAGCATGACTCATATGAAAAACCTTTTTCTTTCCCGCAATTGGACTCCCTTGGTTCCGGACGAGCCCAGATCGTTCATGACATACGGACGGGGAGCGCTAGGTACGGCGAAATATGCCGCGGCTGCCACTAATTCGGATAATTCAACATTCATCGCGTATCTTCCTACTTCGCGCAGGGTTCGAGTGAATACTTTACGTCTAAAAGGAGATACGGTGCGCGCTTGGTGGTATAACCCGTTCAACGGTGGGTCTTCAAAAATAGGCATATTCGAAAAGAGGGAGATCGAATTTACTCCCCCCTCGGAAGGCGATTGGGTGCTCGTGATCGATGACGCGGATCTCAATTTACCGGCGCCGGGTCAGTCGTTTTCACCATGAAAAAGGTCAACCGACCAATGTACATGCATTTTAACAATCGGATGCTTACCTCACTACAAGCTTGCGGCAATAAAACGCTTCCGCGAAATTCTCAGGTGCCCGTGACTCGATGCCACGCAAGCGCAGGATGGCTTCAAACGTTTCTCTGGTAAACCAGTGCTTATTGGTCTGCGTTGCGAAATACGCCATAAGGCAGTCGATTTTTAGTGTGCAAAGCCGCTTACTCAAATGCACAAATACATTTGGGCTGCCGATGTCACCATCATATTTTGGGATCTCATATTCCAATATGAGGTGGTCGCGAAAGGTATTCCACGTCAGCTCGGAAACCAGCCGATGATCCTGATGGCGGTCACCCGACGTGTGGGTAAAAATCACATCGGGGGATGGCCCGTTTTTTAGTTCCTCGAACACTTCCTTTATCTTGTCCCCCGTGTACGGAAAGAAGCCGTCTTTGAATTCATGCACGATGATGTCCCTGAGCCGGACGCTTTCCAGGAACCTCGCCGCGCTCTGTTGCGCTTCTTTTTGGCGATCCTTGGTCGCGCTGAATACGATCCAGCGCACATTCGTCCTTGGGTATTTTTCGGCCAAGTACAAGATCGTGCCTCCGCAGCCGATTTCGATATCATCGGCGTGTGCCCCGAGGCACAGCACCTCACGTATCTTTGCTTCGCTATCTCCGAAGGAGAGGCTGAACATGCCTTTTCCCGTATGCGTTGCCTAGGAATGAGATCTCAAGGTAAGAATTTTAACAAGCCGCATCGCTCAAGATCGCGTGCCGCCGTATGAATCACATCAAAGGCGATCCCGGAACGCTCCGCGATGTCCAAAACGCTATTCTCACCATCGGATAGATTTAACGCCCATAGCAAAGCAAACTCCAGCTGTTCAATGTCGGCCCCGCCCGTATTACGGTATAAGCCGCGTTTCCCAAGTTGAGGTTCGCACATCGGGTTCGTGTTAAGGAAACGCCTATTCCGCTCCAGGACGTCGATTATCTGAAGGCCTAACGCGAGCGATTCGGCCAGAGATTGGGGCGTGACGAAATCCAGATTGTCGGCCGATGTATGGTATTCCGGATAGCATCCATTGGGGGTCCGCGTTAAGCGTCCGATAGGCAGGTTTATGCCCGGAGAACAGAACTGACGTTCGTCATAACCGTAAGGCGTGAAGTCAACGATGCTGGCGGAAACACTGTGAGCTCGTAATGCATGATTAACAACGCGATCGATTTCGGTGTCGCCACGGCGGCTCTTCTTATACGTGAAAGCGCCGTTGTCGCCGACTAATGCTATGACCAGTCCATGCTTGATTCTGTCAAGGCGGTTTCGATTCTCACTTAGCCATGTTATAGAGCCAATCGTTCCCGGAGCGAAAATAACCCTGTACGAATATCGATTCGTTCGCCGCTGCAGGTATTTCGCGAGAAATATTACGACGGCTATTCCGGAAAGATTGTCGTTACAGAGAGAAGGATGGCACAAGTGGGAGAATAGCAAGACCTCTTCATCGGTGCCCCCTTGGATAAGCCATTCGCCATATGTGAGTGAACCATCTGCCAGAGTAGAATCGATGCATACTTCGTATTCGTCATCGGTCAGCTTGGCAAGCTCGTTATGAGCCATGCAAAAACCCCACGTCTCGTTGTAGTACGCGGTCTTGTATGGGATCCACTCTGGTTGCTGAGGTAGCGAATAAATGTGTGGTTTAAGTTCCGCTAATAGTAACGTCTCATGTACGGGAAGGCTGTAGCTTACGACATGCAAATTATGCCGCTGAAAGTCTACCACGCGCTCCCCGCGTTTGTTTTTTATATAAGCATCACGAATGTTCCATTCTTTGGGGACGACCCAGTCGAACACCTGCGTGCCACTGGCGACCTCACGGATGTTAAGTGGAAACTGCTGTTGCAGGATCGACAGGGTATTCCGTACACCGTCTCCCGTTATACTTCGGCATATCGGGTATAGGGTTTCGATGAGTGCGTAGATATCTTGGCCTATTTGGGCCGATTCCGACGGATTCATGCGATCTGTTCGCGCTGACTTGTCACTCAAAGCCGAAGATTAGTATCCGCTAAATTCGGAAACGGTTTCGAGGCAAAAGTCGGGGTAGTTGTTGTCGCGGTCCTTTATGGTTCGATCATCGTCAGGCCATTGAATGTCGAACGCAGGATCGTTCCATCGGAATCCCCTTTCGTAGGCTGGGTCATAAAATTCTGTCATTCGATAATAAATCCCCGTATTATGTTCTAAGGTCTGGTATCCCAACGCGAGGCCTGCGGGTATGTATATTGCCCGGTGGGACTCCGCTTCCAAAGCAAGAGAAAGGTTCTGCAAAAACGTGTGGGAACGGGGGCGCAGGTCGACGGCTACGGCGAGGACCGATCCCCGCAAGCATGAGACTAACCGTGATTGATTGAACGGCGCCGCATGGTAGTGCATCCCGCGCAGTGTTCCTTTCTTACGGTTAAACGAAATACTGCACTGGACCATAGGGGCTCTGAGCCCATGTGCCCGGGCCTGGCGATCGCACCAAGTACGAGAAAAATAACCCCGTTCATCGGACAGCTTGTGGATATCTATGAGGTAGGTTCCGCGAAGTTTTGTCTCGGTACATATCATCGCTATCGGGAAATGAGCTGTGGACTAATTAGTTTTTTAGCACAGGAGAGCGTTCCTGCAAGGAGGAAAGGCGATGATCCTCAGAGCCGGATCATTACAATACTATCTACAACAGATAGTTATCGTGATCCAGCCATTCCCAAGCTGCTGGAGATCCTGGAGCTCAAAGGCTGCATTGTGACCTTAGATGCGATGGGCTATCAGTAAGGAGATCACCCCCGATGTTGCGTCTCATAGTAGATCACTGAACACCGGCAGATTAGGGTTGGTTTGTTTCACCGGTGAACGGTTTGGTCCGGTGGGATAGAGAGACGATGCTTAGCTGGGGGGATATAAGACCCGCGTTCCCATCTTGGCAAGGCATAGATCAAGCGCACGAAGAATATCAATTTTTGAGTTTGTTGACTTATAATGCCATCCTGGACAACACAAGCCGCCATGGGGAACAGATCAAGGGGCTTTCCAGCCCGCGGTGAAGCCCTCCGAAGGGGAACGAGGTTGATCGGGACTGCCGAGAAATATATGCAGCCTGCACTTGTTCAGTGGTGCCGTCCACTGAAACAGGTGATTTCCTTCGGCGCGGGGAACGAGGCTAGCGCACCACGAAGGCGCAAATTCCTGCGGAATGCCTGTCATGACCGCCACTAATAGACCCGGAATATCCCAGCCCCCATCCGCGGTAAAGGGCCCCAACACCAACAGCATAATTCTTGTCGTCGATGATGACGAGGCGATGCGCTTGTTGGTCAGGACGGCGCTGGAGAGCGACGGTTACGCCTTCCTGGAAGCTAAGAACGGGCGCGAGGCGCTACAGCTCTTTAAGCGTCACACACCGGATCTGGTGTTGATGGATGCCGCGCTGCCCATGATGGATGGGTTTGAGGCCTGCGCGAAGATCAATCAGCTGCCCGGTGGGACAGACACCCCAGTCATTATGGTTACATCCTTAAACGACGACCCGTCCGTGGAAAAAGCTTTTGCCGCAGGGGCCGTTGACTTCTTAACCAAACCGCTGCACTGGGCGGTGACCCGCCATCGCGTGCGTCGTATCCTAGCCGCGGCCCGTACCGATAAGGAACTGCGCCGCCTCGCTTATCACGATCCGCTGACCGGCTTACCAAATCGTCTGTTGTTGCTGGATAGGGCGGGGATCGCGATTAGCCGCTCAGATCGGACGGGCCGCTTGCTTGCCGTGATGTTCGTGGACGTAGACGGCTTCAAAACCATCAACGATAACTTTGGGCACGAAGCGGGCGATAGCTTGCTGTGTACGCTTGCGGACTGCATCTCCGGCTCGATCCGAAAGAATGATACGGTATCCCGCGTGGGAGGTGATGAGTTTCTCGTTTTGCTTGAAGATCTCGGCTCGCCGCAAGATATACGCCGCATCGCCGAAAAAATCTTAATTCATATTCGCCGCATTTCCGATGTCGCTTTCACCAAACGCACAGTAACGGCCAGTGTCGGGATCGCGCTTTCCCCCCACGACGCGAACGACATCGGCTCGCTCATCAAGCTGGCCGATGCGGCTATGTATCGTGCCAAACAGGCCGGGGGCGATGTTTATCGGTTTTGCGGGAGCGCTAGAGCCCCTGCGTTATGACAGACGAGCGCTCAGAGCTTGTGAAAAAATCTGCTACGCTCGGGATCTCGCGTTGCATCCTCGGCGCGCCAAAGGAGGGCCATTCCCTGGCCCTGGCTTTCCGGCGGTGCTCGGAATCCTCATGTATTTCAATATACATTCCGGTTGCTCGTCTCATCCTTGGGGCTCGCCCCTGCGGGGCTTGCGCGCCGTTTCGCTCCCGGCGAAACGCTCCTCCGCTCCGGCGGAACACGACCTCCCTTCGCTCGCGACGATTTTTTCACAAGCTCTCAGCCCGCGATATCTCGCACCTTAGTTACGCCCCCGCAGCGGCCGCTCCGAGGGGATCTCCTCCCGCCTTCTGTATGAACTGTTCACAGGCTTGCCTCGCCTCCGAATCCCGCATTTGCCGTGGGGGGCTTTTCATATAGTACGCACACACCGCCTCTAGCGGTCCCGAAATCCCTCTTTGCAGCGCAATCTTAGTGCAGCGTACGGCGTCGATCACCACGCCCGCGCTGTTCGGCGAATCCTGCACCGAGAGTCGTAACTCGAGCTCGATCGGAGCATCCCCGAAGCCGTGTCCTTCCATGCGGATAAAACAGACCTTATTGTCACCTTGCCACGGTACATAGTCGGAGGGCCCGATATGGATGTTGCGGGGATCCAGCCGCTGGTCGAGCTGCGATTGCACCGATTCGGTCTTGGAATGCTTTTTTGATCTCAGCCGTTCCATGGCCAGCATATTGAGGAAATCGGTATTCCCCCCGGTGTTCAGCTGATAGGTGCGATCAAGCCGCACGCCCCTGTCCGCGAACAAGCGCGAGAGCGTGCGATGAACGATCGTCGCCCCTACCTGGCTCTTGATATCGTCGCCCACGATCGGAACCCCGGCGCGCTGAAACCGCTGGCCCCATCCGGGATCCGATGCGATGAACACCGGCATGCAGTTGACCATGGCCACTCGCGCTTCCAGGCAAGCTTGCGCGTAGTGGCGCACCGCTTGCTCGGAACCCACGGGGAGATAACACACCATGATCTCGGCCCGGGCTTCCTTCAGCAACCGGGCCACATCGACTGCTTCCCGGTCGGCGACACGGAACGCCTCATCCTCGGCGTAGCTCGCCATGTGTGGCGCCACGCCATCGAGAACTGGCCCCATTTGCACGACCACCTCGGAAACCGGCAGCGCTTGTTGAAAGCTCAGGGCGCAATTCGGCTTCGCGAAAACGGCTTCTGACAGTGGTTTTCCCACCTTGCGACGGTCGATGTCGAAAGCGGCGACCACCTCGATATCGCTACAGCGCCACCGCCCAATCTGAGGGTGCATCAGTCCGGCGACATCAACCGAGTCACGACCTTTGTAGTATGCTATTCCCTGGACCAGAGAGCTGGCACAATTGCCCACACCGGCGATCGCGATTCTTATTGGACTTGTCATCGCTTTTACCTCAACAGTTCTGATACGGCTAATTCTTCTTTGGGCCGAACAAGCAGTCCGCCCGGCCCTCTTCTAACTATCCTTCATACGTAAGATCTTTAAACTTACTGAAAAATAAGAGGAACTTGTAGTG
Organism: Gammaproteobacteria bacterium; assembly: GCA_050740975.1. Taxonomy (GTDB): domain Bacteria; phylum Pseudomonadota; class Gammaproteobacteria; order JBOHHR01; family JBOHHR01; genus JBOHHR01. Next base: position 102 of record JBOIEE010000216.1, on the reverse strand, counting down.
CTCCACCCGATCTGATCGTTTAACGAGTATTAAAACCAAGCGATCAGGAGGTTTCGGATGGAGCGCAAGCACCTTAGCACAGTGGCACGTCAGTTCAAACGG
>JBOIEE010000215.1:0-9577 GCA_050740975.1 Gammaproteobacteria bacterium | reverse complement strand
AATACGTTCCTGGCGAACGTACCCGCTCTACCTCCCTGAGCGGGACTGGCCCGGTTTCCCCAGCCGGGCATAGTTGGCCCCGGCACGAAATTCTCTCCCCTGTACTTTGCCGGGGCCTTTTCTTTTTTGTTTCGCGAGGGAACCCTAAGCAGGGTGTGTGGCAAACCAGCCATCTAAAACAGCGGTCAATTGCTCGACCCCCAAGCGCTTGGGAACGGAGAATAGTTGCACGCCAAGCGTCGACACCAGATTCTCGCAAATCCTGCGCATGTTTTGCTCGGTGGCTGCGCAGGCGCCTTTGCTCAGTTTGTCGGCCTTGGTCAAAAGGACATGCACTGGCAGCGAAGCCTGCTGACAAAGCGCAAGCATCTGTTCGTCCATAGGTTTCAGCAGGTGCCTGATATCGATCGTCAGCACCACACCAACCAGCGATCGGCGTGAGTGTAAGTAAGCCGGAATCAAATTGCCCCAATGCTTCTTTAAAGCAGCCGGCACCTTCGCGTAGCCGTAACCGGGTAGATCTACCAAGCGGCGGTTTTCGTCGAGTTGAAACAAAACGATCTGTTGAGTGCGTCCCGGTGCCTTGCTGGTGCGGGCAAGCTGGCGCGCGCCTGTCAGCGCATTGATGGCGCTTGATTTACCGCTATTCGAGCGTCCGGCAAAGGCCACCTCTGCCCCCGAATCCGAAGGCAGTTGGGCCAAGGAGTGGGCGCTTTGTTGGAAGCATGCCCCGTGGTACGACAGGCCCGCCGGCCGGCCCGGTTCATTCATTGATGCGGAGCCTTATTTGATCCAGGACACGTGGACAGAGGATAGGCGGGGGCATGTTATTTATTGTATTCTGAAAGGTGCATTCTGTTGGGGGAGAGTAGCCGCCGTGCTAAAGAAGTGGGTGTTGTTTTTTGCCGGCGCTTGGAGCTTTGGATGGATCGCGGTGACCAAAGCCGAGAGCGTGCAAGCGCAAGGCGATATCGAAGCCGGTAGGGCGAAGTCAGCGGTATGTGCGGCTTGCCATGGCCACGATGGGAACAGCCTGGCGCCACAATGGCCCAAGCTGGCTGGGCAGCATGCCGCTTATCTGGAAAAACAGCTGGCTGATTTCAAAGCGGGCAAGCGCGTAGACCCCGCCATGGGACCGGTGGCTGCATCCTTAAGCGAGGACGAGATTTCCGATCTGGCCGCCTACTATGCGCAGCAGGAGATCGCCATTGGGAAAGCCGCCAAAGCGCATATAACCCTGGGTCGCGTGGTCTACCACGGAGGCGTTCATAGCTCCGGCGTACCGGCATGTATGGCATGCCATGGTCCTAGCGGGAAGGGAAACCCCGCGGCGGGCTTCCCGGCCCTTCGAGGGCAGCACCCGGAATACACCGAGAAACAGTTGCGGGCTTATGCCTCCGGCCAACGTTCCAACGATGGGGAAAGCGCAGTCATGCGCGATATCGCAGCGCGGCTAAGCAGTAAAGAGATGCAAGCGGTAGCTTCATACATCCAAGGTCTGCACCAGGCCATAGCGGGCAAAAATTAGGCAAGCTGTGATTATTCAAGGCTTCCGGCGGTATATGGACTGCCGCGCATTTCTCGAACACGTATGTGTTTGGGAAATGGAGAAAAGTAAAAGCCACGCTTTTTGCTTTTCGACTCTAAAAAATCTCAAGGACGGGTTTTTCAGAGTTTCCATAACCTTTTAAGGGGTAGAAATGAAAAAGAGCATTCGATTGGTTTTGCTTTTCCTTGGGGTGGGTCTTTCATCGCTACTGTTGGCGGGTTCGGGAAAGAAACCGCTGGAAGGGAAGGAGTACGAGCTTGTGATCCCAGAACAGCCAACCCAAGTTGAAAGCGGCAAAGTCGAGGTGGTAGAGATCTTCTGGTACGGTTGTCCCCATTGCTACGACTTTGAACCGTATCTTGAAAAGTGGTTGTCGGAGCGGCCGCCTCATGCTGCGTTCCGGCGCCTGCCCGCCTCTTTCAATGCGCGCTGGTTGGTTCATGCCCGGGCTTATTACACCGCAGAGGCTCTGCACGCGTTAGAGAGGGTGCACAAGCCTCTTTTCGAAGCGTTGATAAAAGATCAAAAGCGTTTCGACACGGAGGATGATTTGGCGCCATTTTTCGTCCAACATGGGGTGGATGAGGCGAAGTTTCGTCAAACGTTGAATTCCTTCGCCGTCGATGCGAAACTTAAACAATCCTTGCAGATGGTACGCAACTACGGGGTTACCGGCGTCCCAGCCATGATCGTAAACGGCAAGTACCGTACGGCCGCGAGCCTGACTGGCAGCTACCCCGCCTTGCTTCAGGTGGTCGACAAGCTGATCGAGAAAGAAAGATTGGGTGCCGAATAGCCATACGGGCTTCGATTGTTAGGGGTAGGCACCTGTTCCAAACGGGCAACGGGTTGAAAAATGGCGCAAAGCAAAAATCGCATTTGCCTGTTGCGATATGAAAAATTCCGCGGAGGCACGGATGGAATGCATCGAAATGCTTGATCATTGAGCTTGGGTGGTTTGAGCGTCGGCGGCAGGAACCACGAACCTCGACAAAATCACGCCGAGTTCGTATAAGAGCCAGACGGGTACCGCCAACAATGTTTGGGAGACAACGTCGGGCGGGGTCAGAATCATACCGATGACAAACGCAGCAACAATCACATAAGGGCGTTTTGAAGCCAGGGCTTCGCTGGTCGTAATACCGGTTTTCACCAGCAGGATAGTTGCGATCGGCACTTCGAATGCCAAGCCGAACGCCAAAAACAAGGTGAGAACGAAATCCAGATATTTGCTGATATCCGTCATCACGGTAACGCCCTCCGGGGCGATGGCGATGAAGAAGGCAAACATCAAGGGAAAGACGACAAAATACGCAAACGCAATACCCGCGTAAAACAAGAAGCTGCTCGACACCAACAAGGGGACGACCAAGCGGCGTTCGTGGCGATAAAGTCCCGGCGCGACAAACGCCCAGGTTTGATAGAGCAGATACGGCATGCTGATAAACGCCGATACGACCAAGGTGAGCTTGAAAGGCGTCAAAAACGGAGCCGCCACCTCTGTGGCGATCATGGTAGCGCCATCGCTGAGATGGCCCAGCAACGGCTGGGCTAAAATTTCATAGATATTTTTCGCGAAAAAGGATAGGACGAGAAACACCAGAAACACGCACAGCACACAGGCCAGCAGCCGGGAGCGTAGCTCGACCAAATGAGAGATAAACGACTGTTCCTGGTCTTCCTCGTTATTGGGCGGAGGGCTTTGATTCACCATCGATGCGAAGCTCGTCCTCGGAAGTTACACCCGGTTCTTTTTTCGTCAGTTCCGGTGCTGCTTGAAGGGAAGGAGCCTTGGTCTGTACGCTGGCCCGCGTTTCGTCGACCAGATCGCGCAGCCCGGCGTTGGCTTCCCGCTCCAAGCGCTTCAGTTCGCCCAGCTCCACTTCACGTTCGATTTCCGCCCGCAAGGCCCCCACAGCGCGACGCGCTCGGCTGACCCACAATCCGGCGGTGCGGGCCGCTTCAGGCAGGCGGTCTGGACCAAGGACTAAGAGCGCGACAACGCCAACCAGCACCAGCTCCCAAAAGCCGATATCGAACATTGGACGACTTTTAAACGCGGTCTTTTTCCGACTTCGAATTCGATTCCTGATCCACCGGATCGCTCGGTAGGTCGTAGCTTACCCTTGGTGGAGCAGGCGGAGTATCGTTCTCATCGGCATCACGCATGGCACCACGAAAACTCTTGATCGCGCCGCCGAGGTCACCACCGATGTTTTTAAGCTTCTTGGTCCCGAACAATAAGACCACGATAAACAATATGATTAACAATTCCGTTACGCTAAAGCCCATAATTCCGAACCCCGCTGTTAAAAATCAGGGCGCCGAAAAGAATTCCAGCTGCCCGTCTGTCACAACGCGAAACGCTTTGCACGAAGTACGCGAGAGCAAACCTTTTTTCACCTCAGCTCAATCAACCATCGCGAGCACGCGTCGCCTTTTCTTCCAAGCCCGAGCGCCTGAACCTCGTGGCCAGTTCCGCCAGAACGGCTTCCGAGCTCAGGCCGAGTTGCTGCAGCATCACCAAGGTGTGGAACCACAGATCCGCGGTTTCGTGCACGATTTGTTTGCGATCTCCTCCTTTCGCGGCGAGTATCGTCTCGGTGGCTTCTTCACCGACTTTTTGCAAAACGGCGTCCAGGCCTTTGTGCGCCAAGCTAGCCACGTAAGAGCTTCCCGGATCGGCGTGCGATCGCTCTTCGATCAGCTTAGACAAGCGTGACAGGATTTCTTCCATTTCATTCGTGAGAATGGTACATCTGACGGGGTTGTTTGACGACCGGGTCAGTGACTTTCCATAAGCCATCTTCTAGATACTGAAAAAAGCAACTTTCGCGACCAGTGTGACACGCAACCCCGCCCTGTTGCTCGACCAGCAACAGCACCGCGTCGTTATCGCAATCCAGCCTGAGCTCTCGCACCCGCTGCACATGACCGGACTCTTCCCCTTTTTTCCACAATCGGTCTCGCGAACGTGACCAGTAGACAGCGTAGCCTTCTTCCACGGTACGGCGCAGCGCTTCCCGATTCATCCATGCCAGCATAAGGACCTTGCCGCTCACGTATTCTTGGGCTACAGCCGGTATCAGCCCCTCATCGTTCCAGCGCAGTTGGTCTAACCAAACGCTATGCGGCATCTTCACCGAACCTCTATACCCGCGGCCGCCATATAGGCCTTCGCTTCTTGCACCGTATGCTCGGCGAAATGGAAAATGCTGGCCGCCAACACCGCGTCCGCCCTGCCGATGGTAATGCCGTCCACCAGATCTTGTAACCTCCCTACGCCGCCCGAGGCGATCACGGGAATAGCTACCGCCTCGCTAACGGATCGGGTGAGCTGCAAATCAAATCCATCTCGGGTCCCGTCCCGGTCCATACTGGTAAGCAATAATTCCCCCGCGCCATGCTTGGCCATGCGCACGCACCATTCCACCGCCTCGATTCCCGTAGGCTGACGCCCCCCATGGGTAAAGATCTCCCAGCGCAGAGGCTCATCGTTAACCCGCCTGCCATCTACCGCCACCACGATGCATTGCGATCCGAATCGGCTGGCCGCCTCGGCAACGAACTCGGGATTGCGCACGGCCGCGGTATTGATGCCTACTTTGTCCGCGCCAGCATTTAGCATACGCCGGATATCGCCTACGGTGCGGATCCCACCACCCACGGTCAGGGGAATAAACACCTGCTCACCGACTGCTTCCACAACGTGAAGCAGTGTATCCCGTTCATCGCTGCTGGCTGTTATGTCAAGAAAAGCCAGCTCATCGGCTCCTTGCTCATCGTAACGCCGCGCGATCTCCACCGGATCCCCGGCATCGCGCATATCGACAAACTTGACCCCCTTTACCACCCGGCCGGCGTCGACGTCCAGGCATGGGATCACCCGTTTAGCTAGCCCCACCGTCTCCCACCGTTGATTGAGCGAGCTTCTGAGCCTGTGCAAAGTCCAATGTCCCCTCATACAGGGCACGCCCGGCGATCGCCGCGTTGATACCCTCGTGCTCAACCGCGCACAAGGCACGTATGTCATCGAGATCGCGGATCCCCCCTGAAGCAATGACGGGGATCGTGAGTGGTCTGGCCAAAGCCAGCGTTGCCTCGATGTTTACTCCATCCAGCATTCCATCGCGGCTGATGTCGGTGTATACGATAGCAGCCACACCATCTTGTTCGAATTGTTGCGCAAGGTACAGCGGGTCGTGGTGCGATAACTTTGACCAACCCTCTATGGCGACCTTACCGTCTCGCGTGTCCAAGCCAACGATGATGTGGTTTGGAAATTCCAGACAAGCGTCCGCTACGAAATGCGGAGAGGTGACCGCTTTGGTGCCGATGATCACATAGGTCACGCCAGCGTCCAGATAGGTTTGTATCGTATCTTCGTCGCGAATGCCGCCCCCCACTTGCACGAGGATCCCGGGCGACCGCTGGACGATGTCCCGGATCACCTTCATGTTCATTGGCTTGCCACGCACGGCCCCATCCAAATCGATCAGATGAAGGCGCTTTGCGCCGACATCTAGCCAGTGCTGTGCCATGGCCACCGGGTCTCCGGAATATACCGTATGCTCATGCATTCGTCCCTGGCGCAGGCGAACGCATTTGCCACCCTTGAGATCGATAGCGGGGATCAGCTCCATGGTGATAGTCAGCTTACTTGGCTGGTATCAAAGTGGGGATCCACAAATGCGAAATACCGAACAGCCCTCAGCTAATCATGGTAACACAATGTCGCAATGAAAATGTTAGCGATAACCCGTTACAGCCCGTTACAGGGTACATATTGCAGAGCGGCAATGGCGTAGTTGTCGAAAATCAGATGCAGTGCTTTGTCCTTGGGGGTTTCCCGGTCAATCTGATACAAGAAGGTAAGCCATTCGTGGTGACGGTGACGACTATCACAGCGGGCAATGACCGAGCCGTCGAACGTGTTCAGGGCGGCGAACAGGGTCGTTGTGCCATGACGTTTGTGGTCCTGGGTCAGCGTCGCCGCACGGCCCCTCTCAAGGGCAACCCAGGCTGGGTTCGCTCCAGCGCTTGAACCCGACTCTTCTCATCGCAACACAGCACCAGCGCATGCTCAGGGGGCGACAAATACAGTCCGACAATGTCTTCGAGCTTCTCGACACATTGCGGGTCACGCGAGACCTTGAAGGTCTCGACCAAATGGGGCTTGAGGCCATTGGCACGCCAGATCCGCAGCACCCTGCTATAAAAGTGAAGGAAGTGTCCGTCAATTGCTCATCGGTGATCGCTTGCATTGGGATTAAATAGCGTTTGGCCATCCACGGTGTACGCTGCTATCGCTCGTTGTCCTTCCGGAGAGGTCATAAAATCCATGAAGGCACGTCCGGCTTGTTTTTTTACGTGCTTGTGCCGCTCGGGGTTGACCAGAATGACACTGTACTGGTTAAACAGTTGGGGGTCGCCCTGGACCAACAGATCGAGATCGGCGCGGTTTTTAAAAGTGAGCCAAGTCGCGCGATCCGATAAAGTATAACCGTTTAGGCCCGCGGCGGTGTTGAGGGTGGCGCCCATCCCGGCCCCGAGATCTTTGTACCATGTCCCGGAAGCGCTCTTGACGTCAACGCGCACCTGGTCCCATAGACGCAACTCCATCCGGTGGGTACCGCTATCATCGCCGCGGGAGAGGAACAGGGCTTTAGCGTCGGCGATCTTCTTAAGGCTCCGAACGGCGTCCTTGAGGCCCCGCACACCGGCGGGATCCGTCTTTGGACCAACGAGCACGAAATCGTTATACATCACCTCGCGGCGGTCGATCCCGTAACCTTGTTTGACGAATTTGAGCTCACCCGCCTTGTCGTGTACCAGGAGCACATCCGCGTCGCCCTTTTCAGCCAGCTTCAGCGCTTGTCCGGTACCGACGGCAACGACCTGCACCTCAGTCCCGGTCTTCTGTTTGAAAATTGGAAGGAAGTAATCGAAAAAACCCGAGGCTTGAGTTGAGGTAGTGGAAGCAAGGATGATCGACTCCGCGGGGGCGACTGGCAGGACGAGAATCAGTGCCGCCGCGAAAATCAGAGAACAAGCGCTACGCCGCAATTGTCGCATGGGTTTCCTCCGTTAATTGTGTATTACGGTTAAAGATCGCCCGTTCGCTTACCAGAGCAACTCGCCTCTGATAAAGGCGTGAGCCTCGAGGGTCGCCGGCTGGTGAAAAAAGGGCTCTGCGTCGCCCCGCTCGGTAAGCCGTCCATGGTGTAGGAACAGCACTTCATCCGCCAGCCGCCGTGCCTGACCGAGATCATGGGTGGTCATGACTATTTTGACCCCAGAAGAGCGAATGGTAGTGATGAGTTCTTCAACAGCGCGAGTTGCAGCCGGATCAAGATTTGCGGTCGGCTCATCGAGAAACAGCACTTCGGGTTGTGTTGCCCAAGCCCGGGCCAGGGCGAGCCGCTGCTGCTCCCCGCCCGAAAGCACCCGTGCGTGGCGGTGCGCGAGAGGGGCGAGACCGGTTAACTCAAGTACCTGTTTGAGGCGCGCGGTGCGTTCGCTCCCCGGCATTTTGCGCAGACGCAGCGCATAAGCGATGTTGGCGGAGACAGAGCGCCGCAGCACTACGGGGCGCTGAAACATCATCGCTTGGCGCTGGGAAGCGCGCGCGGCATCGGGTCCCTCCCACAGCCGTTGTCCGCGCGTGGGCTCGATTACACCATGACAAAGCTTAAGCAGCAGACTCTTGCCCGCGCCGTTAGGCCCGAGGATCACGCTGACGTCCCCACCCTGGAGGCTAAAGGAGAGATCATGCAGCAGGCTTTGCCCACCTGTTTCGTAGCACACGTCCACCAAGCGCAGCGGAAGGATGGTAGGGCTAATCGTCCCTTGGACATAAGCCGCCTGCTCCAAAGCCAGAGGCTGCAAACCGCTAGCTGATTTGACGCGTGAAATAGACTGTCGCATTGATGAGCACCGCAAGTGCAATCAGCACGATTCCGAGCGCGAGCGCCAGCTCTAGGTTCCCCTTAGCGGTTTCTAAGGCGATCGAAGTGGTCATCACCCGGGTTGCGTGGGCGAGATTGCCACCAACGATGAGCACCGCACCCACCTCGGCGACAGCGCGCCCAAACCCGGCTAACACCGCCGTGAGTAAGCTCACGCGGCCTTCCCAAAGCAAGGTAAGAAGCGCCGTGGTGGTGCTGGCGCCCAGGGAGCGCAACTGCTCTTCGTACTCCGACCAGAGATCTTGAACCGTCTGTCTCGTCAGGGCACCGACGATCGGTGTGACTAAGACCGTTTGGGCGATGATCATCGCTGTGGGTGTAAACAGCAGCCCCCAGGAACCCAGGGGGCCAGAACGAGACAAGAACAGATAGACCACCAGCCCGACCACCACCGGCGGCAGTCCCATCAGGGCGTTGAGAAGCACGACTAGGAGCTTGCGGCCGGGAAAGCGGCTCACAGCAAGCACCGCTCCTAAGGGGAAGCCGATGAGCGTGGCGATAAAGACGGCACTCAGGCTGACCCGCAATGACAGCAACACCACCTCCGCCAGGTTCGGGTCCCCGCCGAGGATAAGCGTTAGCGCTGTGCTGAAAGCCTGGGCGATCTCGGGCATGAGGATTTCATATATGCATAGAATAACATAATTTTGCTATATCAAAACCAATGTATTATTAAGCATGGGGTTCGCAAATGTCTATATATGCATCAAGAATCATAAAGGGGGGTACGCGATGGGGACTGCATTCGTTCAATTCCAAAAAAAGCTGTTGGTCGCTGTGCTCGTGTTGCTCGCTGGCTCTGTGGCCGCGCGGGCGGATGACGCGCTGCTTGAGATCTTGCGCCACAACAAGCTAATCACAGACGACCAATACCAAGCGCTCCGTAAGGGGCGGGCAGAGAAAGAAAAGGCGGCAATCGATCGCCCGCTTCCGGCTCAGGATCAGGATCTACTCGACGTGCTTCTGGCCAACGGGCTTATCTCCCAGGCCCAGTTTGCTGATCTTAGGGTCAAGGTCGGGGCGGCCAAGAAAATCGAACAAGAGGCCAAGGTCTCGCTCA
>JBOIEE010000214.1:0-11535 GCA_050740975.1 Gammaproteobacteria bacterium | reverse complement strand
GTTCCAGAGGCGCACGGTTCGGTCCCGCGAGGCGCTCGCGAGGGTCTTGCCGTCGGGACTGAAGGCGGCGGACGAAACCGGATTCGTATGTCCTTCGAGACGGGCCTGCTCGCGGCCGGTGGCGATGTTCCAGAGGCGCACGGTTCGGTCCCGCGAGGCGCTCGCGAGGGTCTTGCCGTCGGGACTGAAGGCGACGGAGAAAACCCAACTCGTATGTCCTTCGAGGCGGGCCTGCTCGCGGCCGGTGGCGAGGTTCCAGAGGCGCACGGTGTTGTCCACTGAGCCGCTCGCGAGGGTCTTGCCGTCGGGACTGAAGGCGACGGATTGAACCGGTGACATGCGGTTCAGCTTCTCAAGAAGTGGGTAGATCCGCTCAAACGGTTCCCCCTCCGGTACCAATACATCGGACGACAAGGCGATTTGGTCGGCAAAAAACGCGAACAGTAGCGGCAGGGCCAGGTTCACGCCCCGAGGACCTCGCGGCCCACCTGCCGCACAACCTCTGCGCGCCAGGCGAGGCGGCCGGCACGGCCCACCAGACAATCGGCCCAATAGAGCTTGCGGGCGGTCGTATCCGGCGGCCAAGTGAGCACCCGGCCTAAAGTGTCGCGGGACAGAGCCTCATGCAATCGCTCGGGTTCGTGTCGCGCGAGGCCGTACCACGTGTCCCAAAGCTCGGGACAGGAATAAAACCATTCCTGCAGCTCTGTCGGAATTCCGCTCGTCCCGGCACGCTCCAAGCCATAGCGCACGAGGCCGGGATGTTGGCCCGCGGCTTCGAGCAGCGTCTGCACCGACGTTTCATCGAGCGCCGCGTCGGGAAATTCCTCTCGCTGCCACGCGAGCGCGTCCGCGACGTCGGGGTCCGGCCACTCCTCAACCGTGGCGTGGCTCAAGAACGACATCGTTCCGGCCCCATATTTTTGTTCGAGCAGCTTCTGCCCTCCGAAGAGCACCACGCGCAGCTCCGCAGGGCGCTGCTCAGTGAGTGAGCGCAAGGTGCCGGCCAGCTCGCGGCGGCAGGCGTCGTTGGCGTTCTCAAAACCGCTGATGAGGAGGAACAGCCGGTGCTTGCGTTTGAATGCCTGGTCAAAGGCCGCGGCGAAGGCGGTGGAGTCGCCGGTCTCGGCGGCAAAACCGCACTGGCGGCCCAACTCTCGGAAGTATGCCTCGTGGCTAATTTGCTGGGAGTAGGGTGGAGTCATGTGGAAAAGATCATCGGTTCCGTGTGCTCTGCGAATACTGTCCAACAGGGCCTGGATGACCGGGCCTTGGTAGCGCTGTCCGCGCGATAGGATCATAAGGGGTGGAGTGGCCGCGCGACTCAAACGCTGCTCGACGCTTTGCAGGAACCGGCGTTCCCCAGGCACCATGCTCGATAAGGGCCTCAAAGGGGGCGGTGGTGGAATATCGTAAAGGAGATCGCCGTCCGGGCCCGGCTCGCGCGCATCCAACCCGCAGACGAGCCGGTGCAGGCATTCTCGATAGCGCGACGGATCGCGGAAATCAACCGCTTGAATGTCGGCGAGAAAGGGCAGGTTCGGAAGCTCGCCGAAGCGATCGGAATCAGCCGAAACTCCGGATTCGCTTGCCGTCTGCGCAGAAGGGAGGCATATTCTTGCCGCACCCAGCCCGAATTGACCACTTCGGGTGTGGCGACCAGGACCGCGGCCCGCGAGGAGTCTACGCCACGGTGCAGCCCTTCCACCCAATTGGCTCCCGGGACCAGGTTCCATTTGTCGAGAAAGACTTTTCGTCCGCAGGTTTGGAGCGCCCTGGCCAGCCACTCCACCCAGGGTTTGTGCTCGCTCTTGTGTCTGATGAAGACATCGTAGGCGAAATCGGATGCGGGCCCCGGCTTGGTTTCCATATCTTGACCCCAGTGCGACTGAGCTTAACGTTAGTCTTGGGCTCCAGCGGTTGTTGTGCTTAAAGGCCTACGGGAGATGCTCCAAATATATCCGATCGGGAAGCCGAGCGACACCGTGGAGAACCTGGACTTTGGGCTAGTCTCTTGTTACCTGGTGACGTATTCTCGGGCGCGTTAAGGTCTTGCGGCGCCGCGGCACCGCCAAGGCGGTATCCCCAAGGGCCGGCTGGCCGACTTCAGGGCTTCCGGGGCCGATTCGACTGATGTTGCCCCGCTGGCCCCAGCCAGAGTGGGCAGGGGGTAGCCCAATCGCGTAAGATGCCATTACGGTCTCCGCCTCGGCGATGGGTCAGGCGGCGCATTTGACCAGCGACCCGAGTGGGCTGCCGCTGTGCGCCTTGCGCCTCCTGTTTTCCCTCGAAATCCGGGGAGTTCTTGAGCAGCAGGCGAGGACGGGTCATGCCCTTTCTCGAGTATCTCGCGTTACTTGGTCCGGCCCTCCATCAACCAACCCGGAACCCCTTACCCCGGAGGAGCACTGTCGCGATGCTCGCGGTAGTATTCGCTGCCGACGTAGCGGTCGATGGCGAAACGCACCAACACGCCGATCACAGCCGTCAGCGGAACGGCGATAAAGACCCCTACGAAACCAAAGAGAGACGCGCCCGCCAGCATGCCAAAGATCAGCCAGGCGGGGTGCAAGCGGATCTTGTCGCCGACCAGCTTGGGGGTGATGAAACTGCCCTCAAGCACTTGGCCGAGCGCAAACACGCCTGCCACCAAGCCCAAATGGTAGGGATCGCCCCCGTATTGGAAAAAAGCCACCACCATGCCGGTGCCGGCGCCGAGAAGAAGGCCTACATAGGGGATAAAGGAAAGCAAACCCGTGAGCAGCCCGATGATAGATCCAAAATTAAGCCCAAGCGCGGCTAGAGCAACGCCGTAGAATAGCCCCAGCAGCAGACACACGTTGAGCTGACCGCGGATGAACGCGGCGATCGTGAGATCGATCGCGTGCCACTGTTTTTTTATCGCCGGGGCGTGCTCGCGCGGCAGCAGTTGTTCCATTTTTTCTACGAAGCCATCCCAGTCTCTGAGTAAATAAAACGTGACCACTGGTGTGACCAGCACAAGCGATACGAGATTAAGCAGCCACAATTTCAGCACCTTCTCCAAGGCGGCGCCCACGCTCGTGCCCAGCTGGCTTAGGAACACCCCGGCTTCTATGGAAATGGTTTGAGCGATCTTGGGATCGATTCGTCCCATTTGCTGTTTCACATGAGGCAGGATCTCGAGATTAAAGCGGGAAATGTACGTGGGCACCTGCTTAAAAAACCCATAGAGCTGCTCAAACAAAACCGGTGCGACAAGCACGGTTAGCAGCGCCGCTAAACTGTAAAACGAAAGAGGGAGGTTGCCGTAGCCCTGGAGAGGCCCCAGGATTGGAACTTATCCGCGATCGGGTCCAGCAAATAGGCGAACAGTATTCCGATGACGAAGGGGAGCAGGATGTCCCTTACCGCATAGAAAAAAAAGACCGCCAGGACGATAAGACAAATCCAAAAGACTAACTTTCGGTTCATGGAGGAATCGGCCTAGATCGGGAGCGTGGTGATATGGTAGCGTAATGGAGTGGCTCGGCGCCTTGCGCGGCGCACGGGCAAACACTCCTTGCTTCGTTCACCGGTTGCGCGATCCCCGCCGTCAGATGCCTCTCTGGAGGCTACCATCCTCGGCGGCCTTCGTGGGTTTACTCAGTCTGGTGGCTCCCTACGCCGGAGCACGGTTAAGGTAAAAGACCCAAAACCTTGAGCAAAATCCCTGCACTAAGCACGATGCTGACCACCAATAGGATTTCGAGACGATTCAAACGGCTTTTGACCGAGCGGAATTCGCTGTCGTACGGCATGGCCTTAGTACCTCGAGTTCTTTCGTTGTGGTTATTAAGTGTGATTGTGCTTGTTGTCAAATATCGGCCTACAGTTTAAATCCCGAACCGGAATAGGGTACCATTAACTTGACCGCATAAAGAAGTTGCGGTTGTTCTGTGTTCTCGGCAACCATAACTGATAAAGGAGAATGCCATGCGAAGAGAACTCACCGATATGACTCCCAAGCGCTTTCGTTCGGCTTTTCTAGTGCTCGGCTTGATGTTATTTGCCGCTAACGTCGCCGCCGATGGGGCGGCGTTCGGGCAGTGCATCGACGATCCGATGCAAGGATTCCTCCGATTGCTGGCAATGATAACGGTTATCAGCTTAGTATTGGAGCATTGGATCGCGGATTTCCTGTTCGGCGGGCGTTTGCCGCAACTGCGTTCAGCCGCTGTGGTGCTCGGTAAGCGGCTGATTCCGTGGGTGGGCGCGGTGATCTTGATCTTGCTTGTGATCCCCGTCGCGAATTCTTGTTTGCCTTTACTTTAAGCGGGAGTCTGGCCATGCAACTTGCCATTTCAAACGCTCTGGTCCTGGCGATCGGCCTAGCGATTTTTATCTTTTATCTGTATCGAAGCGGCCAAAACCGTTCGCTTGAGGCCACGATGGAGCTCGGCTTGATCATCACGCTTCTGGCCGGATCGCTATTGTACGGAATGAATCCGCTGATTCAGGTGGCTGTGTTCGTTGCCGGCATCATGATGTTATTGCGTAAAGGGTTTGTTTGACCTCTGAGCTGCGAGGCCGCAGCGGGTTGCAACTCGAACGGGCGCCGTATCTTCCGGCAGATTGGAGGGGAGGTGATGGGTAGCTTTGAATTTCATCCGGCAGCAAGCGATTACGATGCCCTCAATGCGGTAGCGCTAGCACGAGCGGCAAGGCTTGCTTACTCCCCCACGGTGTTATCGAGCCTTTCCGAGTGGGGATTTTCTGGAAGCCGCGCGCTTTTTTTGGATCGCAAGGGCACTCAGTGCTACATCGCCGGCGACGAAGAGCTGGTTTTAATAGCGTTTGCCGGCACTCGAATCCTTGAGCTGCGAGACCTCAAAACAAAGAAAAGGATTAACTTGGTTCCTGGGCCGCGCGGGGAGATCCATCACGGATTTCGGGATGCCCTGAGCCATGTCTGGGAGGATCTGATCAGTAAACTGCGCAAGCTGCGCCATCAAGGGCAACCGGTCTGGGTGACAGGCCACAGCGCAGGGGCCGCCCTGTCCATAGTTGCGGTCGCTAAGTTGAACTTTGAAATGGACCTTCCGATACAGGGGCTTTACACCTTCGGCTCGCCTCGGGTGGGGGATGCGGGGTTTGCCAATGCTTTCGATGAAGCCTTGGGGCGGCAGACATTCCGCTTCCGCAACAATAATGACGTGGTCACTAAAGTGCCGGTCCCGGGTGTTTTGTTCTTGCGTTACCGGCACGTGGGCACTCTGCACTATTTTGATGCGGAGGGCAGGCTGCACACGGATGTCGGCGCGATGCAAACGATGATGCAAACGATGTGGGATCGTATCCCCGGCGGTTTAGATGACCTCGGTAAGCCTGGCTCCTCCGGGCTCAAAGACCATGCTATAGATCGCTATGTAGAGTTGCTGGAGCGCAACGTTTAAACGACATCAGGCCCCCACCGAGCGGGCAGCCAGACTTGGCGCTCAGCGCTTCATGGCATCAAAAAAATCGCTGTTGTTTTTTGTGATCTTAAAGCGCTCGAGGATAAATTCCATCGCCGCGATTTCATCCATCGGCTGCAAAAGTTTGCGCAAGATCCAGATCTTTTGCAGTTCTTCGGGTTTGGTGAGTAACTCTTCTCGGCGCGTCCCCGAGCGGTTAATATTGATCGAGGGATAAACGCGCTTCTCTGCGATCTTGCGTTCTAAGTGAATTTCATTGTTGCCGGTACCCTTGAATTCCTCATAGATCACATCGTCCATACGAGAGCCTGTGTCAACCAGAGCGGTGGCGATAATGGTCAGGCTGCCTCCCTCTTCGATGTTGCGCGCTGCGCCGAAGAACCGTTTGGGCCGTTGCAAGGCATTAGCGTCAACACCCCCTGTCAACACCTTACCCGATGACGGCACCACGGTATTGTACGCACGTGCAAGCCGGGTGATGGAATCCAACAAGATCACCACATCCTGCTTGTGCTCCACCAGGCGCTTGGCCTTATCGATTACCATTTCAGCCACTTGCACGTGGCGGGTCGCCGGTTCATCGAAGGTGCTGGAGACTACCTCACCTTTGACCGAGCGCTGCATCTCGGTCACTTCTTCAGGTCGCTCGTCGATCAACAGCACGATCAGGTAGCATTCCGGGTGATTTCCGGTCAAGGATTGAGCAATGCTTTGCAGCATCATGGTCTTACCTGCTTTCGGCGGTGAAACGATGAGGCTGCGTTGACCTTTACCGATGGGCGCGACGAGATCGATCACCCTCGGGGTGAGATCTTCCGTGCTCCCATTTCCCCGCTCGAGCGTCAGCCGCTGATGGGGAAAAAGCGGCGTAAGGTTCTCGAATAATACCTTGTGCTTGGCGTTCTCCGGGAGTTCAAAGTTGATCTCGCCAACCTTAAGCAGGGCGAAATAGCGCTCGCCATCTTTGGGAGGGCGAATTTTGCCGGTAATGGTGTCGCCGGTGCGTAGGTTGAAGCGTCGGATCTGGCTTGGCGAAACGTAAATATCGTCGGGCCCGGCGAGGTAGGAACAATCGGCAGAGCGAAGAAAACCGAAGCCGTCTTGGAGGATTTCGAGCACGCCATCCCCTGAGATATCCTCGCCTTTTTTAGCGTGGGCCTTTAGGATGCTAAAAATAACGTCTTGCTTACGGGAGCGAGCGACGCCTTCGATGCTCATATCGTCCGCGATTTGTACCAGTTCGGCGGCGGACTTTTGCTTTAACGCGGTAAGATTCATTTAACCTATATGGGAATGTGGTTTAGCGCGACGTTTGCTCGCCGCGCTAAGAGAGTGAGTTAGATCGGGTTCGGGAGAACTTTAAGAGGGCAATAATATGTTAAATCTAACATGCGATCGTTTGTTCGTCTACCCCTTTAGATGTGGCTGTCAATGAATGCGCTGAGCTGGGACTTCGATAAAGCACCGACCTTGGTTGCTTCCACGTTTCCTTCTTTAAAGATCATGAGCGTTGGGATACCTCTTATTCCATATTTCGGTGGGGTCAAGGGATTTTCATCGATATTGAGCTTTGCGACTTTTAGCGCATCTGCGTAGTCGTCCGCGATATCCTCCAATAGGGGAGCGATCATCTTGCACGGCCCACACCACTCTGCCCAGTAGTCAAGTAACACCGGTTTATCGGACTTCAACACGTCTGCTTCAAAGCTATCATCAGTGACGTGAACGATTTTCTCGCTCATAGAGAACCTCTCTTTTTGGACAACCGGCTAGATTGTCTGCCGAATCGCACGCGGATTTCAAGCGCTTTCAGTGCGACAGCGCTTTCAAGGTTCTGCGCCGTTACACTCTTGCAGCGAGTTGCGCCGCGGGTAGGGCGGGCTTGCTGCTATTCGTGGCGCGATATCGCGTGCTATTCTGCCGCTCTCGTCAAGGGAGAGAACTGTTCATGACTCGTTGTCGGCTGGTGTGCTTACTTACGGCGCTCGCTTTATGCTGCGCCGCCTGCGGTCAAAAAGGCAAGCTTTATTTACCCGACGACAAAACCAGCAGCAGGGTAACGGCACCTCGGTCTTGAAGCGGATGTGGTGAGCGAGTTCCACTACCGCGGTTCGGCGCTTTACTGCGAGAAAGTGCCTCTGTCACGCATAGCGCAGACTTATGGCACGCCTTGCTACGTGTACTCCCGTAAAGCGATAGAGTCCAATTGGAGGGTGTACGACGAAGCGTTCATGGGGCATCCTCACCTCCTCTGCTACGCGGTAAAAGCGAATGCCAACCTTGGGGTGCTTAGCCTCTTATCCAGATTGGGTTCCGGATTCGACATCGTTTCGGTGGGTGAGTTAGAGCGCGTTCTGCACGCGGGCGGGGATCCGAGCACGATCGTATTCTCTGGCGTGGGAAAGCGGGAAGAAGAAATGCAGCGTGCGTTAGAGGTTGGGATCCGCTGCTTTAATGTCGAATCCGAGCCAGAACTCCTGCGGCTGGACCGAGTAGCGCGCTCGCTAGGGGAAACGGCACCCGTGGCCTTGCGAATAAATCCAGACGTCGACGCGCGTACCCACCCCTATATCGCGACGGGCTTGAAGGAGAATAAATTCGGTGTGGCCATGGATGTCGCCCACGAGTTGTATCACACGGCCTCACGCATGCCGGCCTTGTCTATCGTTGGTGTGGCTTGTCATATTGGATCGCAGTTGCTAAGCATCTCACCGCTGATCGCCGCGCTCGGGCACCTACTCAAGTTGGCGCGGGCGCTAAGGACGGAAGGGATCCCGATCCGACACCTGGACTTAGGCGGTGGCCTAGGCATTCAGTACCAGGACGAGCAACCTCCCTCACCGAGCGAATATGTCGAGGCGATTTTAGGCCTCATTCGGGAACACGATTTCGAGATCATTCTAGAACCCGGCCGCTCCATCGTCGGGCCGGCGGGGATGCTGCTTACGCGCGTGGAATTCATCAAGAGATCGGTTGCGAGGTCGTTTGCGATCGTCGATGCCGCAATGACGGATTTACTGCGCCCCGCCTTATATAACGCCTGGCAAGCGATCGTTCCTGTGCTCAAGCGCCAAGAAGGCGCCCCGGACCGCTACGATGTGGTGGGCCCAGTGTGCGAGAGTGGCGATTTTCTCGGAAGGGATCGTTCGCTGAATATCCATGCGGGTGATCTGCTCGCGGTGCAGGCCGCCGGGGCCTATGGTTTTTGTTTAAGCTCTAATTACAACGCGCGACCCAGACCTTCGGAGGTGATAATCGATGGCGAGACGGTGCATACGGTGCGAGAGCGTGAGCATCTGGTCGACCTTTGGCGCGGGGAAGCGCTTGTGCCACTCTAGCTAACGTGCCAGGTCCTAAGCATTTCCAACCTTAGGGCTAAGGCCGCTATACTTTTGGTGTGCGGATGAAATCCTTGGCCATGAGCCAAGCGGTTGCACTATAATCGTGCGTAATAGAATAGTAAGCACCAAAGCGGTGCGCTCTCTTTCGGTAAACGGACATAATCCCTTGATTATTCATAGTATGTGCGTGGCATGTAATATGCACCGGCTGCACCATTATGGATAGACGAGTTTTTTCTAAACTAAATATCAATACTTGACGGTTCGGAGAGAAGGTATGTCAGCAGACAAAATTTTGAAAATGATAAAAGAACAAGACGTAAAGTTCGTTGACCTACGGTTTACTGATACAAGGGGAAAGGAACAGCACGTCTCCATACCGTCGCATCAGATCACCGAGGAGTTCTTTGAAGACGGGAAGATGTTCGATGGCTCTTCCATCGCGGGTTGGAAGGGGATCAACGAGTCCGACATGGTTCTGATGCCGGACCCGGAAACCGCTGTCATGGACCCATTCTTCGAGGAGGCAACCTTAATCATTCGCTGCGATGTGCTTGAACCTTTGACCGGGCAGGGGTACGAGCGTGACCCGCGCTCCTTGGCCAAGCGTGCGGAGGCGCACTTAAAGTCCACGGGGATCGCCGATAGCGCATATTTTGGCCCCGAACCGGAATTTTTTATCTTCGATCAGGTGCGCTGGGGCGACGAGATGGACGGTTCCTTCTACAAGATCGAATCGGGTGAAGCCGCGTGGAGCTCCTCCGAGGTGTTGGAAGAGGGAAATATTGGGCACCGACCGGCGGTAAAGGGTGGTTACTTTCCGGTGCCTCCGGTGGACTCCCAACAGGACATCCGCTCTGCGATGTGCTTGATGATGGAAAAAATGGGGGTAAAGACGGAGGTGCACCACCATGAGGTGGGTACCGCGGGACAAGCCGAGATAGGAACCCAGTTTGACACCCTGGTCAAACGGGCGGACGCGCTGCAGATCTTAAAGTATTGTGTTCATAACGTAGCGCATGGCTATGGGAAAACGGCGACCTTCATGCCGAAACCACTGGTCGGGGATAACGGCAATGGGATGCACGTGCATCAATCCTTGGCCAAGCAAGGGACAAATCTATTTACCGGTAATGGCTATGGG
This sequence comes from Gammaproteobacteria bacterium, assembly GCA_050740975.1. GTDB lineage: Bacteria > Pseudomonadota > Gammaproteobacteria > JBOHHR01 > JBOHHR01 > JBOHHR01. The sequence continues at coordinate 1,615 of JBOIEE010000214.1, read as the reverse complement.
GGCCTTTCTGAGCTTGCGATGCATTATACTGGTGGCATTCTAAAACATGCACGGGCGCTGAATGGACTCACCAACGCCACCACCAATAGTTACAAGCGTCTGGTGCCGGGATTCGAAGCGCCCACCATTTTGGTGTATTCGGCCCGCAACCGCTCTGCATCGATTCGTGTACCGTGGGTACAGAGCCCCAAAGCGCGACGTATCGAAGTGCGTTTTCCGGATTCGGCCGGTAACCCGTACTTCATGTTCGTGGGGATGATGATGGCCGGCCTGGATGGGATCTTAAATAAGCTCGATCCCGGTAGTCCCTTGGATAAGGATCTTTACGACTTGGAACCGGAGGAAGAAAAAGGATTGCCGACGGTGTGCGCATCCTTGGATCAGGCCCTGGAGGCTCTCGATCAAGACCGCGAGTTTCTGAAGGCGGGCGGCGTATTCACCGACGACGTGATCGACGCCTATATAAGGTTGAAAATGGAAGAAGTCACACGCATACGCATGGCAACCCACCCGGTGGAATTCGACATGTACTACAGTCTATAAGGTAAACGAGGAAGAGCAGGCCTCAGCCAGGCAATCGCCTGCTCAGAATTAAAAAGCGGCACGGGTTAGGAATTCGGCAGTGAAATTGACGCTAGCGGCTTTGCTCGGTATGTTGATTATTGGATCGCCGTGCGTTGCGCGGGCAGACGTTTACAAATGGGTGGATGATAAAGGTGGGGTGAACTATTCCGACCGCCAGCACCCGGGCGCTGAGGAAATGAAAAATCTCGACGTACCGATCTATGTAAGCCCCCCTCGACCGCTACCGGCCTTAGCAAAAAGCGAACCTCAGCCACAAACTGCGGAGGGCTACGAGTCGGTAGCGATTACGCGCCCCGGCAACGACGAAGGCATTCGGAGCAACAACGGCGACGTCTCTGTCAGTGTCGCTGTCTTGCCCGAGTTGCATACCGATCTCGGTCACCGATTAGGCGTATTGCTGGACGGTGCCTTAGTCGCGGAGCCTGGCAATGCGACGGAACTTCAACTTACCAATATCGAGCGTGGTTCACATACCGTGCAAGCGGTGGTGTTTGAGGCCAGCGGCAATACGGTTGCCAAATCGCCCCCGGTTACGATTCATCTCCAACGCCAATCGTTGCTCAGACCGGATAGTGGCCCGACTAAGTTTAACCCGGCCCCAAATTTCCCAGCACCCAATTTCCCGGCTCCAAACTACCCGTTCAAAGGTCCTGGGGTGACGCCGCCGCGATAGCTCGCTTTGTTGCGACCTGCGGTTAAAAGCGTGTGGGCTGGGTTTGAGCGCCCGGGGTGGGGAGAAGCTGGGGCGTGCGCCAAAATTATCAGAGGCGCTTACTTGCGATGCCCAACGCAGACGTACGCAGACAGGGAAGCGCAATCGACGCGGCTCCCGTGAACAGCAGGGCCTGGCTTAATGATCAAGTCTAAAGAGGCGCGCCGTCTCATCGACAATCTCAACACGGCGGTGTTAATGTTCGATGCCGATTTGACCCTATGCACCATTAACGCTTCGGGTGAAAGCTTGTTGTCGTCTAGTTCCCGCATGGTCTGTGGTCAGTCGGCGGAATTCTTGTTTCCAGGAACAGCGTTG
>JBOIEE010000213.1:0-8667 GCA_050740975.1 Gammaproteobacteria bacterium | reverse complement strand
CGATACTGGCTCTATGCGCTCAGACGGCGCAGCCAGCGTCATCGTATGACGTGGTTGCGCTTCAGGGAACTGATTCGCCGATGGCTGCCTAGACCACGGATCCTCCACCCTTATCCAGATGTGCGTTCTACGCTATCCACCCAAGGTAAGAGCCGTATGCGGGAAAACTGCTCGTACGGATCTGTGCGGGGGGTGCTGGGCAACCGGCATCCCTACCGCGACTATACGCGGGCTTCCTACCGGTATCGGAGGCCAAAGCTCACCCGAGTCAAACGCCGGATGGCGAGGCTCTCCAATCGGTCTTCCGTATTCGATGCGCCATTCCTCGATTTGCCCTAGGAGCGTGAAAGCCGATTTTTTCCGCCGTTCATCTTTCGTTGCCATCTCAAGGAGCTTCGCCCTAATCGCATTAGAGCTTCGAGGCGCCAGTGTGTAGGTGTTTTCGCTCTTGCCGTGATGACGCCTCTCAACGAAGGCAGCTTCGACTTGCTCCCATATCTCATGTGGGATGGACGGGCTGACGTTATCGTTGATGAGGTTCAAACCGGCCGAAACCGCTTCCTGAGTTCCAAGTCGGCCGATAACTCTAGACAACAACAACCGTTTCGCAGTCGGCAATTCCACGTCGCATAGCTGCAACAGTCGCTGTTCGATAGCAGCATCGCGCCGGGCTAGCTCACCGATCCGCGTCGCAAGAACGTCATCCCGGTCCAAGCCCACCTCGGCAGGCAATTCGCGTGCGTCCGGGTCTACGAAGCTAAGCAGCAAACTCCTCGATTCACGGCTATCGATTGCGGCAACCGCGTTGATCCAGGCATCCCCAAGTTGTTTCGCCCGAGCTTCGTCGGTCGCAATCTCTCGAAGGAATTTCAGGGCTTCATCACAGCGGCTATGCCCTACCGCTTCCACGACGTCTCGAAGCTCGTAGTCTGGAACCCTTAGCTCGGATAAGATCTGGCGCACCTTTTCGATTCCTTTTGCGGGAACGTCAACGAACGGCAGGACGCACAGGAAACGGGTCACCATCCAGAGGTCCTGCTGCTGGAGCCCATACCTGCGGAAACGATCAAAGATGGGATCAAGAAGAGTCAGCGTCCGGTCTGCGAGTAACGGCACTCCGTTGAAGAGGAGGGTCTGAACAGCGCGCTGCCAGCCGTCCCATTCGTCCGGAAACGACATCACCTCGAAGATCATATCGGCTGAGCCGTGACCGTCGATCGCGGCGAGCGCTGTTGCGAGTATCTTTAATCTGTAGTCGTACGGCCGTTTCTCCCCACTATTGGTGCGTTCGTCCAAAATACGGCCTATCCGATCTCTAAGCGCAACTGCATAGCGGCTGCGACGTTCTTCGTCGCAGCGCGGTCCGAGCTGCTCGGCGCGCGCCTCCCAGATCCTGCTATAATCCACCTTCTTTCTGAAACCCTCCTCAGTTTTCTGTGGAATGACAAACCGAACAAATTCCTCGGCGACGTCGCGCTCGTATTCTGGCTCCTCTAGGAGCTCCATAAGGAGAAGATCTGCGTTGGCAGCATCAAGCCGCACGATGGCTCGAACGTGCCAATTCGCGTAACTCATCGTCCCACCATTGCCCAATTTCCCCCGATCACCGCGGGCTCTGGCCGCACGGCCCTTCCTTACTCTCTCGATGTCCGCTCGGATCAGTTCGCGCAGATCGATCATGTCCTCCGGCTCACCGACCAGTGCAAGAACAGAAGCTACGTTCGCCTTTAGCTGGCCGGAGAAGTCCTCCTGCTGAAGAGCGAGCGCTACGCCGTTTTTGAGATACGCCCGGAGGCTTTCCCGCAGCTCGCACTTGAGGTCATTCCGGAGTTCGGGACCGCTGCGGCCAACTGTGCTGAATACACGGGTGATGACGTCTAGTTCAATCCCGTCAACAGCGCGCGAAAAGCAGCTCGACAATCCAGCGACAGCAAGGTTCGCCGGTAATGCCCGGAACAAAGCTTCCAGTTGCCTCTCGATGGCCCGCTGGAATTCGTGCCTCTCTTCCGGAGCACCGGTAATTATTCGTCGGAGTCCACAGAGCTTCGAGAATATTCTCTCTGCCAGAGCGACATCCGAACCGGCAGAAAGCACTGCGATAATCCCACCAAAGTGAGTGTGCTTGAAATCCTCACTTTCCATTCGTCGCAGCAAACTATCCTTCAGCTGTTCAGGAACGCTTGTGATGAGCTTGTGCCAGTTCTCGTGCCACAACGAGCCATCAGCCACACGTTGTGCGACCCAATGGCTTGCCCACCGCGGATCTTTCCTCCGTACAATGTCAAGCGCTGGACGTATGACAAAACGCTCATGGTCCTCCATCTTGCCGGTAAGTTTGCTTAACTCGCCCTTGAGTTGTTCCGAGATATCGGTCTCTCCCAGCTCCGCAATCTTCAGCAAGATCCGGAGTCGTGCCAGCGCATCGGTGGAGTCCGCGTAAGCCTTCTGAAGTGCGGCCACCACTCGGTCCCGAGTCGAGGCGGGAATGAACTCTGCCGGGAGCGTCTGCACAACGATCTCGAAAGCCCCGGCGTCGAGTGTCTCTAAAAACTGGACGACATCCTCCTCTGCACCGACCCAACTCAGTCCTTCAATGGCCGCCTCCTTCACCTTTAGGCTGTGGTCAGTGACGGCGAAGGACGCAATCTCCGGAACGTTCCGGTTGTGTAGAAGCTCGGAGACGAACTCAACCCGAGCCTCCTCCTTCCAGCTACTTACGATCTCCCGCCAGTTTGGGCCCAGACTCGACACATGGAACTCGCTCCACGTACGATACGTCCCAAGTCTGTTCTGCTGATCGTTACCGGAAAGAAGCGAAACAACAACGTCCTTAAACTCTTCTGAACCGCTCGCCAACATTCCCGCTAAAGCGCACTGGCGATGGCGCGCATCAGGGACTGCGTACCACGAGCGCAGTCGCTCAGTCACCGCGATGCGGACCTCTCTCCAAACCGATGCCCCGCAGAGGCGCGCGAGCTCCGCGGCAAAGATGGGATCTACGTTTAACGCCATCTCAATGAGGAGTTTGCCGGCTTGGACGGGTTCCGCTGCTGCCGACGGTCCCACGGTGCGACCCCCAATGTCGTCGGCAATCATCCGAAGCGGCTCCGCCCAGGCAGGTTCATTCACATAGGTCTTCGTGAACTGGCGGCTTTCCTCTGCAGACCCCTCTTCCAGGACCTCCCAAAGCTGTCGCGCCGTCCCGAGGGCGGCGTAGAACTCCTGAAACTGCTGATGCTCGAACCGGAAGGCGACCGCCGGGTATTCCTGCCTTTCCAGAACATGATGTGCACAAAGCGTGTTCAGCACCGCCGCAGGCTCCGGCAAGGCCGCTATTTGTCCGGCATCACGCAGTCTCGTTGCGACCGAAGTCACAATGGAGCGAGCGTCTTCCTCAGAAGCAGTCACCCCGCCCTGTGCCGTCATTCGCGTTGCTATCTCGCCGAGATAATCACCTGCGCGCCCAGCCAGCGGAGGGTGCTGAAAGTGATTTCGATGCTCGTCCGATTGTTCGAGCAAACGCGTAACGGCATTGAGCACGCCCATTTTGGTCGTCGGGATTGCTGCACCTGCCTCGAAGATCGCAGTCACCTCCGAGAGAATGAAAGGCGTCCGGGTCAAGTCGTCTAGCACCGGGTCGCTATCGAGCTTCAGGCGAAGTTGATCTGCTTGGTTTCCAAGCCGTGCTTTCAGATACGCTGTTCGCTGGCGCCTCGTAATAGTGAGAAGTCTCGCCCGCATGGCTCCTGGCAAGGGAGGAACAATGTAATGAGTTCGCGTCGCGACGATGATCCCGGCAGCCGGAAAATCGCGCTCTAGCGCCCGTAAAGCATTTTCGGCCTGGGACGATTCGGATTCTGCAATTTCGTTCCAGCCGTTCAAGAGAAATGAGAAATGCTCGGCATTGCTTGCCCGCGCAAGTACTGCAGCATCTATGAAACAAGATTGGAACGGCGGCATTCCAGCGATGAATTGCAGGAGGCCGAGCCTCGATCTCGTCCAGCCTGGCAGGTCGATCAGAAAGGTTGTTCCTGCCACTCCCGTCGGTTCCTTTGCAAGCTGGATGAGGGTGGTTGTCTTGCCACGCCCAGCAGAGCCTTCGAGCACCACCCTGCGGCTCTGGGCTAACGCGGCCTGAATGTCGCTCAGGTGAAGAACCTCCGTTGAGTCACGGCCATCTTGATCGAGTCTGATCGCCCGCAGTTCCAATAGGGACTTACCTGCTATCCGGGCGGACCAAGCAGCGGTCACTTCGGCCGCTGCCGCTCGCACCCTATCAATGAGCTCCCCAACCGTCTCTTCGATCTCCACCTGTAAGCCGAGGTGCGTTCGGCAGAGAGAAGCATTGGACGGATTCATCAGCGACGTGATGATATCCTCGCGTGGCATGATGGCGAGGTCGTAGCCAAAATCCCTCTGGATCTCTGCGGCCCACGTTTCACCCGTTTGATTCGTAACGGTATCCGGAGTTGCAAATACCAGCTTTGTCACGTCGGTGAAGTTGTTCTTGATCTTCGCCGCGTCACTTCGGATCTTCGCGAGCGTTGCGGTTAACGAACAGGCAAGGATCTTTCCTACACCTTCGGCAGCAAACGACGCCTTCGCGATTGCGTCGGCGCCGAGATCTTTCTTCCGCTCGCTCGCGATGAAGTCTGACCACCGCTGCTTCGCCAGGACAACGGCAAGGCCCTGAAATCTCATCCCCTCTTCATTAGAGATCAGATCGTCGAGCGCCCTTTCAATGTCGGACCTAAGTACGGCCATTCATCTTCTCTTAGTGAGCGAAGAAGCTGAGCACGGCTACAACAAACTCAAAGGACTAAAGGAAGGACTAAAGGGGCAGTTCGCTTATTGTCACAATGCCAGCTCTCCCTGCTCAGCGATGCCTTGCCGCTTGACATTCACGGGGAATAGTATTTTTAAAAGCTCTTTTTTTCGTGAAGAAGCACGCTAGCACTGAACCTGTCAGCGGTCAATGACGCGAGATCTCGGGTAGTGGCTCAGAGCCGTTATCAGATCTCGGCCTTGGATCGGGGGCTAGTCTGGCCATTCGACCGAGTAAGGTATCGAATATCGAAGCGTTTTTGTGCTTTGAGGGAATGAGGGCCGAAGGGAGCGGCCGATATCGCCTCCCATCCGGTTCCGCTCTCTGGGATCACGCCAGTTGGAATCGGTCGAACGGCCGCGGCGGTCGCCGGGGTGGTGCCCGGGCAGGCAAACTGAGGTGGATGAGGATTTTGGCGATCACGGCGAGATCTTCGATGGCGGTAATGACTTTCAAGGTTCCGCCGCAGCGGGGACACCGTTCAATATCGATATGGAATACCCGTTTACGAAAGCCCTCACTGGCTTTCACCCTTTGGGCCGGCCTTCGCCGTTCAAAACCACTCCCGGCGGTTTTGTGAGCAGCCGGGCCCAGTTCATGCGGCCTGGCACCGAGTGGTGGAGCGCGTCACAGGGTTCAGCTGAAGAGGCATTCGGATTGACCGGCGCGCTCGGGATGGTCTCGGCACATCGCTTGGCATTGGTGCGCGAGCACGCCGTGGGATGGAGCCTTGAACGGGGGACGAGCGCGGCCAGGAGTTGCATGAACTCCAGTGGCGACATGATGATGTGCGTCGTGCCATCTCGATAGGGTGTCTTCAGGGTGAGCACCACGTGTGCGGCACGTCAGCCGTTCGTTGGCAATGGTGCGGCGGGCGATATTAAGGCACAAATGTTCGAGTGTGTGGCGCTGGTTGATGGCGAGCCGCACCTCGGGATGCAGGCTAAAGCTCTGATCGTTGACGCAGCGATGGAAACAAGTGCTAGCCCTCCTAAAGCTCGACATCCTAGTGGCCGCCCTTGACCTGAAGGGACCAATGCGCGTTGGCCCACGCGTCGGAAACACTCGCTCTCCGGCGTCATGCGGGTCAGACGGGCGCGTTTCATATCGGCGACCTCAGGAATGCATAGCGTTCATGGGTCCGTCTAAAGGTTTAAACCTTCGCCTTCAGGCGAACAGATTCATCAGTCACAATAGCTCCCGGTAGAGTTTACGGGGGAGTGAATGATGGATTATCGGTATGGGAGCCATACGGTTTTCAACATTAGTACTGTTTGGGTGACGAAGTATCGGTACAAGGTGCTGGCGGGCAATGTTGCCATCAGGGTGCGAGAATTGGTGCGGCAGATATGCGAGATTTTCGAGATCCGGATTATCACGGGAGTCGTCAGCAAAGACCACGTAAATGAGGATTCCTCAGTCCTGCAATTGGAACAGCCGATAGGCTGGCCCGAAGGGCGTAGGGCAGGAGGCCGGGAGTACCTATCAGCTAGATAGGCAAGCGACGGGCGAGCACACGACAAAGCAGATGGGCCGCGCAGTAACTTTTGCAGAGGTTCCTAAATCGCCGCCAGCGCGCGTTCCAAGTCCGCGATCAGATCCCCTACGTCCTCAAGCCCCACAGAGATCCGAATCAATCCCTCAGTTATTCCGGCTTGGGCTCGCTCCTCGTCGCTCAGACGGTGGTGGGTAGTACTGGCCGGGTGGGTAATCGTGCTCTTGGTATCACCCAGGTTGGCGGTGATGGAATAAAGCCCTGTGGCATCGATAAGTTGCCAGGCTGCGGGTCGTCCTCCCGGCACTTCGAAGGAGACGATTCCGCCGAAATGGGTCTGCTGCTTGCGGGCCAGCGCATGTTGCGGGTGGGATTCCAGCCCCGGATAAAACACCCGCTGTATCTTCGGCTGCTGGCTTAGCCAGGCAGCCAGCCGGTGGGCGTTCTCGCTGTGCGCCGGCATGCGCAGTGGCAGGGTTTCCAAGCCTTTCAGAAACACCCAGGCATTGAAAGGGCTCATGGTCGGTCCGGCCGTGCGCAGAAACCCGAATACCTCTTCGCCCAACAGCTTCTCCGGGCCGATTACCGCCCCCCCCACGCAGCGGCCCTGTCCATCCAGATACTTGGTGGCAGAATGAATCACTAGATCGGCGCCCAGGGCGAATGGGGTCTGTAGCACAGGGGTGCAAAAGCAGTTGTCCACCACCAGCAGGCACTGCTTGTCGTGGGCCAGCTCGGACAGCTTCTGGATATCGGCGATTTCCGTCAGTGGATTAGAGGGCGTCTCCAAAAACAACAGGCGGGTGCGCGCGCTGATGGCGCGTTCCCAAGCCGAGAAGTCGGTCAGGGGCACGAAGCTCGTCTCCAGGCCAAAGCGCGACAGGATCTTGCTGAACAGATTCACCGTGGTGCCAAAGATGCTGCGGGAAGACACGATATGATCGCCCTGCCGCAGCAGAGCCATGCAGGTGCTCAAAATGGCGCTCATGCCCGAGGAGGTGGCGATGCAGCGCTCCCCGCCCTCCAGTACCGCCAAGCGGGTTTCGAAGGTGCGTACCGTGGGATTGGTAAACCGCGAGTAGATATTCCCGGTCTCTGTCCCGGCAAACCGCGCCGCGGCTTGTGCGGCATCTTTGAATACGAAGCTCGAAGTTGCAAAGATCGGCTCGCTTTGTTCGCCCTCTGCAGTGCGTACCTGCCCAGCGCGCACGGCCCGCGTCGCAAGGGCTAGATCCGTTAAAGATTTCTCTGCCATTTCGCCTCCTATGCCTGGTTTCGTCGGCAAGGGACCTTAGGCGGGCACAAAAAAACCCGCTCAAGCCATCGCTAAAGCAGGTCCCCTCGCTTTAGCCATACTTATTAAGCGCCTGCAAGCTGAAATCAAATCGGCGCTAAGAGTGCGAAGGTAGAGCAATCGGAAGACGGTGTCAATTGCTTGCGGATTCGTTTTGTTGGGCACGGCGCTCGCGCGCTTCTGCCCAATCTTGCTCTGCTAGTGTCGGTTCCGTGCATCCGCGCTTGAACCGCCTTACGGGTCTACGGGTCCGTGGTAGTGGTAGGTCGGCCCAAGCGCAAGCGGAGCCGACAAAGGGCCTTGGCCACTCGTGCCATCACCCCTGCCCAATCGCCTTTCCGGGTCTGGCGAAAAAGCCGCAGGCTGGGATACCAGGGCGTGGTCTCGCCTTCCAAGCCCCAGCGCCAGTCGGGCACCTCGGCCAGCAGCAGCCACACGGGTTTGCCCAAGGCGCCCGCCAGGTGCGCCACCGCCGTATCGACGGTGATGAGCAGATCCAAAGAATCGAGGAGCAGGGCCGTGTCGCCGTAGTCATCGATCAGGGAAGCGAGGTCGTGCACGGCGCAATTGGCGGGCAGTTGCGAAAGGTCCTCGCTACGCTCACCTTTTTGCAGGCTGTAGAAGGCGATGTCGGGGAGGCGCAATAGCGGCAGAAACGCCGCGAGCGGGCAGGAGCCGTTACGGTCGTTCGGTGACATACTTGGGCCGTCCGTCCACCATCGCCAGTCCGTTCAGGTGGCAGCGGTCCTCGGGGGCATAGGCGCTGGCTTCGGTGGGCAGGGAAGGTTTGGTTACGTTAGGAGGGTGAGTGGTCATGGGTGTTCACGCGCCGCGTAAGTCGAACTGGTCGAACTCGATATAAAAATCCGTTGTACATGTCGGCCACGCGCCTTAGCCTAGCGGAACTCGGTGAGGCATGCCGGGGTCATCCGAGCCAACGTGATGTATAATCGCATACATCATCGTCAGGAAAAAACCATGCACCGAACCCAGATCTACCTGCAGGATGACCTGTACCAACAGCTTAAGGCACGCTCGCAATCCTCCGGACTT
>JBOIEE010000212.1:0-3213 GCA_050740975.1 Gammaproteobacteria bacterium | reverse complement strand
CGGGCTGATGGCGGCGCGGCCTGCCCCGGATCGCCGCTATGCGATGCTCAACAATCAACTCACCGTGCATCACCTCAACGGCAGAACCGAACGGCGCGTTATCCCGAACGCGGTCGAGATACGCTGGGCGCTCGAAGGCGCATTCGGTCTCACCTTGCCGGACGCTCCGGAACTCGACACGGCTCTAGAGCGGATGACCGCGCACGCATGACGCCGTTTCTCACACCTGCTTTGTCGCGTGAACAATGTTGTTTCGCCAAACACGATTACTCTGGGACATGAGAAGACATCGCTGCGAGCCATTCGAGGGCATCGAAGACCTTCTCGTGTTTCCCGTCCTTTGATTGGTAGACAACCTGGGCCTCCTCGCGAAGGTAGACAAAGGTGGCGATGCCAAGGACGATGACGGCAAGCCATATCCGGACGCTGGAATATTCCGATCTGGCTTCTGCCACGGTGCAGGTGGACATGGATTTCCTCACTGAAAGGTCGATAGAGCCGAGGCTTTGAGGGGCAATACCGGAGTGCAAGCCTTTCGGCCTACCGGTCGCCGTACGATGCCAAGCTCCCGGATCTAGGCTTCCGTCTGCTGGATGAACTGCACGATGCGCGCGGCGACCTCGCCTGGCGCGTCCTCGAGACAGTAGTGGCCGATGCCTGGCAATGGGTGGATAGGTGCGGCCGGGAAGAGCGTCCTGAAGAGCGGCAGAAAATGTTCCGCGTGCAGCGTGCGATCCGCCGCGCCCCAGATGGCGAGTGCCGGCCTGGTGCGGATCGCGCGCTCGGCTTGCGCATCGGGCGTCTCGAATCGATGGGCACCGAGGGCAAAGCCCTTGGCCCAGCCGATCGCGCCAAGGCAATCGGCTGGGGTGGCGAACCGCGAACCATAGGCGCTGAGCCAGGTGTCAGTGATCAACGCGTGGTTCTCGAAGCCATTGAGTTTCAGCGTGCTCAGGATGTTGAAGCCGAGCTGGTTCAGCACGGCTTCGAGGCTGCCATCGGACTGGGCTTTGACGATCCACTGGAACCAGGGTGAGACACCGGCATTGGCCGTGACCCGCTCGACGAGATCGGCTTGGCCGAACGGCGTCGGCCCATTGGTCGAGATCACTCGCTGAATACGGTCGGGATGCCGGGCGGCGAGGCCCATCCCGACAGGGCCGCCGAAATCATGCATGACGAGCGTGATGTTGCGCAGATCAAGCGTAAGAACGAAGTGCTCGAGATTGTCGATGTGGTCCTGCAACCAGTAGCTTCGATCCGGCGGCGTCGCGCTCTTGCCGAAGCCCATGTGATCCGGAACGATCACGCGGCGGGTGTCGCTCAACGCGGGAATCAGGTGCCGGAAAAGATAGCCCCACGTCGGTTCGCCGTGCAGGCAGAGCACCACCTCATCGCCGCGCGGCCCTTCGTCGACATAGTGCATCTGGAATCCAGGCACATCGATGAAGTGCGGCGCAAAGGGGAACGTGCCGTCAAAGGTTTCGTCGGGTCGGATCATGAAAAATGGCTCTCGTGTAAATGGCGAAGCCGCTACGCCGTGGACAGCGGGTGCCGCCCCGGCCTGCAAGACTCGACGGGAGGCGAACAAGGACCGCCTGCCACGCGTCGCAGCGTGTAGTCAGCTAAATAGGTTTTAATATGAAACCGATTGCTTTATACCCCACATGGTTTTATTAATGCAACCATAAAAGTACGGACACCCACTGGCCTTCTCCACCTTGCAGGCAAGCGTTACTGACTTCGTCAATCAAGACATGAGCGTGAGAAACCATGGTCAAGCGCACCAGCCATAAGAACGCCGGTTGCCCGGTGGCGCGACCACTGGATGCGATCGGCGACGGATGGTCGCTGCTTACTCGTGCGCGACGCCTTCGACGGACTGCGACGTTTCGGCGAGTTCCAGAAGAACCTGGGGCTTGCCAAGAACTCATCGAGCAAGCGCGGAAAATACTGGTTTAGAGGCCTAGGTCAACGGAAGGGGGAAAGCGATGAAAAACGAAGTGGCCGTTGTAGTGGGTGTCGGCCCGGGGCTGGGGGCAGCGCTTGTGACGCGTTTTGCCAAAGAAGGATTTACTACGATTGCGGTGGCCCGGCGGGCCTCAAGCTTGACCAGCTTGCGAGGCGGCGATAACCAGGTGATCTTATTCGACTGCGATGCCCTTTACCGGTGCGACCGCGTCCCTGCGGGGCAGCGCCGGTTTCGTGAACCTGGCTTCCCCCAAATTCGCCCTGCGCGCCCTCGCCCAAAGCATAGCGCGCGAGCTGGGTCCCCAAGGGATTCATGTGGTCAGATCCGCTCTCAGCGCTACCAGCATTTGCTGGCCGAACGGGGTGCCGATTCTCTGCTTGAACCGGATGCGATAGCCGACGCCTACCTGGCGATACATCGGCAACGGCGCAGTGCCTGGACGCTGGAGCTTGATCTAAGGCCTCGGGTCGAGAAGTTTTGAGCAGACCTCATTAATAAAGCTCAGAGTGTTCCATAAATATAAACTCGGACACACGCAGCATTTTCCCATAGCCTGACTCCGCGCGAGAAGCTCGTGATGCGTCCTTCACATCCTGCGAGCGTTGCGGGTGGACCAAAAGGGAGCTGGGCCTCAAGAACAGAAGCACCTTGCGCTCGCGCATGGAAAAGCTCGGGATCTCCCGCAGCCAACGGTAACGAAATATCGCCCCAGTGGCGAAATAGCGCCGCCACCTTCTTTATTCCTTCCCACAGCATATTCATTGCACAACCTCAAGAGCCAAGCTAAGTGATTGATCCGGTACGGTCCTTCCGATTCGACCTGGCGCGGCACGATTGTTGAGCTACCTAAAGACAGGCGAGCAGCGCTCCAGGGCGCAACCCGCCTCGGCCAGCACCACCCACCGCGTGGTCCGTTGAACTCGTTGAGCCTTTAGGAGACCTTCATTATGAAAGTTATCGAACTGAAAGAATTCTCATTGGACGGGCTTACGCTCACCGAGCGACCGCAGCCCAAGCCGGGGGCTGGCGAGGTGCTCGTGCGCACTCAATTATCGCGATGTGCTGATCGCCAAGGGGCTCTACCCAGAGAAGTTTCAACTTCCGATAGTGCCTGTCTCGGATGGCGCGGGCGAGGTCGCCTCCGCAGCAAGTGGTCTTATTATAGGACTTGTTTTGCGAGGGTTGGAAGAATGGACGAGGTGATAGCCACCCCGACTCGGAGTGGCGAGGACAAGGTGACC
>JBOIEE010000211.1:0-16517 GCA_050740975.1 Gammaproteobacteria bacterium | reverse complement strand
ATGATCAAGTCTAAAGAGGCGCGCCGTCTCATCGACAATCTCAACACAGCCGTGTTGATGTTCGATGCCGATTTGAAGCTATGCACCATAAATTCTTCCGGCGAGAATTTATTGTCGTCTAGCTCTCGCACGGTCTGTGGTCAGTCGCCGGAGTTCTTGTTTCCAGGAACGGAGTTGGAACGTGGAATGCGGGGAGCTCTCCAGACTGGCCAGCCGTTTACCGAAAGGGACCTAAGGGTCAAAGTATCGGGATCCGTGTTGAAAGTGGACTGCACGGTTACCCCTATAGCAGATCACCAAAAAAACGAATGCCTGCTCGTTGAGATAACGGTTGTCGATCGCCACAACCGCATCGTGCGGGAGGAACACATCCTTTCGCAGCATCTTGCGACAAAATCCTTGCTTCAGGGGATCGCGCACGAGATCAAGAATCCCCTGGGCGGGATCCGCGGTGCGGCCCAGCTGTTACAGAAACAGCTCGTGGATGATAAGCACAAGGAGTACCTGCGAGTGATCATCGAGGAGGCCGATCGCTTGCGTAAATTGGTCGACCGCATGTGGGGACCAATAACCATGCCGCAGAAGACCAAAGTCAATGTTCACGAGGTGATCGAACATGTGCGCCGCCTGGTAGAGGCGGAAGTACCGGAAACGGTGCGGATCGTTCGCGATTATGATCCCAGCCTGCCAGAAACCGTCGCCGACCGCGATCAGCTTATCCAGGCTCAATTGAATATCGTCAGAAATGCGGTCCAGGCGGTCGGTAACCACGGGCAGATCACGCTGCGCACCCGTTCGGAGCGTCAGTTTACCCTCGGTCCTAGACGCTACCGTCTGGTCTTGCGCTTGGATGTCATCGATGACGGGCCAGGGATCCCAAACGATCTTCAAGAGCATGTTTTCTATCCCCTGGTTACGGGCCGTTCTAAGGGGACGGGCTTAGGCTTGTCTATCGCCCAATCGTTGGTGCACCTGCATGGCGGTTTGATCGAGTTTTCTTCCAAACCGGGGGAAACCATTTTTACTACCTGGCTGCCTCTCATGAGGGATTCGAATTGAAGAAACGCGAAGTGTGGGTGGTGGATGACGACCGCGCCATCCGCTGGGTATTGGAGACGGCGTTAAGTCAAGCCGACATGCACATCACCAGTTTTGAGGGGGCGGACGCCGCCATTAAGCGCTTGGGTCAAGAGACGCCTAACGCAATTATCTCCGATATCCGCATGCCCGGGATCGATGGCCTGTCTTTGCTTGATCACGTCAATAAGCTGCACCCGGAAGTACCGGTCATCATCATGACCGCGCACGCCGATCTCGACCGAGCGGTGGCAGCGTTCCAGGGGGGTGCTTTCGAGTATCTGCCCAAGCCTTTCGACGTGGACGAGGCGGTGGCGATCGTGCGCCGCGCGGTAAAGCACAAACCGCCGGGCCTTGCTCAATTGGATCCCGGTCCTGCAAGGATGCCGGGGATCATCGGCGAGGCGCAGTCTCTGCAGGAGGTGTTTCGCGCCATAGGACGGCTGTCGCGTTGTAATTTGACAGTGTTGATCACGGGAGAATCGGGAGCGGGGAAGGAATTGGTCGCTCGCGCCTTACATCGCCACAGCCCCCGTTCGGATAAGGCTTTCATCGCGCTGAACACCGCGGCCATCCCAAAAGAACTGCTGGAATCGGAGCTGTTTGGCCATGAACGGGGCGCTTTTACCGGGGCCACTGGCCAGCGTTTAGGCCGCTTCGAGCAGGCGGATGGGGGAACCTTGTTTCTGGATGAAATAGGCGACATGCCGGCGGAGTTGCAAACGCGCTTGCTGCGGGTCTTAGCCGATGGGGAGTTTTATCGCGTTGGGGGCCACACGCCGCTAAAAGCGGATGTGCGGGTGATTGCCGCCACCCACCAGAATCTTCAGGATCAGGTGGAGCACGGAAAATTCCGCGAAGATCTATTTCATCGTTTGCACGTGATCCGTTTGCGCATTCCGCCGCTACGCGAGCGCAAAGAGGACATCCGCTTGCTGGCGGAGCATTTTCTCGCAAGAGCCGCGAAAGAGCTGGAGGCGCCCCCGAAAATCTTGCTGCCGGAGGCCGCCATGAGACTTCGGGCATTCGATTGGCCGGGCAACGTGCGACAGCTCGAGAATGTTTGCCGCTGGCTCACCGTTATGGCTTCAGCGCAAGAAATACATCTTGAAGATCTGCCCCCAGAACTTCGAATGCCCAAGCCAGCCTTGGGAAATGATTGGGAGAATAACCTGAAGCATTGGGTTGATGACAGATTGGCATCGGGAGAAAGCGATCTCTTGAACAAGATCGTGCCCGGTTTGGAGCGGGTTCTGATCAGGGCCGCGCTGGCGAAAACAGGCGGCCGCCGACAGGAAGCGGCGCAGCTCTTAGGTTGGGGAAGAAACACCCTTACCCGCAAGATTAAGGATCTTGGAATAGGAAACGTTTAGCGCTCACGCTCAAGAAACTCTGCGCAGGGATAAAAAGCTCCTGCAACTCCGGTATACTCTGCAGCAAGTGATTCGCCATCACCTTCACATCGGGGCGGATCTCCAGCAGCAGCTTAGCCAGGATGATGCCCTCGATGGCCCCGAAGGGATGATTCGCGATCACCAGCACCGGGCCGTGACTTGGGATCTTGGCCAACTCGCTGCAGTCCGCGATGTAACTGACTTTGAACACCTCTAAGACTTGTTGCAGAAACGCCAGCGTTGACGGGGAATGGGGCAGGGATCGATAGATCGCTTGCAACCGAGATAAGCCGGACGCTTTATCGATAAAAGCCGCCATGGACTGGTTTACCCGAGCCACCTGGCTTTCGTGTGAAGCGCCGCGGACACTGAACGGGCGCACGTTTGCACCATGCATGGTTGACCCTCTGCGGTTGGGAAAACCTGCTAACGCTAAGGACAGATGATTGCGAGCCGATGAACATCTGATGAATTTTGCGTGACGCAACCGCGCTTATCCTGATTAGAGCGGAAACCTGGATCCGCAGAGCGTCGGGTTACTTGATTAAGCTAAGGCCTTTGGAGTAGATTTTTTCTTGAGGGTAGCGAAGGCAAACAGAGCCACGAGGTCGAGTACGCATGGGGAAGCACCTGGGCCGCGCCGTGGCGGTGTAGCAGTCTATGAGATGAATACTATCCTGGCAGATCCGTATCATGAGTTCGCTGCGACGCTTGCGCTCGCAGTGGTGGGCGAGCAGCAACGCTTGAAGCCCGACCCCGAGCAACCGGAACGCCTGTCTACGGTAAACGAGAACGGCGAGCTTGTATTCCTCAATCTAGTGCCGTTTCGTGCGGTTCCTTCGGAGCCGACCGCTGCCGCCTTCTTCACCGGTGTGCGCTCGCTGGAGCAATTGTTCAGCGCCTACCGCGAGGCGGCGCAGGTGCTCCCCCTGGAGATCAGCCTTCCGGGAGCGAGGCAACGCGTGCATCCCTTTGCGCAGCAGTTCCTGGATAGGCTTTTCGAGCAGGCGACGGGATCGCTGCAAGACAAGGACGCCATCCGCATAGCCCAGTGGGTACAGCACTTTGATATCTACGTGGCGGTGAAAGTGATCGAATCGCTGCTCAACAGCAAGGCCGATCTGGCGTTGCTCGAGCTGGCCGAAGAACGCGGGTGGTTCGCACACTTCGATCACCTGGCTATTCGCTGCGGCTCCGCCGAAACGCGAGCGGCCGAGAGCGTCGCGGAGCTGCTGTGTAGCCAGCACGGTTATGTACGATCGCAGCTTGAGGACGAGGTGTATTACCAGTTTGCCGATGGTTGGAGCGCCTACCTGTTGTATAAAATGCTGCATAACGGCCAGGTGCTGCGTTTGTTCATCGACCAATCCGATGTCGGTCATCCCACGCAAATCATCCAGCACTGGAATCATGTGTATGGGTACACCGCCCATCATCTGGCGATACGGGCCACGCGCTCTCTAGGGGGGATCCGAGTGGCGGTGTCGCTGGATGAGCTGATACAAGCACTCTCACAACGCGGGATCGGCATCATGGAGCCCACCGGCTATTATACCGACGGCTTGCTGCTGCAGGTCTTTACCCAACCGGAGCGCACCACCCGAATTCCAGAGGAGATAAAAAGCCGTCTCTCGGCTTATGGCGCCGGAATGGAAAAAAAGGTCATCAATGGTAAGCTCCTGGAGCTGGTTGCGCGTCAAGAGATGCGGTCCGAGCTCGCACCAGGCTACTACCGCTTATATGGGCTCGACTATCAGCCGGATAACCCCTTGCATTCGGCCCCAATCTATGGGTATTTCTTACCCGAGCAAGCCGCGCACGTTATTCGCACCTCCCTGGTTACCTAGCAGCCTGTCGGACTTAGGGAACCGTAGCGAGGCGAGTGGGAAATCGAGTACAGATTTTCGATCGTTTGAGGCGAATAGTGGTAACTATTTAACGAAAATGATCGGAAATATGAACCGATTTCCCACCGCCGCAGTAGGTTCTTCCTAAGTCCGACAGGCTGCTAGGGCTCTGGTAGCTTGTTTTGATGGCGGATGTGGCGGCTTGCAGATGCAGCAAAATAAGGTAGCCAGACCGTGGCAGACCGCAACATTAGACTCGATCATTTTACCGGCTCTCTCGACCCATGACGGCGGACGCGCCTCGCCAGGAAGCGGTTATGGTTCAGCACAGACAAAAGTCGCGCTCCTATAAATACAACGCCTTTATCTCCTACCACGCCGCGGATAACAAACTGGCGCCAGCCATCCAGTCCGCTCTGCACGGATTCGCCCGACCGTGGTATCGCATGCGGGCCTTACGCGTGTTTCGCGATAAGACCAACCTACCTGCCAATCCAGGCTTGTGGGATGCTATAGAACGCGCGCTAGAGCGATCAGAGTGGTTCTTGTTGATGGCTTCTCCTCGGGCAGCGTGCCGGCCGTGGGTCCAACGCGAAATCAGCTGGTGGCTTGAGCATCGTTCTATCAGCCATATGCTCATCCTTCTAACTGAGGGTGCGATCGTTTGGGATGAAGAACATAGGGACTTTAATTGGGAACAGACCACAGCTTTGCCCCGGATCCTACGCGGCAAATTCCGAGGCGAGCCGTTATATGTCGATCTGCGGAGGCTGAGAAAGGCGGAGCAGCTTACGCTGCGCCACAGCGAGTTTCGGAGCGCGGTCGTCGACATTGCGGCGCCATTGCACGGTCGCGACAAGGACGAGCTCGAAGGCGAGGATGTGCGTCAATGGCGCAGGTTCCTAAGAGTCCGCCGGGCGGTGGCAACGGGCTTAAGCCTCCTGACCATCACCGCGGCTATGCTTGCTACCTTATTTTACCTCCAGCGTCTCACAGCGATCCGGAACCAGATCAACGCCTTGATAGAATCATCGGAAAACGCGTTGGCGGCTAATAACCAGTTGGAGGCGTTGCTGGGCGCGGTAAAGGCCGGCAGGGAGTTGAAAGACACGAGCGGCAAGTTAAGCGATTTGGTGCGGAGCATCGTAGACCCCCAGGGTTGGGAGGAGACTGGTGCCAGAGTGACTGCCGGCCTGCATCGTGTCCTCGACGATGTAAGAGAGAGAAATCGCTTGGAAGGGCATAGTGGCAGAGTCAACAGCGTCGCTTATAGCCCAACCTGCCCGGGCACAAAACCACTGATCGCCTCCGCTAGCGATGACCGCATGGTTCGACTGTGGAAAATGGATGGCAGCGTAATTGAGACTCCACAGCGGTTGGAGCATGGGGCTAGGGTGACGAGCGTAGCTTTCAGCCCGGATTGTCGCACCCTGGCCTCGGCGAGCCTGGACCAAACGATTAAGCTCTGGAGCTACGACGGCACCCCGATCGCACAGCGTTCTGCGGACTCGGAGGTCATGAGCCTCGACTTCAGTCCCGATGGCCAGTTTCTCGCCTGGGGCGGTGATCTGGGCCAGGTGACCATTATGAGCTTGGCCGACAATACAACGCGGCGGCTTAAAGCTCATGGTGCGGGATCTGTCCGTGTCCGGTTCAGCGCAACGTGTCGCGACGGTAAGTCCTTGCTTGCTACCGTATCGGGAAGTCAGATCGATAAGGCGCCGGTTAAGCTTTGGCGGCTAGACGGCGAGCTCTTCCAGGCCCTCGGCGATCCCGGGCACACGGCCAATGCTTTAAGTTTCAGCTCCGATTGCACTACCATGGCTGTCGCGGACGGCGTTGGCACCCTGGCGCTGTGGAGGCTCGATGGTGTTCGATATTCCCCCTACGAGTTCCTAGCGCATGACGGAAACCCGGTCAATAGCATCGCTTTTAGCCCGGACGGCCAAACGATAGCAACGGCAAGTGAGAGTAACCTCAGTAGTCCTGGCGTCCGAGGCAATGTCGTTAAATTATGGAACCGGGAGGGAGGGAAGCCTAAAATTTTCGAGGGACATAAGCGTCCGGTGACCAGTGTCAGCTTCAGCCCTGATGGCAAGACCATCGTTTCGGGCAGCGCCGATAACACCGTTAGGCTTTGGGGGGTGAATAAAATCCCGGTGGTCGAAGTCTTGCCAGGGAAGCAAGATGCCTTTAACGCGAGTTTCAGCGCAGATGGCCGCAGGCTTGCTTTGGTTCGCACCGATAACACGGTTGAGCTGAGAGATGTTGAGCTGAGGAATTTGGAGTCAGGGTGGATCAGAAGCTGGAAAACCGAAACAGATCCGAGCCGTGAAGTTCTATTTCTTTTAAGGGGCGAGACCTTCCCTGTCAACGTTCGTGCTTTGCAAGCCTTGGACGAAAACCAGGGCGTGTACTTAAAACGTATCGAAGCAGGGATCGCCAGCTTGACCGCCAGTGCGGACGGCAAGCTGCTCGCCTGGGTTGGCGGCGATGACACCGTGCGCATCTGGGCCGGCGGAGGTAAACCTGTCGCAACAGTGCGAGGTTATAGCGTCTCGGTCAGGACGCTGCGCTTCAGCCCCAATGGGCAGGCTTTAGCCTTTCTGGCTTCATCACACGAGCAAGGGACCCTCACGTTGTGGAGGCGCGATAAACCAGCTCCGTTGGTCCTGAAGGGGCACGAACAACCGATCAATGCGATTGCTTTCAGCCCCAATAGCCAAACGTTGGCCTCGGGCGGTGAGGATCATCTAGTCAAGCTCTGGGACCTCGACGGTAGAGCGATCAGGACCCTTAGCGGCAGCGATAGAATAACCGAGGTGGTTTTCCACCCGCAGGGCCATATTCTGGCCACAGCAAGTTACGATGACAGAGTTAAGATCTGGAGCATTAACGGCAGGGAGTTGAGAGCGCTCACACCCGAGTCGCGACCCATTCTAGCGATAGGTTTTGTCGGCGGGGGCCGGCAGCTTGTCGCAGTCTCCCAAGACGGCTCTGTAACGCGCTGGAACCTCGATCTCAAGGGTCTGCTACATCATGGCTGTGAGTGGTTGAGCGCGTACCTCCATAGCGGCCGGAATCTGCAAGAGGATGACAGAACCGTTTGCGGTCTGAGCTAGTCCAGTAGCGGTATATTGATCCCCAATTCCACGCCAAAGTTCACATGGTTGAGATCTCTAGGCTGATTGAACTCGGCGGGGTTGCTGGTCAACAGAGATACCGCATCGCCCGCTAAATACGATACGGAGGCGCCGACAACCACATTGCGCCATATCTGATAATTGACCCGGAGGCCGGTTTCGTGCCGCGTATCATCGAGATCGTTGTGGGTGAACTCATTGTGGATTAAGCGATAACTGAGCAGCCCGTGCAGTTTTGGCGTGAAGCCATAACTTAGCCCCAGCCTGAAAAAATGTGCTATTCGGCTACGATCCGTCGGATCCGAAAAGTAAGCCTGGATCTCATAGCTTGAGTTAAGAAATGTGTCCGCCAAGAGCTTATCCGAACGCTTGATGCCCAGTCTCGCGCCCTGATCTGTTAGATTATTGAATGGACCAAGGCCATAGATCTGCCGAAACGTCCAGCCGATCTCCCCCCACATGTTGTCACTTAGCTCTTGTCGTATCCCGAGGCCGCTATTTAACAAATTATATCCCGTGTCACCGTCATAGCGGGCGATGGCGCCTCCGAGATCGGCCGCCAGTCGCGTACGCGGCCCGAGTTCTGGGCTCGCTCGCAGCGTAGCGCCATTGAAGAACAACGTATCGCCCGAAGTCTTCGCGTCCGCCGTGGCGGCCGTCAGAGCAGAATCGGTCAAAATCGCGGAGGTCAGCTCAAGCTGTAGTTTAGACTTCTGATCAGTGGTGCGGAAAACGCCCAGGCTGAACTTGGGCTCGCTGAGCTTCATGCTCTTAGGGGAAGGAGGCGGTTCTTCTTTCTCTTCCTCCTCATCTTCGCTTTGAGCCAGATTCAGAGACGACCTTGCCTCATCTGTTTGCCCTCGCGCTGGGTTAATGGCGACTAATAAGATCGCCGCAAACAAAAACCTCAACGATTTACTATTCATTGGTTCTACCCCCTGGACAGACCCGTCAATGCTTATGCCAGTTGGGCTTTAACTGCCCCGCTCGGTGTTAAGGGTTACCTTTCCCTGGCACGAACTTGTCTCTCGTCTTACCAATGATTCATTGGTGCCTAACGCAACGGCGGAGGAGCTTCAGTCGGTGGCGAAGACAACACGCTATCCGAATTTGGTACCGGTGTAACCGTACCGGTGTCGGCCGTCGGCCCATCGCTTGTGCTGCCACCATGGCTTGGGCCACCGTCATCGGGTGGGGGGCCGAAGTCAGGCCGATCCTCAGCTAGAACCTCAATTCTGTTCTGTTCCCGCAGAGCCGTTAAGGTTTCTTGGCGAATTTCTTCAAGGATCGCGCGGATCTCAGGCTCTTGCCGCTCCACATAGTCGGTGTCGTCTGATTCCGGACCCAAGCCTCGGCCGAGAGTCTGTGTCTTGTAAAAATGTGCGAGCGAGAACTTGTTCTGTTGCATGCCCCCGTCCTCGAAAGATTTGGCGAATTGCCCCGCTCGTAATCGAGCCTTTTTGCCGCTGTGTGAATTTTGGACTACGACGGGCGCGCTCGGGCTGCTTAAGACGCCGACGAAGGTATTGTTGGCTCCTTGGATGACGAATAAAGCCGTGCCGTATGGAAAGATCAACGCGTGTTTGCTCGTGATCTTCTGACAACCTTTGTCCGCACTCTGGTGGGGGTGAGCATACAAAAACTTCCCCAGCTCGATGCGAAAATGGCAGCTGCCCTGTTTGGGCTCGAAGCGCGATTTAGAGTCTTCTTCCTGCCAAAACAGAACGGGTCTATAGTCGACCGCATTATACATGAGGGCCAGATCAGCACGGCTCACGTTCCCGGTTTGAAGCCAATCCCTCGCCTTCAAGTACTGCCCGGTCCTGTTGATCCGGCACCATTCCTCTTGCGAGCACTCGCCCTTTCTGAAGAAGCGAACGTCTACTGTCTGATCGGCAGCCAGCGTGATGTTGTATATCTTGGCGATATCCGCGCGGGAAGGAACCGGCGCACTAACCGAGGGAGCCATATAACATAAGATGAGGAAGTGGCCCGTGAGAAGACTAATGGTCTTGGTCATAATACTGCCCTCCATCGAGTCATCAGAGAAAGGCTCAACTCATTGCGCCGACCCTCGCCCTGGGCAGGGTGAGATCGAGCGGCGCGATTACGGTGTCCGTAATATGACGGATTATTGGCGGCAATGCAGTGAGATTTCGCACATGAGACATGTGATATTCACCCGAAAACCGATCTGAGTGATGAAGAACGCGAACAGTTGCTTGGATTCATAACCAAGAAGAAATCCTCTGCACGCAAGCTCACGCGGGCGCGGGTCCTGCTCAAAGCCGATGAAGGGCTCAGCGATGAAGCGGTGGTGCGAGCGCTCAACGTGGGGATAGCCACGGTGGGGCGTGTGCGCCAGAGGTTTGTGGAAGAGGGTTTGGAGAGTGCGTTAAACGATAAACCCCGGGCGCCACGAAAGCGTAAGCTCATGGGCAAGCAAGAAGCCCACGTGATTGCGGTAGCGTGTAGCCAAGCCCCCGAAGGCCGTGCCCGCTGGACATTACGCCTGCTGGCCAACAAAGTGGTGGAGCTGGGGTATGCCCAATCGATAGCCCATGAGACGGCGCGGCACATCCTTAAAAAAAACGATCTCAAGCCTTGGCAGCAAATGTATCCCCGAGGTAAGTGCGGAGTTTGTGGCGGCTATGGAGGATGTGCTGGATTTGTATGAGGCGCCCTATGACGCCCGGCGCCCGGTCGTATGCTTCGATGAGAGCCCCAAACAACTGATTGCTGAGGTGCGCACGCCCTTTCCTATGCAACCGGGACAGCTCCAGATTTATGACAGCGAGTACACGCGCAATGGGACGCGCAATTTGTTTCTGTTTTGTGAACCGAAAGGCGGCTGCCGGCATATCCATGTCACCAAACAACGGACCATGCATGACTTCGCCCGTGAGATGCACTGGCTGAGCGATGTCGCTTACCCCCAGGCCGAGGTGATCCGAGTCGTGCTCGATAATCTCAATACGCATAAACCCCGCCTCCCTCTACGAAACCTTTGCCCCCGAAGAGGCTAGGCGCATTCTCAAGCGCCTAGAGTTTCATTACACCCCAAGCATGGGAGCTGGCTGAACATGGCAGAAATCGAGTTCTCCGTCTTAGCGAGAGAGTGCCTCGATCGCCGTATTCCCAGCGCCGAGATGCTTGAGCGTGAACTCGCTGCCTATGAACAGGAACGCAACCGCACAAAAGCCACGATCAATTTACCAACCAGGATGCACGTACAAAGCTGAAAAGGCTCTATCCATCAATAGAAGATTGACTGACTACTAGCCTCGTCTTCTCTCGCCGCTCAATCCGGTCGAGCCCCCAGCATGAAACAGCAGGCCGCCGATGACAGTGAGCACTCGCGGAACACCGAGAAGCTTCCGCCACGTATTTGCTCGGTAGGCTCGTAAATTTAGGCGACCTGATAAAATGTGGTTTGGTTAGAGCTTCGTTAGGATTTCGCCAGTGCGATCAATAGCACCACGAAAAGAACCACGAAAACAATAGGAATCAAAGCCCCAGCCCAGTCCTTGTGCTCGGCCTCCCGGCTCTGGCGCAAGGCTTCTTTTATCCCCGGCCGAAACCAAAACACCAGCAATAGCGCCAGTATGCCGAGGACAACCGCCTCCCAAGTGGATGGTTCGTGCATCGCTACGGTGCCACAGGACCTATAGCACGCACTAAGTGCTCAGCACCCCTGTTCGAGCTCAAATCCTTGTTGGAACTGAGCCGCGTACTTCCTGGTGAGCGCATGAAAGCGTGGTGTAAGACCATCGTCGGCGTAAATGGGATCTCCCTGGTCGTCTTCCGCGATGACCTCTGCGCCTTTGACATAAGGCAGCGATGCCTCCAGCTCGTCCAAAGCTGCACTTAACAGCTCCGTGATCAACTCCGCCTCAGTACGGTTTGGGTAGAGCTCGCTTAATGCCAACAACCGAGCGGCATCGTATACGGGTAGACGGACCGTAAATTCCCTCGCCGCCAAGCTCACGCGGCCATCTTGTTCCCATTCCTCGACTAATTCACGTATCCTCATTGCAGCCTCCGTTCGCATCTCAAGAGTATAGACTGGTGCTGTTGCCAGGCGTTCAAGAACGGATCATGTCACTCGCCGCCTTCCTGTGTCAGCTCTTACCGCTGCCCGAAATAGCGCTGCAAATAGTCGCTAAAGGTCACCCTATCCTGGGTTTCTAACTTCTGTTGCTTCTCGATGGACTCCCGCGCCAACTTTTCGAAGAATGATTTGCGTTTTTGTGTCAGCGTTTGGTTCAAAAAATAGCTTCGGTAGGCACTGGACGTATCGAGCGCAAAGCGGAAAAACGACCGGGAGCGGGCGCGCATTTCCGCCAGCACGCGGGCGGAGGGTAGCATTTCCGGGTTTGAGAGCGCCTCGCGCTGCAGGGTCAAGGCCTCAAAGTACGCGCTATTGTCCCCCGCTTCGTCCAGCAACGCGCATATCTCTTTCATCTGCTCGAAAATCCGCAAAGCCCATGCCTGCAAGGATACCTCACGCCCCTTGCGGTGCAGCTTAAGCTCGGGCGCACGACCTCGGGTAGCGACGGTTTCCTGATTTTCGTGGATCTCAGCCCACTCAGTCGCGTCGATGTAAGGGCTCTCCAGCAACAGGCAAAGGATGAGAAATGCCTCCAAGAACCGCAATTGCGCCGCGTTCACGCCCAGGGGGTCAAAAGTGCCGATGTCCAACGCTCGCACCTCAACATACGCTACCCCGCGCCGCTTGAGCGCCAACACCGGGTTTTCCCCTGAGCGGGCGATCTGCTTAGGGCGGATGAAGCTGTAGTACTCGTTTTCGATCTGTAGCCAGTTGGCGTTGAGTTGCCGGTATTCCCCGTTCACTAAGATCCCAATCGCCTCATACCTCGGGTGGGGCGTGTTGACCGCGTGGCTTAAGCTCTCTATGTAGCTTTCGAGATCGTTGTAGAAAATCTCCAGGCTTGCCTGGGTCTCGTTCTTATAGCCGATATCGCTCATGCGCAGTGACGTGGCATAAGGCTGATAGCGCGTACCGGCGTCGAACTCCTTAAGTTCCTTGATCCTTAGGTTGATAAACGATTCGCATACCGCGGGCGAGCTTCCGAAAAGAGAAGGGATCAACCAACTCAAACGCTGGAAATTTCTAATCAAGGCAAAATAACAGCCCGATATGAACGCGTGATCTTCGCCCCGATCCTCCTCGAGCTCTTGAAATAGCGGCCAAAAAGAGAGCGGCAGGGAATAGTTAAAATGCACCCCCGCAATCGCCTGCATTGCGCGCCCGTAACGGTAGGCAAGCCCCCGCCGGTACACGTGTTTCATCATCCCGACATTGGAGCGTCCGTACTGCGCGATAGGAATACTCCCTTCGCCTTGCAAAGCGCAGGGCATGCTCGTGGCCCATAGCAATTCCTGGCCGATACTGGCGTACACAAATTGGTGGATGTAGGTGAGGAAAGAAAGCGTGTCTTCAGGATCGGCGCAAGCCGGAGTCCGGAATTCCAACAGCGCCTCCGAATAATCCGTCGTAATGTAGGGATGGGTCAGCGCGGAACCGAGTGCCTGGAGGTGGGGCGTCTGGGCGATGGAGCCCTCGGGGGTTACCCGCAGGCTTTCTTTCTCGATGCCTTTGAGGCCACCCGCGAGTGAGCTGGCCTGCCCACTTTCCGTAAGTCGCTTAAGGCGTTGTTCCAGCGTTCGGGGCAAAGAGGCGTCTGGGTGGTAGTGCTGTGATCGTTATAATCCGGTCCCAACAAACCGGCCTTATACTATTATACGCCGTTATTCGACTGATTCGGTTCACGTTCTTTGCGCGCAGCATGGGGATAGACCTGTTCCACCCCTAAGGACACGTTCTGGAACGCCGTCAACCATGGGATCAGACTGGGAGCCTGGAACACGATGCCCCGATCGGGCCCCGCGGTCGTGACTTCCTTGCCATCGAGGATGATACCGCCCCCGCTGATCTCGTTGAGCCCGGCGGCCATGGTCAGCACGGTGGACTTACCACAACCTGAATGTCCGATGATGGAAACAGTCTTCCACGACCTTAGAGGGTCCACGCTTGGTGCGGTAGATCTTCGAGACACGGGAAAATTCGACGTAGCGATCGAGCGCCCGTTGGATCCCCGGCGGGACCGGTTTCTTTGCCTGGGCGTTTTGATAATCCTGGCTGGTGTTCGGCAGCACGTTCGGGAGGCTCGCCACCTTGCCACTCGCGATCGCTGCCCGCGCGATCCCGAGATCCATGAGGTATTGTCCTTATACACTTGACTTAACTAACATGTTCCGGCCTTTGTGCGCGCTCGGTGCAAGGTCAATGATCCTTTCTTCCACATGCGCCGGCGGGGATGTATCGGACGAGGCCCCATGTTTTTTGTCGGCACGTTCTTCGAGAAAGGCGATCAGATATTCTCGGAACCGGTAATAATCAGGATGCTCGATGATCTCTTTTCGGTCGCGCGGACGCGGAAATTGCACCTTTAACATGTCGCCAACCTCGGCCTCTGGCCCGTTGGTCATCATCACAACCCGGTCGGCGAGATAGATCGCTTCGTCGACGTCGTGGGTCACCATAAACGCGGTCTTCTGGTCGCGCCCCCACAGATCCAATAACACCTTTTGTAATTCAAAACGCGTCAACGAATCGAGCATCCCAAAGGGTTCATCGAGGAGCAGCATCTTGGGTGATAGGGCGAATGCACGCGCAATACCGACCCGCTGCCGCATGCCCTGCGAGAGCTCCGCGGGCCGTTTATGCATGGTGTCTCCGAGGCCAACCAGACTCAGGTAATATTCGGCAGTATCATGGCGCTCTTGCCGGCTGGCGGTATAATAAACCTGATCCACCCCGAGCATCACATTGCCGAAGGCGGTCAGCCAAGGTAAAAGACACGGGGATTGAAACACCATGCCGCGATCTGGTCCCGGCCCCTTTATCTCCCTGCCGGCGAGGACCATGACGCCGCTCGTGACTTCGTTGAGCCCGGCTAGCATGGAGAGCACCGTAGTCTTGCCGCAGCCAGAATGCCCGATGAGGCAAACGAACTCCCCTTTATCGATGTCAAGGTCGAAGTCTTTAACGATGACCGCCGGCCCCTTCGGCGTATCGTAGATCTTGGTGAGACGAGAGATGGTTAGAAATGCGCTCATAAGACTTAGGTTTCAAGTTTTTCTCTTATTAGGGCACTTCGATTAATTCGAAGTGCCCATTAGTCACACCCACTAAGTCTCGATCTCCACGGTCTCCTTCTTGAACTCCTTTCGAC
Source organism: Gammaproteobacteria bacterium (assembly GCA_050740975.1). GTDB lineage: Bacteria > Pseudomonadota > Gammaproteobacteria > JBOHHR01 > JBOHHR01 > JBOHHR01. The sequence goes on along the minus strand of JBOIEE010000211.1, from coordinate 1,797 downwards.
GGAGGGGGCCGCGGCGGAACAACGCGTATGGTGAGGGCTTCCCATAAGACAGATCCTCGGGTTCGATCTCTGGCAAATGCAGTTTGCGAGTGACGGTCATGCGGCGTTTGAGGCCAACACTCAAGAGAAAGTCCATCACCTGATGCCGGGTGGGTTTGAACCGTGGATCATGGTTGATGGCCTTACGGTCGCGCGGCCTTTCGATCTCTACTTGCACGGCTGGACCAAGCGTTGCATTGGGGCCGTGGCTCAGTGGAATGATGCGGTCTGCGAGCAGGATCCCTTCGTCCACATCATTGGTAATGAGCAGCACGGTTTTCTTATCCTGGTCCCAGATCCTAGCGATCTCACCCTGGAGTGTCGCCCGAGTCAGCGCATCGAGCGCGCTTAAGGGCTCATCGAGCAACAGGATCCGCGGATCCGTGGCCAAGGCGCGTGCAACTGACACCCGCTGGCGCATGCCCCCAGAGAGTTCGGCCGGGCGTTTTTCCCGCGCAGGTAATAGGTTCACCATCCCGATATATTTTTCCGTGTGGGCTTTCTTGTGATCTGCCGACCATTTCGGAAAGACCTGATCGACGGCCAGGTAAACGTTTTGATAAGTCGTCAGCCACGGCAGCAGCGAATAGTTCTGAAACACGATCCCGCGATCGGGGCTCGGCCCCCTGATTTCAGCGCCATCCAAGGAGATGGTGCCGGTATCCGGCTCGATCAGCCCTGCCATCAAGGAAATGAGCGTGCTCTTGCCGGAGCCCGAGTAACCGACGATGGCGACAAACTCCCCTTCCTCCATGCTGAGGTTGATATCGCGTAAAACCGGCGTGATGCTGCCGTTAGAACGGTAGCTTTTACTGATGCCTCGCAGTTCCAAGAAAGCCATGGTGGTGATCTCAAATCGATTTGAACCGGCCTTCGACTAAGCTCATGACGCGGTCGAGGATGAAGCCGACGAGACCGATGGTGATAATGCACAAGATGATGTGCTCATAAATCAGGCTGTTGTATTCCTGCCAGAGGAACCCGCCGACACCAGGTACGCCGGTCAGCATCTCTGCCGCGACGATGACCAGCCAGGCGATGCCAAGGCTCAAGCGGAAGCCGGTAAACATGTAAGGCATGGTGGCCGGGATCAACACTTTGAAGAGAGTCTTGACCCGAGACAACTTCAGCACCCGCGCCACATTGATATAGTCCTGCGGGACAGCGCGTACGCCCACCGCCGTGTTTAATACCGTGGGCCACATGGCGCACACGGCAATGGTGAACAGAGCGGCCGGTTCCGATTTCTGGAACAGCACGAGACCCAACGGCAGCCATGCCAGGGGGGAGACGGGACGCAAGATCTGAATAATGGGATCGAAGCTCTTTGCAAACATCTTCGAAAGCCCAAGGAGAAGACCCAGCGGCGTGCCTATCAGAATGGCCAGCACGTAGCCTTTGGCTACCAACACCAGAGAGTACCCGGTGAACCTGAGGGTACCCTGGTCCAGCTCGCCGCGTTTCTCGAACGGCCTTAATATGTAGAGTTTACTCACCTCCCAGGTTTTGATCGGCGAAGGCAGACTGGAACCTGGCAGCAAGCTCCACAGCGTCCAAATCCCGATAACCACCAACGCCCCCAACATGGGAAGCACTAACCACTCAATGCTAGATCTGCTCTTGTTCATCATGATGCGTCTCCACGTAGATTGCGGCTGCCGAAATGAGCCACAACCGCTTCTTACCGGGTGCCCACGTCAACGCCTACCATTAGATCCATCGCCCCTCACCCTTTCATGCTGTGGACCTCGAACGACG
>JBOIEE010000210.1:0-6263 GCA_050740975.1 Gammaproteobacteria bacterium | reverse complement strand
TGATCCTCTCACCACGCCTGCTGCTGCTCGATGAACCCTCCCTCGGCCTCGCACCGCCGCTTGTAGCTGAGGCTCTGGGACATATACAGGATATCAACCGTAGGTCTGGTGCGACCGTTTTGATCGTCGAACAGAAGGTACGCGAGGTGCTCAAGATCGCGCAGCGGGTTTACGTCCTACGTAACGGCCAGGTGTCTTTTTCAGGTTCGACAGATGAGCTGTGCGATGATGTGAAGCTAAGAGAAGTCTATTTATAAGACGCGGTACATCAGTTCGATCCTGCTGACTTACCTGGCTTCCCATCTATTGAGCTTGTGCACTATCTCTCGTTGGGAGCGAAGCGCAAAAGTAGTAAAACGGTGACCTTCCTAGAACATGCCCCGCTTCTTGCCGGCGATGCGCAGGCGTAGCGCCTGGAGCTTGATAAAACCGCTGGCGTCGGCTTGGGCGTAAGCACCTGCATCGTCTTCAAAGCTCGCGACAGCCCTGTCGAAGAGACTATCGCTCTCCGAGCGCCTGCCGACCACGGTCACATTGCCTTTGTAGAGCTTGAGCCGCACCACCCCGTTTACCTGCCACTGCGAGGTGTCGATCATCTCTTGCAGCATCTTACGCTCGGGACTCCACCAGTAGCCGTTGTAGATGAGCACAGCATAGCGCGGCATGAGCTCATCCTTCAGATGTGCCACCTCTCGGTCTAAGGTGATGGACTCGATGGCGCGGTGCGCTTTCAGCAGGACGGTTCCGCCCGGGGTCTCGTAGCAGCCGCGGGATTTCATTCCCACGTAGCGATTCTCAACGATGTCCAACCTTCCAACGGCATGCGTGCCGCCGATCTCGTTTAGCCGCGCCAGCACCGTCGCCGGCGACAGATATTCGCCATCGATGGCCACGACATCCCCCCGGGCGTAGGTCAGCTCCACGTAGGTCGGTTTATCCGGAGCAGCCTCTGGAGCCGCCGTCCAGCGCCACATATCCGCTTCGGGTTCGCACCAGGGGTCTTCCAGCGGTCCGCCTTCATACGATATGTGCAGCAGATTAGCGTCCATGGAGTAAGGCGATTGGGTGCCGCGCTTCATCTCGACCGGGATCTGATGCTCCGCGGCGTAATCCAGCAGCCGCTCGCGAGAATTTAGATCCCACTCGCGCCAAGGCGCAATGATCGTGATGTCTGGGCGCAGCGCGTAGGCGCCGAGCTCAAAGCGCACCTGGTCATTGCCCTTGCCGGTAGCCCCGTGGGCGATGGCGTCCGCCCCGGTCACCTCGGCGATCTCGACCAGGCGCTTGGCGATCAAGGGCCGCGCGATCGAGGTCCCGAGGAGGTATTCGCCTTCGTACTGGGCATTGGAACGGAACATGGGAAAGACGAAATCACGGGCGAACTCTTCTTTCAAATCATCGATGAAGATCTCCTTGATTCCCATCGCGCGCGCCTTAGCACGTGCTGGCTCCAGCTCCTCACCCTGACCGACATCCGCCGTAAAAGTAACCACCTCGCAGTGGTAATGTTCCTGTAGCCACTTCAGGATCACCGAGGTATCGAGCCCGCCGGAATAAGCGAGCACTACCTTGCGGATAGGTCCACTGTGGGGGTCAAAAGACATCTTTAGAGGCTTAACCCGACAATGCGGTGATCGCTTAGCCGAATCACGCCGCCGGCGCCTGCATTTTTTCCTGCTCCTGCGCTTGCGCCAACTCTTTCTCCAGCAGAGCGGTAAGCCCGGGCGCCACGTGATCGAAGGTGAACATGTAATAGTGATACCCCATGGTGATGAAATGGGGGATGAAGGGGATGTGATCCGGGCACTTTTTCATGACTTCACGCGTAAACCGTTGGCTGGCCAGCTTGAATTCGCTGGGAAATTGGCGATAGATCTGGCGTTGCCGCTTGTATTGGGCGAGGAGGGCAGGAACCGAAGTCTGCTTCTTGATGATCTTGGTGACGATGTTTCTGACCCCAAAGGCACTCAATAAAAATACCCGCTTGATTCGACCGAATAGCGAGGAAGGACGCCCTAAACGGCACAGGAGATCCATGCACCTCTGGAAATAGGCTTCGGGAGCATAGATCGTTTTTATGATCTCCAGGTGTCCTTCGAACAGGCGTTGGCGCGGGATGCACGTGACGATGTTGGTGTAGCCGGAGGCTATGGTGCGGTCTTCATCGCCGGTCGCCTCCTCGATCAAACGGCCTGTTTGTTTCATGCGCGTATACAGCGGCGTGCGTGGCAGCGCCACCAAGGGACCGATGCTGGCATTGGGGATCGCGGACTCGGAGATGAAGTCGATCTGACGCTTGAAGATGTCTTCCTTGTCATTGTCGAAACCGAAGATAAAGGAGCCATAGACGATCAGACCCGCTTGCTGGATCGTTTTGACAATATCGACCAAGGATCCCCTCAAGTTTTGCATTTTGCGGGTCTCCCGCAAGCTCTCGGCCGAGGGCGACTCCAGCCCCATAAACAGCCAGATGAAATGCGCCTTAACTAATAGATCCAGCATCTCCTTATCTTCTGTGACATTGGCTGTCACTTCGGTGCCATAGAAAAACGGATGACTGCGCTTAGCGTTCCAGTCGATGATCGCGGCCAAGAGCTTCTTGGCTTCCTTCTTGTTGCCGATGAAGTTGTCATCGACGATGAAGATCACCCCCCGGAAACCGCTCTCGTATACGGCATCGAGCTCGGCCAGCATCTGCTCCGGGCTTTTGGTCCGAGGCCGGCGCCCGAACATCACGATGATGTCGCAGAACTCGCACATGAAGGGGCATCCCCGGGAGAACTGAATGGGGATCATGGCGTAATCATCGATATTGAGCAGCTCAAAGCGGGGCACAGGCGTTTGCGTGACGTCCGGTTTCTCGTCGGTCGTGTAAATCGACTGATAGGCCCCGCTTTCAAGATCCTTGAGAAAGGCCCGCCAGGTGATCTCGCCTTCGTTCAGGATCATCACATCGCAGTGCGGCGCGCATTCCTCCGGGCAGCCGGTGGGATACGGACCGCCGAAGACCACTAATTTGCCTGCGGCTCGGCAGCGCTCGGCTGTGTTGAACAAGGACGACTTCTGAGTCAGCATGGCGGAAAAGCAAACCATGTCCGCCCAGTCCAGATCGCTTTTTTCGAGTGGCCCGCAGTTCAAGTCCACTACCCGAATGTCATAGCTCTCCGGAGTCATTGCAGCGATGGTGATGAGCCCCAGGGGCGGCATGGCGGCTTTTTTGCCGACCAGAGGCAGGTAGTATTGGGAACCCCAGTAGGTGGGCGGGAATAGCGGGTAAACCATTAAGATGCGGTGATAGTTGTTGTGCATGGACATCCTCCGGCAAGCCCGATTGTTTAAGGTACGGAAGTATAGAAACTTCCGTCCTGCGATACCACTTAATGCCGGCGATCGTATAGCGGTCGTTACTCTGGCTTGCCCAGAGCTCAGATCAGCGCGACTTGTTTCCCTGGATCCCAACTTGCCGGGATCTGAAACCGTGTCTGCAAGAATTCGACAAAACTGCGCACGGCCGCGCAGAGGTGGCGGCGATCGAGGTAGAGCGCGTGTATGGGGATAGCATCGGGCTCATAAGCATCCAAGGCCGTCACTAAGCTACCCGTGGCGATATCAGGGCCAAGGACATAGGTGGCGAGCCAAGCGCCCGGATCTGGCACCCGAAGCCCGCTGGCGAGGACACTGTTCGGCGATGCTGGCGCCAGTCTCACTCTTTGTTGACGCCGTGTGATTCCGTCGGGGGATCTCCCACACTGGGCCGGCGGCGGAAAGACCGGCTTCGAGAATGCATGACCGCGAAAAAGGAAGGTGCCGCTTGGACCTGGCGGCTGGTCCAAACGGCGGACGGGGCGTAACAGACTAAGCTGGTTTTTTGCCCGTAAGCGGGGTGTAAGGCGGAACGAAAGCGTCTTTCCAGTAGCTTGCACCGTCGGTCCACCAGCCGGTGAATCGCTCCCCCTGCTTATTTACCAGATCGAGCGTTTGCTCCATGTGCTCAACGAGCAGGGTCTGCCATTCCGTTACAAAGTTCTCTTGCGCGGAAAGCGCACTCTCGATGTCCTTGGCGCTGCAAAGCACGGACGCTTGTTCCTTCCCAAAATCAAACACGTTATTGGTCTGTTTGATATAATGCGACGCAAATTCTTGTGCCGCCGTCTGGCCCAGCTCGCCAAGCTGTTTGACGCTGCCAGAAGCCCGGTCGCACCACTCAAGGTAAGGCTTGTTTACATCGGTTTTCATTTCAAAATCTCCTCACTGGGTTTAAGGATAAATGGATATTGCACTGCAACATAATAAGGGCGCCGAATTACGATGTCAATAGTAATCCACAAAATTTTTTCGTAAGGCCGAGTGCTGCCGCTCGACAGCTATTTTAGGTAAGTATGCTTGGGGTAACTAAAACCCACGTGCTTCACGGATTTGTTCATAGGCTTGGCGGATTTCGTGTGTCTTTTGCGCGGCCAGTTTCATCATCTCTTCCGGTAATCCTTTGGCGACCAGCTTATCCGGGTGGTGCTGGCTCAGCAGACGGCGGTAGGCACGCTTAATCTCGTCCAATTTTGCCTCGGAAGTGACGTTGAGTATGGCATAGGCGTCTTCCAATCTTCCCTTCGCTCGGGTCTGCGCTTTAGCTCCCCGGAAGTGCATTTGCGCGCCTACCATCGCCTCAAGGCGTTCGTATTCCGCGCGTGAGACCCCGATGCGATCGCAGATCTGTAGCAGCAGACGCTTCTCTATGGAGTCTAACGCGCCATCGGCGTACGCGGCCGCCAATTGTATTTCCAAGAACATGCGCAGCAGGCTGCGGCGATTACGCGCTTCATGGCGCAGCTGAAGGAGAACGTCATCAAGCGGAAACTCGCCTTGTTTTCCCTCCTGGAACAAACGCATGCCAAGCTGTTGTTGGCTGCTCGACAAGTCCATCTGGTGCATGATGTTGCGAGCCATGGCGATCTCATGCTCAGAGACGCGGCCATCGGATTTGCACAGATGCCCCATGACCGAAAACGTTGCAGTAAAGAAGGCTGTTTGCACCCGCTCCCTGTCCGTGCGCGACCCGGCGTTCGGTAGCGTATTCAGACCTTTGTCGAGATTGTGGCCCAAAGCAGCGCCAAGCACGGCGCCAAGGGGGCCCCCAAGCATGAAGCCAAACGCACCACCGATGACCTTTCCCCACCAACCCATTGTTTCACCCCGGACGGAGCCGAAGCAGCGCCAGCCCTAGGAGCCTGTCGGACTTAGGAAGAACCTACTGCGGCGGTGGGGAATCGGTTCATAGTTCCGATCATTTTATTCGGCGCTTCCCTGCGCCTCACCCCTGCGGGGCTGGCGTTCAAATCCGCTCCCGGCGGATTTGTCGTTAAATAGTTACCACCATTCGCCTCAGATGATCGAAAATCTGTCCCGATTTTACACTCGCCTCGCTACGGTTCCCTAAGTCCGACAGGCTCCTCGCAACCAGGACGTAACCGAAGCGAATTAACCCGCCGTACTCATAATGCTTCGGTCGCAAAATCTGCCAAGCGCGAGCGCTCTCCTCGCATGAGCACAATATGGCCGCTGTGAGGCCAAGCTTTAAACCGATCCACGACGTAAGTCAACCCAGAAGTGGTTTCGCTGAGGTATGGGGTGTCGATCTGAGCGATATTGCCCAGGCAGACGATTTTGGTGCCCGGACCGGCCCGTGTTACCAAGGTTTTCATTTGCTTGGAGGTTAGGTTTTGAGCTTCATCCAGGATGAGATAACGATTCAAAAAAGTACGCCCGCGCATAAAATTCAGGGAGCGGATCTTAATCCGCTGTTGCAATAGCTCGGCGGTAGCCGCGCGACCCCATTCGCCTCCTTCGCTGTTCTGGGTCAAGACCTCCAGATTATCCAATAAAGCGCCCATCCAAGGCGTCATCTTCTCTTCTTCGGTGCCGGGCAGAAATCCGATGTCCTCGCCTACCGGCACCGTAACCCGCGTCATCACGATCTCCCGGTAGCGCTTCATGTCCAGGGTCTGGGTCAACCCAGCCGCCAAGGCGAGTAGAGTCTTACCGGTACCGGCTGGGCCGAGCAAGGTGACGAAATCGATGTCCGAGTCCATGAGTAGGTTGAGGGCGAAGTTTTGCTCGCGGTTGCGCGCCCGGATCCCCCATACGGCGTTGCGTGCGCTTCGATAATCCGCCACTTGTTGGATGGTCAGCTTACCGTCCTTGACCTCGCGCACGATCGCTTCAAAGCCATTTCCGGCCTCGGCGTACAAACATTGATTGGGGTAACA
>JBOIEE010000209.1:0-15241 GCA_050740975.1 Gammaproteobacteria bacterium | reverse complement strand
AGCGAGGGCGAGGTAGAGCGGTATGTTCATCAGCAGATAGGCGAAGAAATCACCGCGGCTCGTGACTTCCAAGCCGCCATGCTTGTTGGGTTTGAAATAGGTCGAACCCTCGGGCGTGTCGCGCACCCCGAGAAAATAGACCAAGGCATAGCCCAGGGCGATCGCGCCGGTTAAACCAACGGCGTACCGCCAGCCCTGATCCCCTCCGAATAGCAGCGCCAGGGTGGGTAACACCAGGGCCCCCGCCGCCGCGCCAAAATTGCCCCAACCGGCATAAACTCCCTGCGCAAAGCCCGCCTCCCGTGCCGGAAACCACTCTCCGATCATGCGGATCCCGATGACGAAGCCCGCGCCCACAAAACCCAGTAAAAAGCGGGCCAGCGCAAGCGTTTGAAAACTCTGCGCCAACGCGAAAAAGAAACAGAGCCCTCCCCCGAGGGCAAGCAATGCCGAGTAGGTGATGCGCGGGCCGAACTTATCGACCAGCATCCCGATAACGATACGCGCAGGAATGGTAAGCGCGACATTCAAGATCAGCAGAGTCTTGACCTGCTGATCGCTCAGCCCCATCGCCTCGCGCATAGAGCCCAGAAGCGGGGCATGATTGAACCAAACAACAAAAGAGATAAAAAAGGCGAACCAGGTAAAGTGCAGGATCCGTACCCGGCCGGTAAAGTAAAACAGCTTAAGCGGCGCAGTCTGTTCAGAACTCATAGGGACCCCTGTTAAAGGAAATCAAGGCAGAAAAGCGGCATCCGTGCGCACAAGATGACTGATTTTTCGTGCGGGACGAAGTCTAAACTCGATGCCTCAACATTGTCTATTATGGCTCATTAGGGATCTTCAACGCGTTCACCCCACTGCTACTGCTTTTGTACCACAGCTCCCTAAACGAGTTACGACGATCTCGCCCTTGGTCAAATTGCAATGCGGCCAGCTTGGCATACAGCCCACCGCGGCGCAGTAATTCCTCATGGCGACCGGTATCGACCACCCTTCCTGCGTCCATCACAACGATCCGATCAGCCCGCATCACGGTCGCGAGCCGGTGCGCGACCACGAGCGTCGTTCTCCCCTCCATCAGCTCTGCCACAGCCTCCTGCACCAGGTGTTCATTTTGGGAATCGAGGGCACTGGTGGCTTCATCGAGCAGTAGCACCGGGGCGTTTTTTAACAGCGCCCGCGCGATCGCGATGCGCTGCCGCTGGCCCGCCGACAGACGGGTGCCCCGCTCCCCTAAGAAGCTCTGATAGCCTTGGGGCAGACGCTCGAGAAACTCATGGGCCTGGGCCTTCTTTGCGGCGGCGCGTATCTCCGCATCGCTGGCACTTGGTCTTCCGAACCGGATGTTCTCCAACGCACTGGCCGCAAAGATGACCGGATCTTGGGGAACAAGGCCGATCCGATCACGAACCTCGGCCGCTTGCACATTCGCCAGATCGATGCCATCGAGCGCAATGTGGCCATTCTGTACATCGTAGAATCGCAACAGTAGCTGCAATACCGTGCTCTTTCCCGCACCGGAGGGTCCAACCAGCGCCACCGTTTCTCCGGCAGAGACCTCCAGGGTATAGTCCTCTAAGGCCCAAGAGTTCGGACGTGAAGGATAATGAAAAAATACCCGCTCGAAGCGCAGCTCGCCCCGCACAGGCTTGGGGATGGAAACGGGATCCGCCGGGGGCTTGATCTGTGGTTCAGCATGCAGCAATTCCATTAACCGTTCCGTGGCGCCGGCCGCGCGCTGCACCTCTCCCCATACCTCGCTCAAAGCCGCCGTGGTCCCTGCGATGAGAGCCGCATAGATCGCAAACTGACCCAGCTCCCCGGCGCTCATCTGCCCTTCAATGACGGCGCGCGCGCCCACCCACAGAACAAACACGGCTCCGCCAAACACTCCCACGACCGCGCTTGCCGTCAGCACAGAGCGAACCAAAAAGCGCCGCCGCGCCACACGGAACGCACGCTCGACGGCCTCACCGAAGCGCCTGGAAAAAGTCTCTTCGAGATTGAACGTCTGAATGGTCTGAACGGCGTTTAGCGATTCACTGGCCAAAGCGCTGGCGTCCGCTACCCGGTCCTGGCTGCTGCGCGATAGAGCGCGAACCCTGCGTCCCATGCCCAGCAAAGGAATCACCACAAACCCGAGCAAGAGCAGGATCAGAGCAGTCAGTTTGGGACTGGTGATAATCAACATGATCAAGCCGCCAAGAAATACGCAGGAGCTGCGCAGCGCGATCGATACGCTGGAACCTACAACGGACTGAATCAAGGTGGTATCGGCAGTCAAGCGCGACAGCACCTCACCGATCTGCGTGAGCTCAAAGAACCCCGGGTCCATGGCCACAACCCGCCGATAAACAGCATCCCGTATATCGGCCACCACCCGCTCCCCTAGCCACGATACCGCGTAGTGGCGCAAAGCGGAGAAGACCGCAACCAGTACCGCTGTACCGAACAGCATCAGAAAGTGGGTGTTGATACTGGATGTATCTGGGCTAGAGAAGCCAAAGTCTATCACCCGACGCACCCCAACCGGCAGGGCTAGTGTTCCCAGAGCCGCGATGACGAGGCAGGTTAATGCCCAAAACACCCTTCCTCTATACGGCGCCAAGAAGGGCAGCACGCGCCTCAAATGCCAAAGCGGGGCAGGCTCCAACGTGGGGAACAAAGGGTTATTTCTTAATGCCAAGCTTTTCGGGTGTGGTGGCCAATCAGGCCGGCACAGCTTTCCAACGGAAATAGGTCTGTGCTGTTATATACGGCGACACATGTGGATTCGTATCTCTTACCGAAGCCGTCATTCCTGCGCAAGCGGGGATCCAGTAAAACAGGACCTACTTCCTAGATGCCAGCTTCCGCTGGGTTGACGAGCTGAAATTTCGGATGCGCCATTACTTATGACGTTATGCTTCGACAGCTAAAACCCGCTCTTTAGGCTCGCTTCGATAAACCGCTTAAGATCCCCATCGAGCACCGCCTGGGGATTGCCTGTCTCAACGCCGGTGCGCAGATCCTTGACCCGCGATTGGTCGAGCACATAGGAGCGGATTTGGCTGCCCCAGCCGATGTCGGCCTTAGCATCCTCGATTGCCTGCTGCTCGGCGCGGCGCTGTTGCAACTGCAACTCGTAAAGCTTGGCCTTGAGCTGCTTCATCGCATGCGCCTTGTTCTTGTGCTGGGAGCGCTCGTTCTGGCATTGGACCACGGTGTTTGTGGGTAAGTGGGTGATGCGCACGGCGGAATCGGTACGGTTGACATGTTGTCCCCCCGCCCCACTGGCCCGGTAGGTGTCGATGCGCAGATCCTCCGGCTTGATCTCGATCTCGATCTCGTCATCGATTTCCGGCGACACAAACACCGAGGCAAAGGAGGTATGGCGGCGGTTACCTGAATCAAACGGCGATTTGCGCACCAGCCGGTGCACGCCGGTTTCCGTACGCAGCCAACCATAGGCGTGATCGCCGACCACGCTTAGGGTGGCGCTCTTGATCCCCGCCACCTCAGCCGGGGACACCTCCATCAGCTCGGTTTCAAAGCCGTTACGCTCCGCCCAGCGCAGATACATGCGTAATAGCATTTCGGCCCAATCCTGGGCCTCTGTTCCACCCGACCCTGATTGAATATCGACAAAGGCGTTGTTAGCGTCGAGCGCACCGGAGAACATGCGCTGGAGCTCCAAAGCGGCCAGCCGCTGCTCCAACTTATCCAGATCCTCGCCGATAGCCGCTACGCTGGCCTCATCGCCCTCGGCTTCGGCCATTGCCAACAGTTCGCCGCTCTCCTTCAGGCCCCCGGCCAAGTCGTCCAGCGTGCCAACTACTTGTTCCAAAGCGACGCGTTCTTTCCCGAGCGCCTGCACCCGGTCCGGAAGCCCCCATAGCGCGGGGTCCTCCAGCTCGCGCTGAACCTCCATCAAGCGTTCGCGCTTGCGCTCATAGTCAAAGATACCCCCTGAGTGCATCGATCCGCGATTGCATGTCCTTAATTTGAGATAAAGAGATAGCCGGCTCGGCCATTTATTCCTCTTTCAATTGCATTCGTTTGTTCGCAACTATTATACGCCAGTTGAAGGCTCCAAATGCTGGGCGAGCGTTGAGGCTCAGAGTCCAGGGTCACTATCCCGTGGTCAAATTTCTTGAAGCAGCTCCAGCCTTACTCACGCGGATCATGAAGCGCATCATTCGCTTTGACGCCGTTCAAGCTGTTCGTTTGGAATTCGAATCGGCACGTCCTCGGTCGGGAAGATCGCGTGGAAGCCTCTATGGATGTTCTGACCCATCTTCAAGACAAGGTCCGCAATTCTAAGGGCTGTGTCGCGGTTTTCACGAATCACCTGCTTCGGACGCACCGATGCATCGCTCCTGTCACGGATGTACTTCTCGTCTACTTCGCCGCCGTTGTGTTCATAGACATGGCGGCGATGAAACATCAAGACAGCGAAGTCGATATCTTCCTGTTTCAGATGTTTGAAGGTGTTTATATCGAATCGGTTTCAAGCGCATCGGCGCAAAGCTTCAAGTTGTGGAACAGCACCCTAACGAGGCTGTAGAAAAACCCTGTTTTCAAGAAAACGCGCTTTGCAACAAATTGTATTACTCGAGGACTCGCCTCGCGTTTTATTCAGGAAGATTCAGAATGGTGTACAGTCAGTGTCCATAAACCGAACACCTGGAGTGTCGAGACTGGTGGCGTTAGCGACCGCTGATCAGGTCCTTAAGTTTCCGCTCCACTTCAGCAAGCAGCCGGCGGGATTTTTCCAGGCCGAGGTCCAGCACGGACTTACGAAACGTCGCTTCGATGTTCGCCCCCGTCTTCCCGACAGGCCTAGGCTGAGGTCCCTTTTTACTTCCACGATGCCGAGTCTCCCTCCGGACGCGTGAGACGTAATCGGGGGACACATCCAGGCCCTTCTTAGCTATCTCAATGACGACTTCCCGCGTGGGCATGCTTGTGGGAAGGCTGCGAATGAGATCCGCCATCCTGGGCCGGGTCTCGGGCTGGGGGCTGCTGGGCCCAACCTTCTTCCTCGCTGCGCGACTTGGTGGGCCCTGCTTTTTCCCTGAAGTTGGTTTCTTGTCCTTCTTCATTCCACCTCGCACCTTGTAAACGTAGTCCCGGGTCAATTGGATTCCGGCGGAGCGTGCGGTTTCCACAACCTGGTCGACCGACGCGGTCGCGGGTTGGCTTCGCACAAACTCAGCCTTGCTCACAGGTTCTTTTTTGTTCATATTCAGAGTATAAGAAGAATAAAACGCTCTTTTCGGTGGTGTGGAATTCTTCTACCCGATCCTCGGAGCCCGAATACCACTTTTGAATGGTGATCCCGTCTGTACCACCAAGCACCGTGATGCTGAGATCATCCCCGCTGCGGCTGAACAGGCATATTCCATCGAGGTGAACACGCGGGCGGCGGGGCATATACGTTGAGTATACAACAAATATATCGAGCCTGGCCCCTTTAACGGGCCCTGCTTGAAGCTGCTGCTCTATGGTGGCAAGGGCTGATGGCCACCGCTACTCATCCACCACGGCGTCCGGATTCCATGCTGACACGACAAAGCGAAGTTGTCCCTCTATGCCCGGCCTGGTCTTGCCGTCTGACGGTAGTGGGATCTTCACCTCCACCTTGCCACCCTTGATGGTCTTGGCGGCGATCTCCTCCGCCGCGAGGTTTACTGCTGTTCCCTGCCAGGCGTAGGCGATCTTCCATTTCTCCCCAGGACTGTCGGGCGGAGCCATCTCCAGAACGACCGCATTACGAAACAGATAGCCGCCCTCGTAGTGCTCGTTGATCCAGAGCTTCCTGTCGATTTCGTAGTCCGGCACTCGAACGCCAAGGGTCATTGAGTAGGCAAGCGTATTGCGATCGGTATTCACCTTTGCCCGATTGGCCAGGAAAACCGTGGAGACGTACACCGATCCGTTTTTCTTCGGCGCAGCCAGCCACTCCTTGTGGCTCAGGCAGGCCACCGAGTCCTCTTCGGAGGTGCGTCTTGTGAGATACCAGAGTTTACCCCGGGGGGAGGCAAGTACTTCGAACTGGTAAAGAGCATTGACCTTCTTTCCCGCGTCCTGCTCTTTTTGTACCTCGGCTGGCAGGCGAATGGCCGTGACATCCACCCAGATGTCGACCCGCACGTTGCCGAACAGGAATCGCGTGAGGTTTTGGTAGGCCTCTTCGCTGTTGACGATACCAAAGTAGCCAGAATGGGACCGGTAGGCGAAGGCCTTCGCACACGGCTGGCCCGGCTGGCCATTGTCCTTCAGGCCGCTTAGGGTTGCATTCTCGATTTTCACCAGCCCGTCGCTGCCGTGGCCGGCAAACGTTCTCGATAGACCTAGGGCAACTTCGTAGTCCATACGGTTCGTACCCACCATGCAGAATACCTGCTCGGAGGAAAAGCGGCTTTCTGGGAGCCAATCGACCCGGTCTCCCGGCGGCTTGTTCGTGAGCGCATTCAGGCCAAAATACTCGGCCATCCGGTCCCGATTGAAGTTGCTCATGTCGTCCTTGGTAAGCCAGCCCGGGACATTCATGCCCACCATGTCGATCCCATTATGAGGTGTGGCATAGGTGAAGAGCTTGTCGACAAAGCGGCCCGCCTTCCGCGGATCGTTCTTGGGGTTCTGCAGGAACGCCCGGCACACCAGCCCGCCCATCGAATGGGCAACGAGATAACAGCGGAAGGCATCTTTCGTAATACCGTTCTTCTCGTTCTTGCAGACCAGTTCCTGAACACGCAGAATGAGCTCGCCCAACTTCCTGGCAAAGACGTCAATCGGCGGCGTCTCCCCAACACCCAGCATCCGGGAGGCTTCGTCGTAGTACCGGAAGATAATGATGGAGCGGCTGGTGAGCTTGTTATCCGTTGGCTTGCCTGTCGCGTCGGTTTCCCACTCCGGATCCAGGATGTCGTAGCCGTCCTGGTAGACGTTCTCGTACTTAAAGTCGGAGGCAAGCCGAACCACTGGCGACTGAAAAATGTACTTACGCGGCTGCTGGGTCTTATCTGGCACGGCCCGGAAAACCGTGGAGCCCAGATTGAAGCCGCAGAAGGGGTCCGCCGTCGTTGCGTCGATCTCGGTAGGCGTCATGGCGTAACCGCGGACGTAAATGATCGGATGAAACGGAATGTTTGGATTTGGCAAGCTTTCCTCCCTTTGTATTTTTCGAGGTACAAGACGACGCGTCAGACAACCCGATTGCCGTTGCAGTTATAGCCTAAGTTATTTTACTGTCGGGGCGAGCCACAACTCAAATTGCTTGGCATTCACCTTGCCTTCATAGCCCTTATAGCCCTTGATCGCGGCCGGATCGACCTTCGATCTCCGCGATCTTCTTCGCGTCCTCGGCCTGCTACGAATATATCGATCCTGACCTTAAATTTGTCGACCGACCCGCAGACAGACCAGTGGGCAAAGAAACGTGCCCGGCCGGGGCAGTTACACATGGGGACCAGAGAGCAATCAATCTAAGGGCCTTCCGAGAAGCAGTCGCAGCAGAGCACTAAAGGGGCCGGGCTCGGATATTTTCAATGCCAGCTCTCCCTGCTCAGCGATGGCTTGCCCCGTGCCATTAGTGTCTAACCGCGGCCGGCCCCGCGGCCTCGCCTCGCGCCGTTGCCCCGAGGGCGCTGGCTCGATAGCTGGTCCAACGGTGGTGCGCCGGATCGTCCACCATCTCCGCACGAACGGGGTTCAGTTCGAGGTAACGCATGCCGGTGAGGAAATAAGTCGCAGCCTGGATCAGAATCGCCAAAGGGGTCGGTTCAGGCCGCTTGAGTGTCCCAGGCCGCCGCCAGCACCGGATCCAGTTGCTCGCGCATTTGAGGCGAAAGCTCGGTCTCGCCCGCGGCCGGCGGGTCGAAAGCCGCCATCGCCTGTACCAACTGCTGGACCTGGGATTCATACAGCACGGAGCCATCGGTGGTGTGGAATTCTTCTACCCGATCCTCTGAGCCCGAATACCACTTTTGAATGGTGATCCCGTCTGGACCACCAAGCACCGTGATGCTGAGATCATCCCCGCTGCGGCTGAACCAAAGCTGATCGGGATCGAGGCCGGGCCCAAACTGCACGCTGTCGTTCTCCCCCGCAACACCCGCCTGCTCCTGGATCAGGTCACGGCCATCGCCACGGCTGAACAGATAGCGATCGCCGCCCGAGCCTCCCATCAGCGTGTCGTTTCCCGCCCCACCTTCCAACATGTCCGCACCGTTACCACCACTCAGCGCGTTGGCCGCGCTGTTACCGTGAATGGCGTTATCTAGGGTGTTACCCGTGCCATTGAGCGCGCCGGCTCCAGTGAGAACCAGGTGCTCGACGTTGGCCGCTAGCATATAACTGATGCTGCTCTGAACCGTGTCGATCCCCTCAGCAGCATTTTCGTTCACCGTGTCGCCCGTATTGTCGACGACATAGGTATCGTTCCCCGATCCGCCGCGCAGGGTATCCGCTCCCGCCCCGCCATCCAAAAGGTCATCCCCCGCAAGCCCGGTTAGGGTATTAGCCGCGCTGTTACCGGTGAGGGTATTACCGAGGTCATTGCCCGTGGCGCTGCGGTTGTAGGTGCCGGTGAGCGTAAGGTGCTCGATGTTGGCGCCGAGCGTGTACGTCACCGAGCTTTTTACGCTGTCTACGCCCTCCCCGGGGTTTTCGGTGACCACATCGCCCGTGTTGTCCACGATGTAGGTATCGTCGTCCGAACCCCCGTAGAGCTTGTCGGCCCCGGCCTTGCCGTCCAAAACGTCATTTCCCGCCTCTCCGCGCAACACGTTGATGGCACTATTTCCGGTGAGCCTGTTATCGAGTGAGTTGCCTGTTCCGTTGCTGGCAGAGCTGCCTGTGAGGGTGAGATTTTCGGTGTTGGCACTCAATGTCCACGTCACCGAGCTTTGCACGGAATCGACGCCTTCATCCGGATTTTCGACCACGGAATCAGCGCTGTTGTCCACGATATACAGATCGTTCCCGGCCCCGCCGTAGGCTGTGTCCGCCCCGGTCCCACCCTTGAGCGTATTGTCAGCACTGTTGCCCATAAGCACGTTATTGAGCCCATTGCGGGTGCCATTGATCGCCGCGGTGCCGGTCAATACGAGGTTTTCAAGGTTAGCGCCCAGGGTAAAGGTCATCGCGCTTCGCACCGTGTCCACGCCTTCGTTGAGCTTCTCGGTGACGACATCGCCACCCGTGTCGACAATGTAGGTGTCATCCCCGGCGCCACCCGTGAGTTGATCGGCCTCGGTGCCCCCGTCGAGATAATCGTTGCCTGCATTCCCGATGAGGGTGTCGGCCCCGGCATCACCACTGAGGGCATTATCGGCACTGTTGCCGGTGAGTGAATTTGCCAAGTCATTGCCAACAGCGTCTATTGCAGTCGTCCCCGTCAGGGTGAGGTTCTCGACGTTGGGCGGCAAGCTGTAGGTGACCGAACTCTTAACGGTATCCGTCCCCTCGCCCAGGTTCTCGATAATGGCATCGCCCCCATGATCCACTACGTAGGTATCGTTACCCGCACCTCCCGCAAGCGAGTCGGCGCCTAGCCCGCCATCCAAGGCATTGTTCGCACTGTTGCCCGCCAGAGTATTGTTCAGGGCATTACCGGTACCATTAATGGCGCTGACACCCAGAAGAACCAGGTTTTCAACGTTTTCGGCTAAGGTGTACGTTACGGCGCTTTTGATCGTGTCGGTACCTTCGCCAGAGTTTTCGGTGACCACATCACCGCTGGTATCGACTATATAGGTGTCATCGCCCGTACCGCCGATCAAGGCGTCTGCGTTGCCCCCACCGTCCAAAAGGTCGTTGCCCGCACCGCCACTTAGCGTATTTTTGGCGCTGTTGCCGGTGAGGGTATTATCCAAGACATTGCCGGTACCGCTGATGGTTGCAGTGTCGGTCAAGATGAGATCTTCGAGATTGCTTTCCAGAGTGTAGCTAATAGGGCTCTTCACCGTGTCGATGCCCTCATCCGGGTTCTCCATCACCCGATCGAATGGATCATCGATGCTGTAGGTATCGTCTCCTGTACCGCCCTGCATGCCGTCCCCACCGGGGCCACCATCGAGTAGATCAGACCCTGGGCCTCCCATTAGGCTATCGGTACCCGCCTCGCCAAAGAGGGCATCGTCACCCTCATCACCGGCCAGGACATCGTGCCCGTCACCGCCCGAAAGCGTATCGTCTCCTGCGATGCCGGTGATGGTGTCATTGGCGGCGGTCCCGAGCAAGGTGTCATTATCGGAGGTGCCGCGTATGAACTTCGCGGCGATGTCACTTGGGGTCCAGATGACCCCGTCGGAGAAGCGGAACTCTTCAATCTTAGTCGGATTGGCGCTGGCAAAGTAGTTTCGGATCGTGAGCTGATCGGGGCGGTCAACGATGCTCAACACCAAGTCGGTGGCATTCTGCGTCACGGTGACGCGGGCCGAGGTCTCGCTTACCTGAACCACATCACGCTTCCCAACCGTCGTATCAGTGCTGTCAATGGTATCTTTACCAGAGCCCCAGCCCCAGAGGTAGGTGTCATCCCCTATACCCCCGTCGAGAAGGTCGTCACCCTCCCCACCATGGAGAGCATCGTCGCCAGAGCCTCCATGAAGCGTATCGTTGCCACGGCTTCCAGTGATCTTGTTATCAAGTTCGTTGCCGGCGACGACCACCGCATCTGCCGTGTCAAAGATGATGTTTTCCAAGTTAGGCGCGAGCACAGTAAGAGGAACGTAGGAATAAACAGTATCGATACCCCCATCCTCTTGCTCCACCACGGAGTCCCCGGCACCGATCCAGTACGTATCATTGCCCGCACCGCCCGTCAATACATTTGCGGCCGGGTTTTCTGAACCGCTGAGGCCATTATCCAAGGCATTACCTGTGCCGTTGATAGGCTCCGTACCGATTAACTCCAGGTTTTCTAGAGCGTTCCCTAAGGAGTACGAGATGCTGCTGCGCACCGTATCACCGCCGCCGTGGTCATAGATCGTATCGCCGACATCATCTACCACATAGGTATCAGAACCTGTGCCACCTGACATCGTGTCAGCGCCGCCCCCACCATCGAGGATGTCTACGCCGGACCCGCCTTCGAGGATATCATCGCCCGCACCTCCGTTAAGTGTGGTTACGCTATACGATGACTGCGAGTTTCGGAGGATATTGGCTTGGGCGTCCCCGAAGAGCGTCACTTGTTGCGCTCCTTTCCCCGTCAGCTCAAATATCTCCACGTTGCCCGCCTTGTAGTCCTCGGCCCGATAAATTTGATGATTATTGAAGTCCGAAGACGCATACGTACGGATCTGGATCTTGTCGATGCCTTCCCCGGGCGCCTCTTTGACTATGTCTCCCGGACCGAGGATATAAGTGTCATCCCCCATACCCCCTCTCAGCACATTCGCGGCCGAATTGGTGAATCCGTCAATGAGGTTGTTGAGCTCATTACCCGTGGCTGAAATAGGATCAGAACCCATCAAGGTCAGGTTCTCGAGGTCCGTACTAAGCTGGTAGTCGATGGAGCTTTTCACCGTATCGCTGATTCCAGTCCTCATATCAGGAATCACGACGTCTCCGGGGTTATCCACCACGAACACGGCACTCGTCCCCACCCCGGCAATCATGGTGTCCGCGCCTGCCATGCCGTCAAGGACAACGCCATCGACGTTACCCTGAATAACGTTATCTAAGCTATTGCCTCTTGCAATGACATCGAAGGGACTGCTATTCCAGCTTACAACGAGCTTCTCTACGTTGTCCGGTAGGGTATAGGCATATTGCGATAAAAGCGTTTGCGTGTCGTAGTCATACGTGGCACCGTCGTAGAAATAGGTATACGCGAAAACCGTGTCGTAGCCCGCCCCGGCATTTTCAACCACTGTGGCCACGCCCCTAATATCATAGCTATCATCTCCCATGCCCCCATAGAGTTGGTCCGCGCCGTCATCCCCGCTCAAGTGATCGTCGCCTCCGTTTCCGTAAAGTTGATCGTCGCCAGCACCGCCCTCCAATCGGTTGTTATTGGTGTTGCCATGGATGATGTTGTTGAGGTTATTTCCCGTACCCTCACTGTGGAGCACCCCCGTGAGGGTCAGATTCTCCACGTTGTCGAGCAGAATATAGCTAACCGAAGAATTGACTGTATCTATTCCGGCATCAGGGGCCTCTATCGTTTTGTCCCAAATATTATCGACCGCGAAGGTATCGTCACCTGTTGTTCCGTTAAACACATCGACGGATCCCGCGATCACGCGCGCATTAATATCCTCAAGCGTCCACACGGGTCCCTTGCCGTCATCGAAGACAATCTTCTCGATGCGTTTGCCACCTGTTGCATCACCAAAAAAATCCTCAACGTAAATCTGTGTTGCCGAACCATCCACGACGACAACCAGGCTATCGTCAGCGCTCATGAGTTCTTGCCCGGAGTACGACGCGCGGTACAGCTTCTGCGCCCGATACAAGCTCACATGCTCAGGCATAATCCCAGCTCCTAGCCGCAGTGTGTCGAAGCCTGAGCTCTCATGGATTGCGTCGTAACCATCGCCTCGATCGAATAAATACGTGTCGTCGCCCTTGCCTCCGTACAGGCTGTCAGTACCGCGAGCGCCGTAGAGAGTATCGTTTTCATTCAGGTCTTCAGTCGCATAGGGTTCGTATCCAAAGAGACGGTCATCTCCATCCCCACCCTCTAGCACATCGCTTCCCAGACCACCGTACAGATTGTCGTTTCCGGCCGAGCCACGCAGCGTGTCATCACCTGTCTTTCCATAGAGCGTGTCGTTCTGCGGCCCGCCCTCGATCACATCGCTCTGGGTAGTTCCAGTGACAAAGAGCGCGGGCGCCCGCTGCATGAGCTGCGCATGGCTAACCACGGTCCCATCGGCGAACTCGTACAGAGAATCAGCACCCAATAGCCCCCCGTTGATATACACCAAATCTGTCTCCGTGTAGCGGATAGTTAGATACGCCTCTCCGTTTCCGCCCGAGGCTTGACCAAGGATCAGATCTTCGAGCGCGATGCCGCCCCCGAAGCGAATGCGGTTCACGCCTTCGGCATCGTCAATGCTGTCCACACCATCACCGGCATTGAATACGTAAACATCATCGCCCGCTTCGCCGTAGAGCGCGTCATCACCCGTCCCGCCGCTAAGCTCGTCATTCCCGGCCTCACCAAAAAGCAGATCGGCGCCTTCACCGCCTTCCAGGGTGTCCTGGCCATCTCCGCCCTGTAGCTCATCGGCGCCCGCATCGCCATCGAGTGTGTCATCCCCCGCGCCGCCCAGTAGTAGGTCATCGCCATCGCCGCCGTCGAGGGTATCGTTGCCCGCATCGCCAAAAAGCCGGTCGTTGCCACCCTCACCGTAGAGGGTATCACTGCCGTGGTATTGGGCCGGCAGACTACTTTCGTCGCCCACAAGCTGGTCGTTGCCGTCTCCACCGTATAGGGTGTCATTTCCACCTTCACCAAACAGCGTATCGTCACCTCCCTCTCCGTCGATCACGTCATCACCATGCAGGGCGTAGAGGGCGCTGGCCGCCGAATCGCCCTCGATGTAGTCGTTGCCCTCACCACCGTAGAGGCGATCCGCGCCGCTCTCACCCCGGAGCGTGTCATTGCCGCTATCACCGCTCACATAGTCCTCGTCGGCCCCCGCCACCACCTGATCGTCACCCGGACCGCCGAACAGCGCGTCGTTCCCGCCACCGCCTTCGATCAGATCTTGATCCGCCTCACCGTAGATCACATCCGCCCCATCGGCGCCTAGAAGGCGGTCGTTGCCCGCTCCGCCATAGAGGACTTTGGGATCGGCATTGGCTTGGTCTACGTACGGGAAGTTGATTCGATACACCCGGTCCGACAATTGCGAGAGCGGATCGGGGTTGTTGTCCCGATAGGTGAGCGTCCCGCCATAGGCGCCTTCACCGATATCAGGTACATAGGCTGCCTCGTCGTAGACCCTCCCTTCGGGAAGCGCCTCTGTCCAGGGCTCGCTGCCGATGCTCAGATTAAACGCCCAATGCAGATAGCCATCCGCGGCGGCGCTCGGAAGATTCGGGTTGGTGACGGTGACGTGATAGTGTCGGGCTATGTCTTGCCAGACGTCGTTAAGAGAGACAAGCACATTTCCCTGGGCGGTGACTTCCGCCGCTTGGATATTGATGGCAAAGCGGCTGGTGACGAGATCATCGCCCTCGCCGGCCTCCACGATGTCTTTCCCCGGCCCGGTATCGATGACGTCGTTACCCGCCCCACCGATGATTCGGTCGTCACCCAGTCCGGCCGACATCGCATCGTTGCCATCACCCCCATCGAGGGAGTCCACCCCCAACGTCCCGCTGATGGCGTCGTGCCCGGCCTGGCCTTCGACCTTGGCATTGCCCAGGTGGCGCGCCTCGTAGGACTGGGGATAGAGAAACTCATCCCCCACACCGCCCACGACCGTCTCCCGAACCTCAGGAGCCTCGGGACGCAGATCAATGCCTAATTGTCCGTTGCTGAAGTCCTCCACCACAACAGTCGTCCCATCCGGCAGATGGATGGTCAAGGGGGAGTTCATGGTGTAAGTGATCTGCCCGCCTCCTGGATAGGGCATGCTCCACGTGTTGGGCACACCCGGCACAGCGATCGCCGGACCCGGCCTGACCCGATTACCGTTGGTATCTATAAACGTGATGTCACCGACACCGTCCTCATCATAGATCCGGTCGTTGCCGCCCCCGGCGCGAAGGACATAGGCGTCCTTGCCTGCTCCACCCACGAGCATGTCATCGCCAGCTCCGCCGTCGAGAGTGTCGTTGCCGGCGCCACCGATTAGAACGTCTGCGCCTCGATCGCCAAAGAGGATGTCGTCGCCTCCCTCGCCGATGAGAAGGTTGCTCCGGTCGTGCTCGGCACCCCCCTTATACAGCCTCGCATCGAGCGTAGCTCTATGGTTAAGATTGAAGTCCGTGAAAGCCTGGCCTGAATCGACACCGGGGTCAAGATAGATGTCCGTGGACCGGTAGCTGTCGGGATTTAGGTTGAGGTTAGGGTGCTGCGCATTGAGCGCGGCGATGAGGGTGGATTTGGCAGGGTCGAGGCTTTCTACCAGTGTGTCCACTCGCTCGGTACCCACTAACTGGTAGTCATTATTTGCCTGCGTGATCATGTTGCCACGAGATCCGGGAGTTCCATCGGACGCTTGACCATAGTGCCCTTCGTATTTGAGGATCTCCTCGCGATGTAGGCCATACATGCGGTAGACCTGCT
>JBOIEE010000208.1:0-6143 GCA_050740975.1 Gammaproteobacteria bacterium | reverse complement strand
CTGTATTTGGATACAGTACAATCGGTATTATCGAAGACCAGTAAAGTGGTCATTGACACCAAGGGCGGCAACAACATCCTGTACCTACCACTAGACAAGCTGATTGAGCGGGGGACCTCACCCTCGATGAGTCGCCCATCACCGGGGGTCATGATGCCGGAAACGATAAGCCCAACACCGGAAGCCAGCAACCAGCTAAGACAACGAGATATGCGATGATGGACGCCCCCAGAATCCTAATACCGCTGGCGATCGTTGTTATCGCAGTTTATTCGTCCGCGTTTACCGTAGGGGAAACAGAGACCGCCATATTATTCAGGCTTGGCGAAATAAAACGCGCCGACTTTAAACCGGGGCTACATTTCAAAGTCCCGTTGATCAACAACGTCAAAAAATTTGACGACCGGCTATTGTCACTGGACTTCGAGCCCCAACGCTTCCTCACCAAAGAAAAGAAAGACGTTATTGTCGACTTGTTTCTGAAATGGCGCATCGTGGATGTGGCGGCTTACTACAAAGCGACAGGAGGAGATGAGCGGCGCGCGGGCTTGCTGGTTTATCAAAGGATAAACGACCGTCTGCGCGGGGAATTCGGCCGGCACACCGTCAAAGAAGTGGTTTCGGGTGAGCGTGGCGCGATCATGAGTCGTGTAACTGACGCGGCGAAGCAACAATCCGGGGAGCTGGGCTTGGATGTGGTCGATGTGCGGATCAAACAGATCAATCTGCCAACGGAGGTGAGCTCAGCGGTCTATAACCGGATGCGTGCGGAACGCGAGCGAACAGCGAGAGATCTGCGATCCCGAGGCGCGGAGGCCGGTGAGCGGATCCGGGCGGATGCAGATAGGGAGCGGACTCAGATCTTAGCGGAGGCTTACCGCGACGCGCAGAAGACCCGCGGCGAGGGGGATGCCAAAGCGACCGAGACTTATGCCGGCGCTTACGGAAAAGATCCGGAGTTCTATGCTTTTTGGGGGAGCTTAGGCGCCTATCGCGAAGGCTTGAAGGGCCAAGAGGATCTGCTGATCTTAGAACCAGACTCTGAATTTTTTAAGTACTTCAATGCACCCGAGATCCGGGACGGAGCGCAACCAAACGCATCCGTCGCGGCTGGGGAAAAATAAGCGCGTTGTCGCATCTTCGGACTTAAGCAGAGCGCGATCGTATAGAGACGTCCCGGTTCAAGCCACGCCTAGGCGCCAATAATCCCCATTCCGTTGCGATTATTCCCAAGCTCTCGCACATGGTGACACCTACAGATCGGTGGTTATTACCGGCGGGGGTTGAAGAAATACTGCCCCCTTTGGGGGCGCATCTGGAACAATTGCGACGCACGATCCTGGATCTGTTCAACACCTGGGGATATGAGTTAGTTATTCCACCGCTCATTGAATATCTGGAGTCCTTGCTTACCGGTTTGGGTACCGATCTGGATCTGGAGACATTCAAGGTGACAGACCAATTAACCGGCCGCCTTATGGGAATACGCGCAGATATCACACCGCAGATCGCACGCATTGAAGCGCATCGCTTGCGCCGGGAGACCCCTACCCGCTTGTGCTATTTAGGGCCGGTTTTGCGCACACTCCCACAAGGTTCGGGGGGTTCCCGCAACCCTTTGCAGGTAGGGGCCGAGCTGTTTGGACATCCCGGACTCGAGAGCGATGTAGAGATCATCTGGTTGATGCTGGAGGTGCTCAAAGCTTCGAACCTCGCGCCCGTTTACGCGGACTTAGGCCATGTGGGGATCTTCAGGGGCTTGGTTAAGCAAGCAGGATTGAAGGCGGAGCAGGAAATCGCGCTGTTCGAGCCACTGCAGCGCAAGGACCGGCATGAGATTGACGAACACTTGTCGGATTGGCGGGTGTCTAAGGAAGTTGCAGAAATGATCACGGCTTTAGTGGATCACAATGGTGATGTTTCCGTTTTAGACCAAGCAGACAGCGCTTTGGCGAAGTCTGCGCCCGAGGTAAAGCATGCCTTACATGACCTCAGGCAGGTGTATCGAGCGGTACGGGATCGTACATCGCACCCGCACTGGCATTTTGACCTCGCAGAATTGCGTGGTTATCACTATCACACCGGGATCGTGTTTGCCGCCTATCTGCCGGGACAAGGGCAAGCGATAGCTCGGGGCGGACGATACGACGATATCGGCCGCGTTTTTGGCCGCGCTCGCCCCGCAACCGGCTTCAGCACCGATCTCAAGCGTCTGGTAATAGAGGCGAAGCCCGCGCCTAGCAAGACCATCTGTGCCCCATGGGGCGATGATCCCGACTTAACGGCGGCTGTGACCCAGTTGCGCATGCAAGGGGAACGCGTGGTGTGGTGTCTCCCTGGCTGTAAAGATCAGCCGATCGATTGTGAGCAGCGTTTGGGACGCCGCGGCGGGCGCTGGATCGTTACCGATAGTTAAAGGGGCAAACAAAATCCGTCCAGTGGTTTCTTAGGACTGCGCCTGAAGATGAACGTCGTTGTGATCGGCACCCAGTGGGGAGACGAAGGAAAAGGCAAGATCGTCGATTTATTGACTGAGCGCACCCACGTTGTGGTGCGCTTCCAGGGGGGTCACAACGCGGGGCATACCGTGGTCATCGGGGAGAAAACCACGATCCTCCATTTGATTCCCTCCGGGATCCTCCGCGCCAATGTCACCTGCCTGATCGGTAATGGAGTCGTCGTATCGCCAGCGGCTCTGGTCGAAGAGATCGAGACGCTAGAACGTGACGGGATAAGACCGTGCGAGCGGCTTCGCATCAGCGAGGCTTGCGCGCTCATATTACCCCATCACATCGCTCTCGACAAAGCGCGAGAAGCGGCCCGCGGGAAAATGGCCATTGGCACAACAGGCCGCGGCATCGGTCCGGCTTATGAGGACAAAGTGGCGCGACGGGCGGTGCGCATGGGGGATCTACGCCACCCCGAACGGTTTGCCGCCAAGCTGAGCGAAGTCCTGGAGTTCCATAATTTTATCCTGCAGCATTACTATAAGTGCCCGGCCTTAGACCACCAACAGGTGTTGGACGAAACACTGGTTCATGCGGAGCGCTTGCTACCTTTGATTGCCGACGTAACAGAGCTGTTGCACCAATACCAGGAGCAGGATCAAAGCATTTTGTTCGAAGGAGCTCAGGGTACACTGCTGGATCTGGACCACGGCACCTATCCCTACGTGACGTCATCCAATACCACAGCCGGAGGGGCGGCGACGGGCACCGGTGTCGGGCCTGGGAAATTCCATTACGTATTGGGGATCACCAAAGCGTATACAACACGCGTGGGTTCCGGGCCTTTTCCTACCGAGCTATCCGACGATTTAGGTAACTATTTAGCCAGCCGCGGTAAGGAACGGGGTGCGACCACCGGAAGGCTACGCCGCTGCGGTTGGTTTGATGCGGTCGCATTACGGCGAGCCAGTCAGATAAACAGCCTCTCCGGCCTATGCATTACCAAGCTCGATGTCCTCGATAACCTAGAAAACATTCAGATCTGCGTCGGTTATGAGCAGCAGGGCAAACGGGTAACAACACTGCCGCTCGGTGCCGAGGCCGTGGGCGATTGTGAACCCGTGTATGAAACGATGCCCGGGTGGAAAGGGTCGACCCTGGGGCTAAGGAAGTACCCTGAATTGCCGCAGAACGCGAGGCACTATCTGGATCGCATAGCAGAAATAACGGGGGTCCCTATCGATATTATTTCTACCGGACCCGATCGCTTAGATACCATCGTTCTCCGTCATCCTTTTGATCACTCGCCTCGCTACGGTTCTTCCTCGACAGGCTCCTAGCGCGCTGCGAGACCCTTTAAGATTAGGGTGAGGGGTAATTTCCAATACCGCAAACCGAATTGGAGCCGCAGCAGGATAAGATACTCCGCGGACCGTCGCTAGAAGCCCACGACTTGGCTTGTACGCGCGGTGACCGAAGCTTATTCAGTGGACTTCATTTTACCTTAGAGGCCGGTTGCGCTTTGATCGTGGAAGGGCGCAATGGCAGTGGCAAAACAAGCTTGCTGCGTATTGTCTGTGGGCTTTTGCGCGCGGACCATGGTGAAATCCGCTGGCGAGGAGAACTCATTCACAAGGTGCGTGCGGAGTACTACAAGGACCTGGCTTATATCGGTCATTTGAACGGGTTGAAGGCCGAGCTAACGCCGCTGGAGAACCTGCGCATCGCCCAAACGTTCGCGGCCAGGACTCCCCGCACATCCCCGGAAAAGGCGCTGGCCCACATGGATCTCGAACCCTTTTCGTTCCTTCCCTGCCGCAATTTGTCCCTGGGACAGCACCGCCGGGTAGCGCTTGCACGTTTGTTGATGTCGCCCGCGAGTCTATGGATCCTCGATGAACCCTTGGCTGGGATAGATCGCTTAGGTGTCGATCGGGTAGAGGCGCTTTTTCGTGATCACGTGGACGCTGGGGGATGCGTGATCCTGACCAGCCATCAACCTTTATCCTTGCAACAGACGGGTTTTGAGCGTTTGCACCTCGGATGAACGGATCGGGGATGTTGTCCGCTATGGGCGCGCTGATCAAACGCGACCTGGTGCTCGCGTACCGGTGCCGCGCGGAGCTCGCGAACCCGGTGCTATTCTTTGCCGTGATCACCGTTCTGTTCCCCCTTTCCGCGAGCCCAGATGCGGAAACCCTAAAGCTACTCGGCCCCGGCGTTCTGTGGGTAGCAGCGCTGTTGTCCACGGTATTATCCTTGGGTCCTCTGTTTCGCTCGGATTTCGATGACGGTGCCTTAGAGCAGATGCTCATGAGCCCGCACCCCCTGCCCGCCTTGATCGTGGCAAAAGTATTCGCCCATTGGCTAGTGACCGGTTTGCCCTTAATCGCGGTGTCTCCCGCACTCGCCTTGCTGCTAAACCTGCCAGCGCAGGCTTTGCCCGTGCTGCTCGTATCGCTGGCTTTGGGCACGCCCGTGCTCAGCTTCGTGGGGGCGATCGGAATAGCGCTCACGGTAGGTCTGCGAAACGGTGGCATGCTACTCGCTCTTCTGGTACTGCCCCTGTATGTTCCCGTATTGATATGCGGTGCCACCGCGGTTCATGCGGCTGTATTCCAACTCGATGCCAGCGGCCAGCTTTTTCTTTTGGGAGCGCTCTTGGTGCTGGCCGCGACCCTCGCCCCCTGGGCTATCGCCGCTGCGCTGACGCTGATCTCCGGATAAGAATTGAGAACTTCACGCGCCTCATCGGTATCTCATGTGAGGGACAGCGGCGCTGCGGGCCGCGGTCGATCTCGCCGTCGCCGCCGCGGCGCTCAATATCGCGATCCCCTGCCCATCGATGCAGACGAACAAACCGCCATCGCCACCGTCCTCTCCGACACGGATGCCGAACTGGTCGCCCTCGAAGCTCGACTGGCCAAGACCCGCGCCCCCAAGCCGGGCATGATGCAGGAACTGCTGACCGGCAAGACCCGGGTGATATGACGGCGACGAGGGCGAACTGAAATAAGTCATTGCGCTATTTTAGATCTTGGAATTGGTGAAGAACCAGAATGAATACTAAGAGGCACCGCATCGCCGTCGGCGGCCTCTGCGTGGAGGTAGTGCGCAAGGACATCAAGAATCTGCACCTGGGCGTCTATCCGCCGCATGGCGGTGTGCGCGTTTCGGCACCGCTAGGGGTGAGCGATGACGCAGTGCGGATGGCGGTGATCGGCAAGCTGAGGTGGATCAAAAAGCAGAAGGCCAGATTCAACGCCCAGCCACGCCAGTCACCGCGCAAGATGGTGAACGGCGAAAGCCACTATTTCTTGGGCCAGCGTTATCGCCTGCGGGTGGTCGAACACCACGGCTGGGCGAGAGTCGGCCTACAGGGGATTGCCTTCCTCGACCTTTATGTGCGTCCTGAGACAAGCGCCGTGCAGCGTGAACGGATCCTACAACAGTGGTACCGCGGGCAACTAAAGGCGCTGATCCCGCCGCTGCTGGAGAAATGGCAGCCGGTGATCGGAGTTCAGGTAGTGCACTGGGGCGTCAAGAAGATGAAGACTAGGTGGGGCACGTGCAACATCGTGGCACGGCGGATCTGGTTCAACTTGGAGCTTGCTAAGGAGCCTGTGCCGTGCTTGGAGTACATCGCCGTGCATGAACTGGTACATCTTTTGGAGCGGCATCACAACGACCGCTTCC
>JBOIEE010000207.1:0-2860 GCA_050740975.1 Gammaproteobacteria bacterium | reverse complement strand
TCATCGATCTCAACGACTACAAGCACATTGAGCGGGAATTGATGCTGGTCAAAGTATGGGCGGGAGCGGAGGCGAGAGAGGAGGTTAAACGCCTGGTCGATATCTTTCGCGGGCGTATTATCGATGTTTCGGATACGACCTATATCATCGAATTGACCGGCGCTGGCGACAAGCTGAATGCGTTTCTGGACGCGATGGACAAAAAACACATCGTCGAAGTCGTGCGCAGTGGGGTAACCGGCATCTGCCGCGCAGAAAAAGCGCTGCACGTTTAACGGCATTTATTGGGGCAGGGGTGGGTTGCCGAGGCAAGGGCTTAAAGAGTTAGTGATGTAGGAGCGCTATGAATATCTATTACGATAAAGACGCGGATCTATCCCTTATTCGAGAAAAGCGGGTCGCCGTGATCGGCTACGGCTCACAAGGCCATGCGCATGCCAATAATCTCAAGGATTCGGGGGTCGAGGTCGTTGTCGGCTTGCGGGCGGGCTCAAGCGGTCTGCGTAAAGCGGAGGCGGCAGGACTTGTGTCCAAATCGGTGGCGGAAGCGGTGGCAGCGGCGGACGTGATCATGGTTTTGGCGCCCGACGAGCACCAGGCCTTGCTCTATCGAGAGCAGATCGAACCGAACGTAAAGCAAAATGCCACGCTTGCGTTTGCCCACGGTTTTAACATCCATTTTGGCCAGATCCAGCCGCGGCCGGATCTGGATGTGATCATGGTCGCCCCCAAGGGACCGGGCCATCTGGTGCGCTCTACCTATCTGCAGGGAGGTGGAGTGCCATCGCTTATCGCTATCTATAAGGATGGATCTGGGCTGGCCAAGGCGCTCGCGCTCTCCTATGCGTGTGCCACCGGTGCTGGCAGAGCGGGGATCATAGAGACTACTTTTCGGGAAGAAACCGAAACGGACCTGTTCGGGGAGCAGACCGTATTATGCGGCGGCTTGACGGCGCTTATCCAGGCCGGATTCGAGACCTTGGTTGAGGCCGGCTACGCGCCGGAGATGGCTTATTTTGAGTGCCTGCACGAGACCAAATTGATCGTGGATCTCATGTATGAAGGCGGTATCGCCAACATGCGTTATTCCATCTCCAATACCGCTGAGTACGGAGACTTCACGCGCGGGCCGCGGGTCATCGGCGAGGCGTCGCGGCTCGCCATGAAGCAGATCCTGCAGGAGATCCAGAGCGGGGCTTTTGCACGCGAGTTTATTCTGGAAAACCAGAGTGGTGCGCCAGTGCTGAAAGCGAATCGGCGCTTAAGTTGCGCGCACCCGCTGGAACAAGTGGGAACCAAGCTGAGGGCTATGATGCCTTGGATCAGCGCGAACAAGCTGGTCGACCAGGAAAAGAACTGAACCCCTACCGAGGCATCACATCGCGGTCCGTGTCCACTAGGGCCAAAACGGGGCAAGACCCGGAAGCGGCTGTGCGGGTCATGGGCCAATTCGGTGACCCCGCGGCCCAGCCTGAGGCCGGCGAACTGGTGTGGAACAGCATCAGGCCATAAAGCGGCGCAGGGGTGTTTACCTCCTGCCCAATCTTTTTACCACCGCGTCGCTGTTCGCGGGTTTCTATGCCATCGTGGCCGCGATCAACGGCCGTTTCGAAACCGCGGCCGTCGCGATCTTCGTTGCCACGGTGCTGGATGGAATGGACGGGCGCATAGCGCGTCTTACCCATACCCAGACTGACTTTGGGGCCCAATACGATAGTTTGTCGGACTTGGCGTCCTTTGGTATAGCGCCTGCGCTGGTGGTCTACCAATGGTCGTTACTGAACCTGGGCAAACTGGGGTGGTTGGCTGCCTTCGTGTATACGGCCGCGGCGGCGCTCCGGCTCGCCCGGTTTAACACCCAAGCTGGGATCGCCGACAAGAGGTTTTTCCAAGGCCTGGCGAGTCCCGCCGCCGCGGGTTTAGTCGCGGGATTCGTTTGGATCTGCGAGGATCATCAGCTTAGTGCCGATGGCACAGTGGCGGGGGTTGCGTTGTTGCTCACAGTCACCGCTGCCTTGTTGATGGTGAGCAATGCGCGCTACCACAGCTTTAAGGGCTTGGATTTCAAGGGTCGCGTGCGTTTCGTATACGCTTTGGTAGTGGTGCTGGGATTCGTGTTGATCTCCTCTGATCCCCCGCTGGTGTTGTTCGGTGGTTTAGCCGTTTACGCCGCTTCAGGGCCGGCATTCACGCTGGTCAAGCTGCGCCAAAGGCGGGCGGCGCGGCGAGCCCAGAGCGCCGCGGGGGGTAGTGAACAATGACGTGCTTGGAACCTTCTGGAAAAGGAGGTATAGTCGCGAGCGTCCTAAGCTTCAAGACCATGGTTATCTCGATCGTCAATGGCGCCTTAGCGCGTTTTACCACGGCAGCCAACGCCTTGCTTTCTCTACTGCTGCTCACGCCGCTGCTGCCCTGCTAGGGGCAGTACCATTCAAAAAATCTCCCCCTTAGGGGAATAAACATTACAATTTAGGCTTATCCCGCTGCCTGGTGGTAGGGGCGGTTGTTGGAGAGCAGTGATGAAAGACAAATTGATCATTTTTGATACAACCTTGCGTGACGGGGAGCAAAGCCCGGGGGCGTCCATGACCAAGGACGAAAAGGTACGCATAGCCAAGGCCTTGGAACGCCTACGCGTAGATGTCATCGAAGCCGGTTTCCCAATCGCCAGTCAAGGCGATTATGAAGCCGTTCACGCTGTCGCCAAAGTAGTAAAGGACAGCAGGGTCTGCGGATTAGCACGCGCTTTAGAGCCGGATATAGACCGCGCCGCGGAAGCCTTAGCGCCCGCCAGCGCCAAGCGCATCCACACCTTTATTGCCACCTCACCCATCCACATGCAAAAAAAGCTGAAGCTAGA
>JBOIEE010000206.1:0-3666 GCA_050740975.1 Gammaproteobacteria bacterium | reverse complement strand
ACGTGACCAAGCGGGTGATCCGCCCTTCATACTCGAGTTGGCGCACTATGAGTGGGTGGAAGCAGCGCTGATGACCGATCCACGTGAAATCAGTTGCCAGGGCATCGATCCCAAGGGCGATCTGTTGGGGCGGGTACCGGTTCTAAGCCCCTTGGCTTGGCTTTTATCGTACCGCTATCCCGTGCATCGTCTCGGACCGGATCACCCGCCCCCGCAAGAGGAGCAGACCTATCTGGTGGCGTTTCGGGACCGAAACGATGAAGTCGGATTCATGGAGCTGAACCCTGTGAGTGCCCTGCTGCTGGAGAAGATCCAGCAAAACGAGAACAAGAGTGGCCGCGAGCTCCTGCACGGGATCGCCAACACACTGCGACACCCGGACATTGATGTGGTGCTAAAAGGCGGTCTGGAGGTGATGCGGCGCTTGCGGCAACGAGATGTGCTTTTGGGGGTGAAGATCGCTTAAAGACTTTCTTTGCAGTTTTCCCGGCCTTTAAGTTCTAACATCCTTAATCTCCACACCTTACCCCCGGGGCCAAGCGATAAGATCTTTCCGCCTTCGCGATCAAACCTCACCTGGGCAGAAGTGCACTGCTCGAGCCGGCGGCTATGCCGAGATCCCTCGGATTTAGTATGATGTCAAACCTAGTAGGGTTGGAAGTGATATCGATTGACAACGATGTTAAAAAGAACACGCGCGGCATTGAGAAGCTGGCTTTTAGCGTACGCTGTGGGGATGGGGGGGATGAACAGCGCGGTGTTCGCCAAACCAAACGACGGGGAGGTTCACGGTAACTGGACCGTACGCTGTGAAAAACAGCAGGGTGCTGAGCAGTGCTTTATCTTTCAGAATTTGGTACTGCGTGAAGGGGGACAGCGCGTGCTCCACATCGCTGTCGGCTTTCTAGCAAAAGAAGCCGATCCGATTGCACTGGTTACCCTGCCCTTGGGGATCTCTTTGCCTCCAGGAGTGAGCATGGTGGTCGATCAGGATGGCCCTACGACCAAGTTTCCCATTGAGCGCTGCGAGCCCAAGGGTTGTCGAGGAGGGGTGAAGTTGGATGCCCAGATCCTGGACGCCTTAAAAAAGGGCAAAGAGGCCACGGTAACTTTCCATGATGCCGCCCGACAGCCGGTTAAAGTGCCCATCTCGCTCAAAGGTTTCAGCGCCGGGCTGATCGCACTGCATTAGCAACGACCGGGGTGGAAAATGGTTGGGCTGGTTTATGCGGCACACCAATCAAAACCGAAATGCAGCACAAAAGCAAAAAACCAAAGATCGATGTCGAGACCGTGTACAGTATTATCTTCAGCGTGGCGTGGGTGTTATTTCATCTCTACGCCGGTAGACCCTGGGACGGTTGGGAAGACAAACAGACCAATTTTTTAACCTTCACCTTTGGTCCCCTGCTCGTTTACTGGGGGTTCTGGTTGTTCAAGAAACGCAGAGAGAAATGGTCACGCAAGCCGTTTTAAAGTGTACCGCTAACGGCGACCACAATGCCCCGGCTGGGTAGATTGCCCACACGCGGGTCGGGACCAGACCATTACAGAGCAGCTAGCTCCTTAAGATCAGTTCTGAGGGCAGTTCAACAGGCCCTAATACACCGCCACAACGCGATATCCCTTGGCCGCGAGAATAGCCAGCACCCCTTTGGTGTCCGGAAGATGCAGCGCCCCGATGGCGATAAAGCTATCGCCTTCATCGAGATAGGGTTGCATACGCTCTGCCATGCGTTTATTTCGGCTCCATAGCAGGGTTTCCAGCAACCTCCGGTAGCGCGCGCTTTCGGCTATTTCATATTTGTCCGCCATCGCCATCAGGCCGGCGAGATCGCGCTGCAGGTACAGCTTTTTCATCGTCGCCACGTCTTGCTGCATCGCTTGATAATGGCAAACCGTGTCTTTGAGCAAGCCGATCTGGTCCGATAACGGCAGCGTAGAGAGCACTGCGCCCTGCTCTTTCAAACTCTCCAGACCATAAACCGGCGTGCCCTGTTCCGCGGCCCGCTGTGCCAACACCATGTCCAAAGCGATGCCGTTCGCCGGGGGCATGCTCAGCGTCAAATAGGCCGCCCATGGCTTGATCGTGGTGGCCGATCCGCGGGTTATCCCGTAGCGCCACAGCAAATCAACCGTGCGCTCAAACAATTCCTCGCCCAGCGCGTCATTCAGACGACCCCCATCCGCGTAAGTCATGAGCTTTGAGAACTCCATCGCGTCGCGCGGGTTAAGCTCGGCTTCCAGAATCAGCCGACTGCTCGCCTGGAACACCGTCGACACTTCCCGTGGCAGCTCCACGACTTCGGCATCACCCACATGCATGGTCCCAAAGAGATAGCTCGGCTTGCCCCCGCCTCGCGATACCTTCCACAACAGTCCTTTGCCATAAGGCAAGGAGCTGTGCGTGGCCTTGGCGAGCACCAGCGGCGTACATTCGAGCGCCGACAGGGAATCGGGCGTTGACAGCAAAGCAAGCAATAAAACTCTCCAAAAAAGCCGCCGTTTCATGACCTTCTCGATCTTTTTCGCCTTTTCATTCACCGCGTTCGCTCAGTGCGCGCGTTTCCCAAGCGTGTGCGCATGACTCAAGTCGGGCTGAAGCCTCTCTCCAGCGTGGATCTTGCCTAAGCTCGCGCCAATCCGCGCCCTTCTGCCCGTACATGCGCGCGAGCCTGGCGTGGGACCGGCCGGCGTAGTCCAATCCGTGCAACACCCGCGCGGCCGCTTCACTGTCGTTACAAACAAGCACCACATCGCAACCCGCTTGCAACGCCGCGTGCACCCTAGCGAGGTGATCACCGGCAACAGCAGCGCCCTGCATACAAATATCGTCGCTAAACACGACGCCGTCAAACCGCAGTTTCCGCCGCAGGACGGTATTCAACCAACAGCTTGAAAAGCCGGCGGGTTTTTCGTCCACTTTGGGATACACGACGTGGGCCGGCATGATGGCGGCTAAGCCCGCCTGGATCAAGTGCTTGAACGGAAGTAAATCGCTCTGCTCGATCATCCCCAGCTCGCGCGAGTCGATCGGCACTTCGTAATGGGAATCTTCAGCTACCGAGCCATGACCGGGGAAGTGCTTGCCCACGGCCACCATGCCTCTCTTCCTCATCGCCAGTACGCTTTCGCTCGCCAGTCTTGCGATGATGAGCGGATCGCGGTGATAGGCACGGTCTTGGATCACCCGGCTCACCCCCAATCCCAGATCCAGAACCGGAGCAAAGCTAAAATCGACACCCACGGCAGCCAGCTCCGAGGCCATCACCCATCCATAACCCGCCGCTAAGGCAAGCCCCTTTTGCTCATCCTTATCGTACTCGGCTCCGATGGCGGCACAGGCGGGCAAACGGGTGAAGCCTTCACGAAATCTCTGCACCCTTCCCCCTTCGTGGTCCACCCCCACGAGTAAGCGCGGCACGCGCAAACCTCGTACTTGCTTGGTTAGCTTGGCGACTTGCTCGGGCGAGTGGTAATTGCGCGTGAACAAGATCACGCCTCCTACCAAGGGATGCAACAGCATCTCCCGCTCTTCTGGCTGCAATTCGGGACCCGCGAGGTCCAGCATGATCGGTCCTAAGCTTTTGGGTTCCACGGGTTTAACGGATCCTAAAGTCAGAATGAAGCTCAATGACAGCGGATCCGCTACTCACAGCGCTCACC
>JBOIEE010000205.1:0-4552 GCA_050740975.1 Gammaproteobacteria bacterium | reverse complement strand
GACCTGAGGTTATCATCGCCTTCTGTTGCGCGGGAGGCGTCCAGCGCGCGAGCTTCCAATCTGGTGGTGGAACGCGGTAACCAAACGCGCCGCACATCATGGCGATGAAATAGACTGCTCCCAGGGTGACGAACGTTTCCCAAACTCCCACCGAGGCCTCAGTCTGGTAATGTTTCATAAGCATATCTGCGAGCGGCGAGCCGATCATCGCCCCGCCACCGAAGCCCATGATCGCCATTCCGGTTGCCATCCCGCGTCGGTCCGGGAACCATTTGATGAGCGTGGAGACCGGAGAGATGTAACCCAAGCCCAGACCGCAGCCACCGATGATGCCCGAACCCAGCCACAGCAGCCGGATCTCATGGATGTATACCCCTAACGCCGAAATCATCAGACCGCCCGCCCAGCAAAGCGCCGCCACGACCCCGGCTTTGCGGGGCCCGGCGTGCTCGAGCCAGTGACCAAAGATAGCGGCTGAGGAGCCGAGGTACACAAAGAACAGCGTATACATCCAGCCCAGCGTGCTGATCTTCCAATCGCAGTTGAGGGCTATGATCTGCGCGAACAGGGACAGATCGGGGGAACACGCGACAGATTCGGTGATCCCAATGGACTTGCTAAGCGGCAGCCAGAAGACGCTGAAGCCGTAAGCCATGCCGATGCAGAGATGGATCGCCAGGGCTGCGGGCGGTACAAGCCAGCGGTTGAACCCCGGTTTCGCGATCGTTCTTTCTTTCGCCAAGACATCGGACATCGACTTCTCCCTAGGAGCCCGTCGGACTTGGGGAGCCGTAGCGAGGCGGGTGGGAAATCGAGGACAGATTTTTGATCATTTAAGGCGAATAATGGTAACTATTTAACGAGAATGATCGGAACTATGGACCGATTTCCCACCGCCGCAGTAGGTTCTTCCTAAGTCCGACAGGCTCCTAGGAAAGCCCTAAACTTTATATGCATCAAGCGGGGCACGCAGCATCTATTCAACCGCGCCGCGGATTCGACAACACCCTTGCCAGCTTCTCAAGCCAAGCGCTTTGGGAGAAGCGCAGGGTGGCGACACTCATCGCGGCGAGGATGAACACCGCCATCACCGCCAGGTTCTCGGCCACGGTGAAATCCGGCGCGTAGGATCCGCCGGTCGCCAGCGCATGCTTCATCAGGTCCACCCCGTAGCTGAAGGGGTTGATCAGGGCCAGGGTCTTGAGCACGGGCGGCAGCAGCTGTAGGGGGTACAAGGCTCCGCTGACGAAAAACATGGGGAAAATAACAAAATTCATGATCACGGCGAAGTTTTCTAGGGTCTTGCTGAAGACCGCGATCAACATACCCAAGCTGGCGCAGACCAAGGCCGGGATCACCAGCGCCAAAGCGAACAAGCCCAGGTTATCCGGGGACACCCGGTAGCCGAGCAGCGCCAGCACCAGCAACAGCATGAGGGCCTGGACCATCGCGACGATGGCGGCGCTGGTGGTGCGCGCGAGTATGATCCAGTAGCGAGGAAAGGGCGCGATGATGAGCATCCGCATTACCCCTGATTCCTTATCGTAAACCAAGGATAGGGAAGCGAGCATGGCACCGAACAAGAGCACCATACACAGCAGCCCCGGAATGAGAAACACCTTGTACTCGTCGCCTCCCGTGCCCGCCACCAAGGACTGAAACCCGGTGCCGATGACCAGCAGCCAGATGAGTGGGCGCACCATCGCGCTCACCAGCCGCCCACGCTGGCGCAGCATGCGCTTCAGCTCGCGCTCAATGAGCGCGAAGATCGGGCGCCACATAGTGCTTGTCCTCGCCGCTCGTCGCCAGTGTGCCGCCACGGTTCAGCCACACGTAGACATCGTTTAAATCCGGATGCCGCAGGTGCCAGCCCTTGACTTCGGCGCGCAGCTTGCGATCCAGATCCGCGATGGAAAACTCGCTGTCCGTGATCCGGAACAACAAGCGATCGCCTTCTAATATGGGCGTGCCAAGCCGAGGATCAAACCGGGTGGCGTGACTGGACGGGGTATCGGCCTCGATCTCCAAGATATAGGCTCCAAGCGCCGCGATCATTTGTTGCGGTTGGCCGTGGCCGATGATGCGGCCCGTTTTCAGGAAGATGACCCGGTCACAGCTCGCCGCCTCCTCCAAGTAATGGGTGCTGAGCACGATGGTCACGCCGTGATCTTTGCGCAAACCCTCCAGGAAACGCCAGATCGCACGCCGGTTCAGCACGTCCAAACCGATGGTCGGCTCATCCAAGAGCAGGATCTCGGGTTGATGCAATACCCCGCGGGCGATGTCCACCGCTCGGCGCATGCCCCCGGAGAGCTTGGCGACCGTCGTGTTGCGCCTGTCTGCCAGCTCGAATAAGGAGAGCAATCGGTTGATGCGCTCACGCACCAGTCGCGACGGCAGCCGGTACAGCGCGCCGGCCAGTTGCAGGTTTTCTTCCACGGTGAGCATTCGGTCCAGGGCCGATTCCTGAAACACCAAGCCGATGGCTTGGCGTACGGCCACAGGCTGGCGCGCGACATCGTGACCCGCCACGCTGATCCGCCCCCTGGTCGGCCGCACCAAGGTCGAAAACAGATGCAGCGCCGTCGTTTTGCCGGACCCGTTGTGACCCAGCAAGCCAAAGAATTCGCCGCGGCTGATGACCAGGTCCAGATCCTGAAGCGCCTTGACATCGCCATAGTATTTGCTCACGCCCGAGGCATCTATGGCGTACCCTGGGCTTGCTTTAACGTTTTCGCGCATGGCGAAGGTTATCGTCAATGACAAAAAGCATTCTTGTACCGAGTGATGAAACGATAAGATACCATTGTTGGGTCGCGGTCGGTCAGCCCCTGCCTGAGAGTTTGTGAAAAAACCGTCACGAGCGAAGGGAGGTCGCGTTTCGCCGGAGCGCAGGACCGTTTCGCCCGGAGCGAATGGAGCGCAAGCCCCGAAGGGGCGAGTCCCAAGGACGGGACGAGCAACCGGAGTGTATGTTGAAATACATGAGGATTCCGAGCACCGCCGTTTAATGCGAGATCCAGAGCGCAGTAGGTTTTTTCACAAACTCTGAGCTCAACCCCGTCGCCCGAGCGCGCGATGAACCGATGCCGTCCCTTCGCCTACCCCACAGGCCTCGGGCTATCGGGTGCGGTAGTCTTTCTCCCCAGCAATAGTTCGACCTACTCCTTGAACCGGTTATTGCCAAACGGCGTACCGGTAGGCCAGGAATCGTGGATCGCGGTTATCTGCTCTTTGTCCACTGCTCGAGCCCAATGTCAGCCGCAACCCCACGACCACTACCCGCGCGCAAGCCTAAAGCGACATACAGGCCCTTGAACGTACCCGCAACACCGCTTGCTGCTGAAACTCCGTTTTGTATCTGTTCATGATCTCCCGAACTGCACGCTCGCTCTCCTCTGTATCCGGATGAACGATATGCAGCACGTGCGACGACTCCTGCTCGATCACTCCCGTCGCAGATTGCCACTGACCCGATGCTTCCCAGGACGTAAGGCCCTCAGGAAAACGGGGGGTTACCACTTGGTTCATAAACTCTTGCCACTCTTGCGCCGTCACACTACCGCCCGGCTTGCCCGTGCCGAAGTACATAGAGTCCATGACAGCCAATCGCTCCCCTGTCCGGCAACTCCACAGCTGGTTCGACGCACAGGCTCCAAGAGCTAGGGCTATGGTAAACACGCTGCTGACGCGAATCCACGTCACGTTTTCTCTGCTTCCGGTTAATGGTGGCTAACGAAGCTGTCGAAAACCCCGTTTATCTCCGAATGTCGAAGGTTCCGAGTGTTTGTTATCGTGAGCCGGCACGTCGTGATCGACTCGCGGTTTTCGACGGTCACCTGCGCACCGGTCTATAGCGCCTGCGACGGCTTAGCCTCACAAATCCCGTGGGCCAGAACGAGGGCTTAAAGCACGAGAGCGGTATCCATTGCGATGAGCTGGTGAGCCTGTCCAAGTCGTCGTTGACAAATTTTGCTGGCACGCTTTCGCCCCAAAAGCTAGCTGCGCTGAACGAGGCCTTGCGGCGTGTTGGACAGGCATAGACTGCAGTTTTATATCCGGCCTGTGGTGCAGGCTGGATAGCCTGCTAGCCCTGATGGGATCCGCTGACCCGCGCCTCATTTCACCTCAGGGCTCGAAGCCCGAGAGACCATACAGGTTTGGCGGGTCACGGTCTGACCTGTTGCCATCACACGTAGACGACCTTGCGCAACCTTTCAGCGTGCCTTTCTCTATAAAGTGGTTGATCTCTCGCGAGTTCGCGTGCGGTTACGCAGGCTGACTCACGTACCCTTTCTGCCTTGCCCTGGGGCATCACTTCGCCATACTCGGTGAGGAGCCC
This sequence comes from Gammaproteobacteria bacterium, assembly GCA_050740975.1. Classification (GTDB taxonomy): domain Bacteria; phylum Pseudomonadota; class Gammaproteobacteria; order JBOHHR01; family JBOHHR01; genus JBOHHR01. Next base: position 210 of record JBOIEE010000205.1, on the reverse strand, counting down.
ACGTAGCCCATTGATCTGAGCCGTGCGAAACTTCACCAGTTGTTGGCGCATGCGATGCAGCGCCAACACAGCTTGCTGGGCTTCGCTCTTAACCGCCACGCTTTTGATCCCCGGCTGTTGCACGGCGGTCCAGATCGCCCGCGCGTCCGCCGCATCATTCTTGTTGCCGCCGACGAAGGGCTTGACCCGCCTGCCGGGCAACAGCGTGAC
>JBOIEE010000204.1:0-12913 GCA_050740975.1 Gammaproteobacteria bacterium | reverse complement strand
AATCCATCCAGACCAAACTCGCTCGGTGCCGTCAAACTTTGGAGCAGATCAAGCCCGGCTGTACCGCACCGCGCAGCAGAACAGAGAAAACCAAATCACCAGTTATTTCTCGGACACTGCACTAGCTTAGCTAGCCGGGCACCACGGATGCGGGTATTGAGCAGGCCCTTGACGTATCGAATGGAGAGAGGCTCGACAGTCTCGGGCTTATCCTTGGAAACGCGTTTCATCAAGTACGCGTTGGCGTGCGTGGCGGGTGACGATAGCCCCACGAACAGGGCCAGAACTAAGAAGAGATACCTGTTAGTTTTCATTTGCGTTCCTCACAGACAGAATCCTCTGATTGAAAAAGAGGGAACAACGCACCCTCCGCCTTTTACGATCGAAACGACGGTGTGAGTGCCAAAGCACTCGATCCGCACCGTAGGGTTGAAGCCCTCTGCCTGGAAGGCGTCCTGACGGCTTCACTTATTACTCACGTACAGGGTCGTGGAAATTTGCCGAAGGGGACTGAAAAAATCAGCTCTTAATAAGTGCCGCCTTGTCTCCGGCCTGCAAAAACAAGCGCTTTTTTCCCCGGTGAACAGGGCCGGACGACCTTATCGGCAATTCGCCAACTGCTTGGCTAGTGCAGAAGCTTGTAAGGAGGCAAGAAGCCGGCGCATCACGCCCGGTCGGCGGCGATCGGTAGATGGGCAAGTGTTGTAGACTTATTCGGGCCGGCAAGCTTTACGGTAAGGTGGATCCGCAGCACGTTGAGACCCTGTCGACAGATAAGCTCGGATTCCTTATCCTTGGAACCAGGATGCCGCCTGCCAAACGCAAAGTTTCTGCCCCGAAGGTCCCGCCCGTTCACAACTGGCGCACGACGGACGAGGATGAACTCGAGCGCCGCCGGATCCGCGCCCGATCCGAGCATTTCGCTATCAGCAATCTCGATTCCAGGCATCCGATCTTTTCCAACTTCCGCGTCCGCTCCGGCAGCGGGCTCACCTACTCCGTCGAGATCCGGAGCGTTCGCGAGCGGCAATTCGCCTGTAACTGCGTAGACTTTCGCATCAACGGTTTAGGCACCTGCAAACACGTCGAGGCGGTGGTCTTGCACTTAGAGGGGCGATTCAAGAAGTTGTTCAAGGCGGCGGTAGAAAACGGCGGCCATCGCATCGACATCGTGCCGGACCACGCCGCTGACACGTTGCGCGTGGCGAACGGACTGAAGGATCTCACGCAGCCGCTCCGAAGACTCTTCGACGAGTGCGGCGTGCTGAAAGATGGGTCCACAGGAGCGGCAATCGAAAGGTTGACCAAGGCGGCGATCCCAGCGCTGCGCATCTCTCAGGAGGTCGAGCCGTGGTTGCTTTCCTCGCGCCAAGCCTCCGAACGTAAGCTACTGCGCAGGGAGTACGAACGCCGGGTGCACGCCGGCGAGTGGCCGCCGCAGGAAACCGTGATCCCTCTTTTTCCCTACCAGCGCGAAGGCATGCTGCATCTCGCCTTCACCGAGCGCGCCCTGCTGGCCGACGAGATGGGGCTCGGTAAGACCGCACAAGCCATCGCCGCCTGTGCGCTCATCCACCGGCTGGGGAAAGCCGAGCGCGCGCTGATCGTGACGCCCGCCTCGCTCAAAACGGAGTGGGAAGATCAGCTCCAGCGCTTCACCCGCTTGCCCTACCGGATCGTCTTCGGGGGTCCCAAGGAACGGCTCAAGGCCTATGCCCACGCTCCGTTTTTTACCATTGTTAATTACGAGCAGATGATCAAGGACGCGCTCACGGTGAATGAACAACTCCGGCCCGACATCGTGGTCCTGGACGAAGCGCAACGGATCAAGAACTGGAGCACCTTAACGGCCCAAGCGGTGAAGCGTCTCAAGAGCCGCTATGCGTTTGTGCTGACGGGCACGCCCATCGAAAACCGGATCGATGAGATCCATTCCTTGATGGACTTTCTCAATCCCGCCGTCCTCGGTCCTCTGTTTCGCTTTAATCGCGAGTTCTACGAGCTGGACGAGCGGGGCCGCCCGTGTGGATACAAGAACCTCGAACGCCTGCACCAGCGCATTACGCCCTACATGCTCCGCCGCCGCAAATCGGATGTGGAGACAGAGTTGCCCGACCGTACGGACAAGAACTTTTTCGTGCCCTTGTCGGAGGGGCAACGAGCGGCCTACGTGGACCACGAGGATCAAGTAGCCCGGCTCGCGGCCGCGGCCCGCCGCCGGCCTCTCACCCAGCAGCAGCAGGAAAAACTGATGCGCGAGCTGGCGATGATGCGCATGATCTGCGACACCAATTACATCCTCGATGCGAATGATCGCGTCTGCCCCAAGCTCGGGGAGCTGGAAAAGATCCTGGAAGAATGCCGCGACAATGCCGGCGTCAAGGTGATCGTTTTCTCTGAGTGGGAGCGCATGCTCGATTTGGTGCGCGATCGCTGCCGCAGGCGCGCGCTCGGCTGCGCCTGGCACACCGGAAGCGTTCCGCAGTTGCGCCGGCGGGCCGAGATCAATCTGTTCAAAAACGATCCGAACTGCCGCGTGTTTCTCAGCACCGACGCGGGCAGCACCGGTCTCAATCTCCAGAATGCAAGCGTGGTTATCAACTGCGATCTGCCCTGGAACCCCGCCAAGCTGGAACAGCGCATTGCCCGCGCCTGGCGAAAAAACCAGACCCGCCCCGTCACCGTGATCAATCTCGTCTCCCAGGACACGATCGAAAGCCGCATGCTGGGCACGCTCGCCAACAAGCAGGCGCTGGCCGATGGCGTTCTGGAACGTAAGGGCGATCTCGGCGCGATCCCGTTCGGCGGTGGCAAACAGGCGTTCCTCGATCGGCTAAACCAGTTGGTCCACCCCGCGGCACCTGTATCCGTTCCCCCGCCCAAACCGCCGATCCCAACCGATCGCGCGCTAGCGTTTGCCAGACTGGCGCGTGAACACCTCAACGGGGCGCTCATCCGCTGCGAGGAGCAATACCCGCTAGAGGGCAACCACTCGGTGCTCATGGTCGTGGTCGATCGTGATTCCCCCCAATGGCGCGAGCGGCTCCAAGGCTTGCACCAAGAGTTGTTTGGCAACAGCGATCCGCTGTCGCCGACCTATCTGGAGGTGGTGGATCGCGACACCGCAGACGCTCTCGAACGCCTAGCCAAGACGGGGCTCATCCAGCGGACCATGCGCGGCAGCCGCCCCTTGTTGGAGGACGAAGCCGGGATAGACGCCAAAATGGCTTTATCCGATGAAGAAAAACAAAAGGCGGCGGCGCATCGCGCCCACGCTGCGCGGCGCTTGAAGATGAGCCGGGTGCTCAGCACCGCCGAGCTACTCGCCGAGAGCCGCCAAGCGCTTTTTGAAGCCCTGCACGCGCTCGGCAGCGCTCTTGCGGTCGAGAATCGCCTCCCAGAGCCGAAAGGGATGGAAGATCTCCTGGCGCCCTCTCTGGCTTGGTGTTGGGGCGAAAAAGTGGGCAAAGGATCCCTGGCGAACGATGAAGCGGCATGCGAGCCGCTCGCCCTGGCGGTGGATCAGTTCCTGAAAGCAGGCACTGCAGCCTGAACCCTTGGGTATTATTTTTGGTATCCTTTTGACCGGGCTTAAGTGTCACTTTGACATCCATGGTTCCTCCATATGAGCGAAAGGCGGGTTCCCTGTCGTAGCTGTTCGGTACTTCGCCGGTTTTCTTAATGAAAATCCCGCGACTGCGTGATCAGGCTTCCTAGGAATCCGGTATGATCTTCGAGTCTCCGGGCCAGCACGTGCACTACCTCCCCCTCGCGCTGTACCTCGCCACTGACGCCTAAAAGGCGTGAGCCGAGCAGCTCTTTTCGTTGCTTCTCGACCAGGCTGCTCCAGACGATGAGATTGACATAGCCGGTTTCATCTTCGAGCGTGACGAAGACGACCCCGGTCGCGGTTCCGGGTCGTTGCCGGGTGATCACCAGACCCACGGTGCGGATGGGCTGCCCGTGGGCCGAGCGCTGGATCTCCGCGGCGGTGAGATAATGCAGGCGCTCGAGGCGCGCCCGTAGGAGAGCCAGCGGATGCCGCCGCAAGCTCAAGCCGAGGCTTTCGTAATCGGCGACGATCGCCTCCCCTTCGGTCGGGCGGCGCAGGAGCGGCCACGCCTCATTGGGCCGCGTTTTCGCAAGCAGCGGTAAAGGTGCTTCGATGCCGAGCGCGCTCCAGTGCGCCTGATGCCTGTGGCCGGCGAGGGAAGCGAGCGCATCGGCGGCGGCGAGCGCCTCGCGATCGCGCTGATTGAGCCCCGCACGCCACGCCAGATCCTCGACATCCGTGAAGCGACCCTGTGCACGCGCTTCCACCAGGTGCTCGGCACTCGCCTTGGAGAGGCCCTTGACCCTGCGCAGCCCAAGACGGAGTGCCCACTGGCCGGTCAAGGTGGGCTCCAGGGTACAATCCCACTCGCTCGCGCTGACATCGACTGGACGGACTTCCACCCCGTGGCGCTGGGCGTCCTGCACCAATTGCGAGGGGGCGTAGAACCCAAGCGGCTGACTGTTTAACAAGGCCGCTGTGAAGGCGGCGGGCTGGTGGCATTTGAGCCAGGCGGAGACATAGACGAGAAGCGCGAAGCTCGCCGCATGGCTCTCCGGGAACCCGTACTCGCCAAAGCCCTCGATCTGTTTATAGATCTGGTGTGCGAAGCGCTCTGGATAACCGCGCTCGCGCATACCCTCGATGAGCTTTTGCCGGAACCGCTCGATGCCGCCGTTGCGTTTCCAGGTGGCCATCGAGCGGCGCAGCTCATCGGCTTCCCCGGGGCTGAACCCCGCGGCCACCATCGCGAGCTTGATCACCTGCTCCTGAAACAGCGGCACACCCAAAGTCCGCTCGAGCACCCCGCGCACTTCTTCACTCGGATAGGTCACGGGTTCTAAGCCGTGCCGCCGGCGCAAGTAGGGATGCACCATCTCGCCCTGGATAGGTCCCGGTCGAATGATCGCGACCTCGATCACCAGATCGTAATAGCAGACCGGTTTGAGCCGCGGCAGCATCGCCATCTGTGCCCGCGATTCGATCTGAAAGACCCCTATGGTGTCGGCTTTCTGGATCATGGCATAGGTCGCGGGATCTTCTGGGGGTACGGTGGCGAGCGTGAGCCTTCGGCCCTGGCACGCTTCGATCAGATCAAAGGCATGACGAATCGCGGACAGCATCCCCAAACACAAGCAGTCGATCTTGAGGAGCCCCAGCGCATCGAGATCGTCTTTGTCCCATTGGATCACGGTCCGTGCCGGCATCGCCGCGTTTTCGATAGGAACGAGACAGGCCAGCGGGCCGCGCGAGATGATCATTCCCCCGACGTGTTGCGAGAGGTGGCGCGGGAAACCGACGAGCTGACCGATGAGAGCGACCAAACGCCCGATGATGGGATTGCCGGGGTCAAAACCGATCTCGCGCAAGCGCTTAAGCGACAGGGTTTTCCCGTCCCACCAATACATGTTCTTGGCCAGCCGATCGACTTGCGCGAGGCTCATGCCGAGGGCCTTGCCGACATCCCGGATCGCGCTCTTCGAACGGTAGGTGATCACGGTCGCCGCCAGCGCCGCACGCTCGCGGCCGTACTTCTCATAAATATACTGGATGATTTCCTCACGGCGCTGGTGCTCGAAATCGACATCGATGTCAGGGGGTTCGTGGCGTTCCTTCGAGACGAAGCGCTCGAAGAGCATCTCCATACGCGCGGGATCGACCTCGGTGATGCCGAGGCAATAACAGACCGCGGAGTTCGCTGCACTGCCCCGCCCTTGGCAGAGGATGCCACGGCGGCGTGCGAATTCGACGATATCGTGGACGGTCAGAAAATACGCTTCGTAACCAAGCTCGGCGATGAGCGCAAGCTCGTGCTCGACCTGAGATCGAATCTTGAGGGGCACACCCTCAGGCCAACGCGTATGCATGCCCTGCTCGGTCAGCTGGCGCAGATGGGTCGTTGGCGTCTCACCGGCCGGCACGAGCTCCTCGGGATAGTCGTAGCGAAGCTCATCCAGGGAAAAATCACAGCGCTCGGCGATCGCTATGGTCTGGGCCAGCAGTTCCTTAGGATAGAGCCGCATGAGCCGCTCGCGCCACCGCAAGTAGCGCTCCCCGTTCGGATAAAGGGCATGGCCTGCGGCCTGCACGGTGGTCTTGAGGCGGATGGCCGTGAGCGTGTCTTGCAACGGACGGCGCTGGCACACGTGCATGTGCACGTTGCCTGTGGCCACCAAGGGCATGTCGGTCGCTCGACTGAGCCCGAAGAGCCGCTTAAGCCGCTCGCCATCTTCACCCTCCCGCAGAAGCTCTACGGCGATCCATAATCGCCCCGCCCAACATTCCGCAAGCCAGTCGGCAGCGGTTTTTAGCGCTTGCAGGTTTTCTTTGGAAAGCTCGCATTCGGGCACCAAGAGGGCGAGACAGTGATCGAGGCCATGTGCTAAGTCCTTACGCTCCAGACGATAGCGCCCTTTGGCGGCTCTGCGCCGAGCTTTGGTGATGAGCTCCGAAAGCTGGCCATAGCCCGCGCGATTCCTGGCCAAGAGCACCAGCCGGGGCCCAGCGCGGAGTTTCACTTCGGTCCCGATGAGGAGCTTCATCGCTAAGGCCTTGGCCACGGTATGCGCCCGTACCACCCCGGCAAGCGAACACTCGTCGGTCAGCGCCAGCGCCGCGTAGCCGAGCCGGTGGGCCTGTCCGACCAATTCCTCGGGGTGGGAGGCGCCGCGGAGGAAGGTGAAGTTCGAGAGGCAGTGGAGCTCGGCGTAACAAGGCGCGGTACAGTCGCACATCACTCGAAGATCCCGTGCACAAACCAGCGGCGTTCTCCTTCGATCTCGCGGAACACCCAGAACCGGCTTCCGCCAGGATTCCGGGCGGTGAAGTAATCGCGCGCGATGGCCCGCCCGTCCCACCATCCACTCTCGATCCGCTCACTGCGATCGAGGAATTCCAAAATACCGCCCCGATACGGTTGTCCCTCATGGATCTCGAGCGGCTGAGGCGCACTAAGCAACCAGAGCGGGCGGCGCTTCAGTGGAACTACAGGACTCACTTCCCCGGGCATGCAGAAGCGCCAGGCCGCTTCAGGCCGATGGTCGGGCACCAGGCTCAAGCCACAAACGGCCTCCGGGCCCAAGCGCGCCCGCAGCCGTTCGATGAGGGCCGAGGCGTGTTCTTGCAGCGCTTGCTTCGCCTCCGGCCAGAGCGCGTGCGTCGTCGCGGCCAAAGGCTCTAGGGTGTCTACCACAAGCCCGAGCAGGCGCACTGGCTCGGGAAGCGCCATTCGCTCCAGGCGAACGCGCATGAGCTGCCCGAGATGCTCGGGATCGCGGCTCGCTGTCACCAGCGCTAGGCTGAATCGACTCTCCCGCCGATCGCGGTGGCTGAGGATCCAATCGAGCCTCCGTGTACCGGCCGCACGGGCGCGCAACAAGCCGGTAAGCTCCAATAACAGCCGCTGCGCGGCGAACTGCAGAGCTTCGGCGTCTTCGACTTCATGGGCGAACTCGAAGAAACGCTCGAACCTCGCCGGTGGCTCGAAGGCCGGGCGCGGATCAGCCGCCCGGCCCAAGGCGCGATCGAGCACCGACACTAAGTGAGGACCGAAGCGGCGCGCCAGCCCAGCGCGCGGCAAGCGCAGCAAATCGCCGAGGTTTCGCAGCCCGCATCCCGAGAGTGCCTTAGCTGTTGATCCTTCTATCTGTAATACTGTCAGTGGCAAGCGCGAAAGCAGAGCGCGTGATCCTTGGCTCTCGGTGATCGCCACCTCTTGCCCTGCCCGCACGAAAAAAAGGGCCGCCAAGGGGGTGGGTGCCAGGGCCAGGCAAGGCGCATAGCCAAGCGCTTGCACCCCCCGACGTATCCGATCGAGCAGCGCTTCGATGCCCCCAAAGAGATTAAGACTCTTGCCCACCTCGAGGAGCAGACCCTCCGGAGGCGCCAAGCTCACCCACGAAGTGAACTGCCCGCAGCAGGCGGCTAAGGCCTTGAGCGCCGCCTCCTCGGAAGCCGCGGAGCGGGCATAAACCCGGATCTCGCCAAGCGCCTGAGCGGCCCCGATCGAGAGGTCGGGTGCAATACCCAGCGCATAAGCCGCTCGATTGCCGAGCAGTACACGGGAATCATGCCCGCCGGTCGTGATGACACAGGCCTGGTGCTCATGCCCACTCCCTCCAAGCGCTTCGAGGGGGAGAGCCGGGAGCCCCAGGCAGAGCCAAAGGGTGGGTGAGGCGTGCATGCGTAACCCTGCGGCCGACTCACCACGCTGGGTCCCGTAAATCCAAACGCACGACTCCTTCTCCGCCCCGGCGCTTGAGGATATGTACAGTCGAGGGGGAGGCCACGAGCAAGCGTAACGCCGCGGGCGAAGATTCATCGAGAGCGACGCTGGGGCGAAACACCACCCCCCAACATTGGCCCACTTCAGCCGCCAGTTGCAATCGGCGCAACTCTCGCGGATGGGCGCTCCTGAGCCAGACGAGCACGGCGCCACACGCACCGCTGCGCAACGCTTGCTCCACGGCCCACAACATCTCCCCTCTCGTCCTGGTCCCAAGCACGATAAGCACGCGCGCAAGATCTATCCCGCGCCGGGCCAGCGCGGGGGCATAGGGGAGATAGGGCGGGTCGATCCAGGCGAGCCATTGCTCGGATTGGCTGAGATCAGCCAAGGCCGGTATGAGGAGGCCAAGCGCCCCGCTGCCCTGCCCTGCCGTCACGATCTCCGTGAGCGCCCCCCGGGGCCAGCCGCGCCCCGGCAAGAGCGCATCGAGCGCGGCAAAACCCGTGGCGATCCCTGCGGGGCGCGCGGGCGACTCCCGGCCGAGCCGCCATACCCGGGGATCCTGTAGTACTGCCTCCAAGCCCATAGCCACTGCCTTCAGCCATAGAAGCGTAGTTTGGCGATCAAGACGCCCTGGATGACGATGCGCTCGGAATCGTACGCCATCGGTGCCATCGCCGGATTCTCGGGAATAAGGAGTACGCGGCCGCGGCGGCGACGAAAGCGCTTGAGCGTCACCTCCTCGCCGTCGATGAGCGCGGAGACGATCTCGCCCTCCTTGGCGGTGTCCTGGGGGCGGAGGAAGACCAGATCGCCATCGAGGATGTCGGCCGCGATCATCGAATCGCCGGTGACTTTCAAGACATAGGTGTCGGGGCCACCCAGCACCGCGACGAGGTCGATCTCGTCTTGTCCCGGGATGGCTTCGATGGGACGGCCGGCGGCGATGCGTCCGAGCAAGGGAAACATCAGCCGACGGGCGGTCTGGGCGGTGAGAGCACTACCCCGCCAGCCGCCCTGCCCTACTTGCAGATAGCCCTTCTTGATGAGCGATTGCACATAACGGTGAATAGTGCCCTTGGATTTGAGGCCAAGCGCCTCGCCGATTTCACGCAGCAACGGGGGGCGACCATACCGAACGGAATAGTCCTGGAAAAAGGAAAACACGCGCTGTTCAGCCAGGGTAAGCATATTCTCAAAAGTTCTCATAAGAATAGAGAACTTTTTGAGTACTTTCAAGGGGTCTTCAGCGCATACCCAAAAGCCTCAACTTGCTTGAACCACGGCGTACGGAACCCCGCGTCGGTAACGAGGATGGGACGACAATGGGACGACCGCATCTTTTGGAGGGTTTGCAAGAAGTGCTCATGGACCTTCGGCTTCTCCTTGCTCGTCACCGTGTGCACTGCTTCATATAAGGTCAGCGAACGACCCGCGATCGGCACCGAGGCCCGCAATAGAAAATGACGCTTGCACGCATCCAGATCGGACTCAGACTCTGCTGGGTGACAGCGCATGTGCTATCATTAGGGGGTGGCGGTCATTGTCCTCGACACGAGCGTCTTTGTCGCCGCTCTGCTCGGACCGGCAGGCGCGAGCCGCGAGGTGCTGCGGCGGTGCCTGAAGAGGCGGTATCACCCCTTGATGGGCGCCACCCTCTTCCATGAATATGAAGCCGTTTTCTCGCGGAGGGCGCTATTCGAGAAGTGCATGCTTACTGCACAGGAACGGGAAGAGCTTCTGGACGCTTTCTTGACTGTTTGCCGCTGGACGCGGATCTATTATCTATGGCGGCCAAATCTCCCGGACGAGGCGGACAACCACGTTGTAGAGCTCGCCATCGCGGGCGGTGCAGAGGCGATCGTGACCAAAAATGTCAAAGACTTCAAAGGCGCGGAGTTGCGTTTTGCCAGCCTTCGTGTCCTTCCACCCGAGGATTTAATTGTGGAGTAACCATATGGCCACCCTTACTATTCGTATGCCAGACGATGTACACGAAAGACTCCGACAGCTTGCCAGGTCGCGCAAGCTCAGTATCAACAAGTTGATGGAAGAGCTGTCGATCGCGGCACTGGCCGAGTTCGACGCGGAAACACGATTCCGCGTGCGGGCAGCCCGTGGTAACGCGGAAGTCGGGCTGCGCCTGCTCGATCGGCTGGACAAGACTGCAGAGCTTCCGCCTGGATGATTCGGAGGAGGTTTATATAAAGGCTGATGCGGAGGGACTCAAGATCGGGCGCATGACGGGGCAGCGGCGCGAAGCGAGGGTACGGGGTCGGCCGCCGTTAGAGGGTGATGTCGCTGAGGCCTCAAGCAAGGGGCAGGGAGAGTTGGGATTGCCAAAAGTATTTCGATCCTGGCCCCTTTAACTCACGACCATCGAACGGAGCCACAATACCTCGATTGAAGGCTGGGAACACTGCGCCGCCAATGCGCCGGATGCCTACGGACTGTTTTGGTAAATGATTCATAACCACCTCATCGCTCAATTGATGGTCATCCAAAATTTTAGGCTTACTCGCGTCTCTTCGTTCGCTCCCGCGCGGCAGAGACCTCCGCGCGGGCCTGGCCCCGTTCAAGCCCAGAAGGGTAGAGGTAACGCTCGTGCCGTGCGGGCAAACCCATAGACTAAGATCCCGCAGGTGAGATACCCACGGAAATCCCGCTCGACGAAGCGCAGGATGAGGTCGCTGTGAGGATCGGCCTCCCGTACGCGCGCGAGCGTAATGAATGGTTAGGCAGCGACAGCAACAGGTATCATGTTCACATCCGGGGCACAGTTCCCCTTGCGCAAATAGCAGCAATTCCAGCAATCTAAGGGTATGTGGTCAGAGTGTATACAGTCTTTATAACACTGCGCAGGGTCCCAGGCACTGCGAGCTAACGCGCCACCGCCGACTGGCACGATAGTTAATGCCTGTTGAGCAAATACTGCACGCCGGCTGGTGCTACCAACGTGGGCGGCGAAAAAGTTACCACGGATTAGACCAGGTGAAAGTCTTGGAATGTTCATATCTACCTCCTCTTGAACCTTTTGTTAATACTTACGCAAGTACTCTTTCTTGGTTTCCCATGCCGAGAGTACGTCCTTTACTGTTCCTTATATGCATAACAGGCACAATACCTACCACCTGGTTGAACACATTGCCGCTACCGACCGTCACAGGATCCGCATTAGTATTGCTGAGGTTCGACAACTCCGAAATGGAACCTCACGTGGAAGGTTCCAGCGATACGCTGGTCGCCTGTAGACAACATTGGTAAATGACCCATCACCACCTCCCAAATGAATCGATGGTTATCCCTAAAATTACCGCACGAACCACGAGCGCACCGGCCCCACCATCACCGGCACCACATCGCTCACATCGACAGTAAATAGATACACCTTCCTGGCCTGTTCAAACACTTTCTTAGGATTAAAGAACGTAAGCTTGACGTCCCAGCAATCGGAATCAGGACGACAGATCGGACTGCGTACCACCTCGATGGTATCAAGGTCCATCTCCTCCTTGATCGCGTCTTTAAAAACCTCCGTGACTTGAAAGGCATTGGTAGCTGAGTAGTTGATCGCTCGCTCCTGAGGTGTGATGCCCAGATTGCGGAGCTCTTCGTAGACGCGTCGGAGGAAGTTTGTGACGCCTTCTACCTTCCTGGAATATTCGTCCTTTTCCTTCTGCGGCGCCTTCTCTGCGGGCGGAGCGCCGCATACCGCTTCGACCAAAGCCCTCGTGTTCCAGCTATACATGCCGCGCAGGACCGGCCAGTTAACGGGAACGACCTGCCCGGTGAATAGCCGCGCGCTTCCACCGATGTATCCCGGGATGGACACGCGTTCGACCTCGCCTTTTGTTTGCTCTTCTAAAAACGCGCGAATCCGCTCGTATGCCTCGCTTGCGAATCCCCCTTGACCTTGTATTGCATAGATCGGTGTGGCGTCGAGATTGAGCGTCCACAGGATCGCGGCAGCATCCCAGGGATTATCCTTTAGGTACGCTAAGAGCTGGACGGGATCGTGGGGGATCGCCGGCGGCTTCATGTGCTGCATGATGGAATCACGGCGTGCCTCGGTCCCGAAGTCAAAGCCCAATTGCCCTATGGCGAAAACCAACTGCGGTGGCGCGCCGCCGGTGGTACCACACTCGCAGGCCGCGGCCGTGATGTTGCTGGGAGCCACCGATCCCTGGGGCTCTGGGATCTCTTTCCTTTGCGAGATTGCGGTGCTTACTAACGGTTGAGTGCCCTTAAAGACTTCTGGTTTACCGCTCTCGGGAGTCGCAGCCTGCACCTGCGCTGGCTGGACTGCAGGCGTTGCAAAGGGAGTGTTTTCGCTCGTCCGCGTTTGAGGATCTTCTTGTGTTTCATTTGGCTCGGACATGGCACTTAGTCCTCTTATGATTTGAGACATTGCCCCCGCAACGTTAAGCCGCCCTGCCAGGACTCGCCGGCAGTCTGGCACGGGCTGCTCATCACATCCAATCGTACTACTAAGTAGAGCAGTTTGCACGACGTGGGGATCAGGCTTCTTTCCCCGATTTAGGTGCAAGCTCTACAGAAGGGCAGCAATGCCGGTGACCTCGGGGGTCGCTTAACTGGTGGCGCTGTTGGTGACGGTGCCTCCGTCAGGTCACGCG
>JBOIEE010000203.1:0-4304 GCA_050740975.1 Gammaproteobacteria bacterium | reverse complement strand
TTGGCGGTCCAACCTAGGAGGCAATTAGATGTCGACGTTTGAGAGCTTAAGTCATTCGAGATGGGACTGCAAATATCATGTGGTGTTTGTGCCGAAAGGCCGGAAGAAGGCATTGTATGGCAAGATCAGGAAGTTCTTAGGGCCGGTGTTGCGTGAGTTAGCCGGGCAACGCCGGAGTGAGATCCTGGAAGGGCCTATGGTGCAGGATCACGTGTATATGTTGCTACGGATCCCGCCGAAGTATTCCGTGGCCGAAGCGATCGGGTATATCAAAGGAAAATCGGCGATTGCGGTAGCCCGACAGTTTGGCGGGAGACAGAGGAATTTCACCGGCGAGCAGTTTTGGGCAAGGGGTTATGCGGTCTCGACCGTTGGATTTGAAGAGGAACAAATCAGGAAGTACATCCGAAATCAAGAGCAGCTTGATGCGCAGGGAGCAGGGGAGGGCGGTGAATTCTAAAGCTTGGATTCACCTTTAGCCATTGGCCGCCCTTGGGGCTGCTCACAACCGTCAAGCCCCCCGCTTTGCGGGGGCGTTATGACTCCGGCGGGGCAACCTCATCGCTGAGGCAAAACAGAGAGAAAAAGATTACTTCAATCCGCCGGGAGCTTGACAACGCGGTCCTCATAGAAGGCCATTTGGAGTCGATCGAATGGCCGCGCGGGTGCTCGGGGCGAGCTGGGGATGGGCGGCGAACAGAACGCGAAGCGGGATCGGGAATGACACCACCCACTGCCGTACGACCAGGTGGGCGGCTGTTTCTGCCATACGCCGGGCGACACAGGCGGGACAAAACCCACGTAGGCGGCGGGGGCCTCGAATGGGCGGCCACATGTACGGCAAATAGGCAATTGGTTGCGAGACACTACACGCCTAGCTAAACGTCAACGTATATCCCGCCGCCACGAGATAGGCGGCCTCCTGTTCCAGGTCGGCCCGAGTCAGCGGATGTTCATCCAGCCAGGCAGGAGGAAAGACCAGGGAGATTCTGGATCCATCTACCTTCGCCGTGATCAAGGGCAGCGGCTTGGGGCTTTGGGAGCGATGCAGGAGTGCCGACAGGCGCAACAGAATGCATAAACGGCGTGTCGCTTCCGCGCTGTGCCTCGGGGGCGCCCTGATTTCATCAACAGGAAATTTGCGCCGGTGAGCGCGTACCAAGGTGGCGAGAAGCTGTTGCTCTCCCTTGGAGAAACCCGGCATGTCGAGATTTCCGAGCAAATAGGCCCCGTGTTTGTGGTGCTGGCTGTGGGAGACCGCCATTCCAAGCTGATGCAGATATCCCGCCCAGCGCAAGCAACGGGCGTAAGTCTCCTCCCGAATTTTCCAGTCATCAGCCACCGTCTCGTAAAGATAAAGGGCTGTCGCCGCTACCCGTTCTGCCGGTGCTCGATTTACCTCGTACCGGGATCGCAGATCGGAAACGGTATTCTCGCGTACATCTTGGTCGTGGATGCGCCCTAGCAAGTCATAGAGCAAGCCCTCTCTGAGCGCACCGTCTGACACCTGCATGCGCTCGATCCCCAAGGCCTGAAACGCCGCCGAGAGGATGGCAAATCCCCCGGGGAACACCGGCACACGCTCTTTTTGCAAGCTCGAAAGCTCCAGCCTTCCCAAGTCCCCGGCCGCGATCAACGCCTTGCGCAGCCTGCGCATAGCGGCAGCCGTGATGGCGTCCTCACTCCAAGCTTCGGCGAGCACGATCTCTCGAATCGCCAGGATGGTGCCGGATGCGCCGATCGCCAAATCCCAACCCCGGCCCTTGAACGATTCCTGGATCCCCTCGAATTCCTGCAGCGCCGCTATCTCCGCTGCCCTCATCCGTGCCTCGCTAAGCGCGCCATCTTGGAAAAATCGGGTGCTAATGCCGACACAACCCATATGTAGAGTTTCCATGTGTTCGGGCTCGAACTTCCGGCCTAGGATTAGCTCAGTGCTTCCTCCCCCGATATCGATTACCAGGCGCCGTGCGCCACCGCCACCCTCCAAACACTGTGATACCCCCAGATAGATGAGCCGCGCCTCCTCAAAACCGGTGATGATGTCGAGCTTATGGCCTAGGGCCGCTTCGGCACGCCCCACAAATTCTCCGCTGTTTTTCGCCTTACGTAAGGTGTTCGTGCCGACCGCGCGCACTCCATGCGCCGGGATCCCGGTCAAACGCTGGCCGAAACACTCCAGGCATGCAACGGCATGTTGCATCACGTCCTCAGTTAAGCGATTGTTCCCGTTCAAGCCCCCGGCCAGCCGCACCATCTCGCGTAGCTTATCCATGATCCGCAGCCTTCCTTCGACTACCTCCGCAACAACAAGATGAAAACTGTTCGACCCGAGGTCTACGGCAGCAACTTGTCGATTATCCATGCATGCGTTCGAGTTAAGGAGCTGCTGGCAGTCGCTTATTCGTCTTTGCCCACGCTGTAACGACCAGGACCGCTGAGCGCGATATAAAGCATCCCACCCATGATCGCCAGATTCTTTTGGAACTGGATCATCTGCTGCTGTAGCTGGTCTGCCTCGACCGACCAGAACGCGTGAAAGATATAAGTCACTGGGATCAAGAACAGAAATATCATCAGTGCCGCCCAACGCGCCTTGTAACCGACCGCGATCATCACCCCACCCACCAGCTCGATCAGCGCCGCCATCACCAGCAGCAGGTCTGGTACGGGCAGGTCTGCGTTAGCGATATAAGTCGCCGATTGCTCGAAATTAATGAGCTTATTGAATCCGGATACCACAAAGATGGCGGCCAACAGAGTGCGACCAATCAACAACCCTAGTGCATGCATCACGTACACCATTTGGTTTTTTTTTGGAGCCCCGAGAGGGAATCGAACCCAAAACTTTAGATTACAAATCAATAAGTTACATATTGCTTATTATTCTCAACCATTTAATTTTACGCTAAACGGCCACTTCACGCACTGGTCAAACATTCGCCGTTTATCCCTCAAAATCTCCCTTTTCCCGTGCGCGATTGCACAGGAATTCCTGTTTCGCTCCCGGCGAAACGGTCCTGCGCTCCGGCGGAACGCGACGTTCCTTCGCTCGCGAGGATTTTTTTCACGAGCTCTGAGTATAAACTGAATGAAGCGATAGCCGCGATCCGGGCGCTATCGCGACGCATTGTGGATCAACCCACTCGATGCGCAAGAACAGGGGTTTCTATGCTCACGACTAGCCGCGTCGTCTTGGTCTTGTGTTTTTTCTTCGCCGCCCACTCGGCCTCGGGTCGATCTACGTTTGCTAAGCACGGGCTGGTGGTCAGTGATTCCGATCTGGCCTCACAGGCCGGAGCTCAAACCTTACAAGCCGGCGGGAATGCGGCGGATGCCGCCGTGACCACCGGGTTTATGCTGGCGGTCACGCGTCCCTATTACGCGAGCTTAGGTGGCGGCGGAATTATGGTCGTGCGGTTTAATGACGAGGTCTTGGCGCTGGACCATCGTGAGTGGGCTCCGTCACGTGCAACGAGCGACATGTATCTGAAAGCTCCTAGGACCAATGCCTCTACGGTCGGTGCGCTGGCGGTGAGCACGCCCGGCACGGTTCGGGGTCTTTTCGATCTCCACCAGCGCTTTGGCAGGCGCTCCTGGCAAGCCGATATCGAACCGGCCGTGGCGCTCGCGGCGCAGGGGTTCACGGTCAGCGAGGGATTCGCGCGCATGATCGAAGAGAACATCGAGCGTTTCTCGGCCGCCGGGAAAAAGTACTTTTCGGATAAAGGAACGCTGTATCAGATCGGCGATCGCTTCACGCAGCCCCAGTTAGCCAGGGCCTTGGTGCTCACTCAAAAGCACGGGGCCGATGCGATTTATGAAAACGCGATCGCGCAAGACATCATCGACACGATAAAAAAGGAAGGCGGTATCCTGGAACCCGATGATCTGCGTTCTTATCGGGCTCGCTGGACCGAGCCGCTGCACGCCAGGCTTTTTGGCGCCGATGTCTACTCCATGCCCCCGCCCTCGAGCGGCGGAACACTACTCATCAGTGAGCTTAAGATGGCTGAGTTGATTGGGCTTAACCGGTTTACTCCCTTCGGCAGCCGCGAGCTGCATGTGATGGCTGAGATCATGAACCGGGCCTTTTTTGACCGCCAGTATCTGGCCGATCCGGATGATATGCGGATCCGACCTGATGCTATCTTCGCGCGCACGCGGATCCGCAAATGGGTTGCCACCATCGATACCCAGAAGAAGACGGCTTTTGAGCGCGAAGCATTCGCTATCAGCAACGCGATGCCAGGTCCCGTGCATGAAGGCGAACATACCACGCATTACAGCGTGGTTGACGCAGA
>JBOIEE010000202.1:0-6828 GCA_050740975.1 Gammaproteobacteria bacterium | reverse complement strand
TGGCGCGAAAGCGCCCGCACGCTTGGCAGGTCCAGGTGATCGTAATGGTTGTGGGAGATCAGCACCAGATCGAGGGGCGGCAGATCGCGCAGCGCGATGCCGGGCGGCTGGTGGCGCCGCGGGCCGGCAAAGGGCAGGGGCGAGGCGCGCCAAGAGAACATCGGATCGGTGATGAGGTTGCGCCCGCCTGTTTGCAGCAGCACGGTGGAATGCCCGATCCAGGTGACCGTGTGTCGCGTGCGGTTGGCCTTCAGCAGCATGAGATCCGGCACGACCGGCGAGAGGTCGACCCAGGGCGCGCTAGTCGGCGCCTTCGCACCGAGATCGCGGTGCAGGCGTGCCAACTCCTCCTGCGTGGGCGGGACACGCGGATGATGGTTGCGGAAGCCGGTCGGCGTGTGGTGGCGCTTCGCCGCGTCGAAGTCCGGATTGTGCGGCTTGGGCCCCGGCAGCCTGCGCACCAGACGCAATACCGACCAGTGGTTCATGAGCCACTCGGTGGGCGTTCGGGCCTGCGTGATGTGCTGCAACGAGTCTGCATGGTCGTGAATGTGGTTGATCCAAGCCTTGAGACAGCGCGCGGGGGTTATTGTTTATTTGAGCTTATGGAATGCCGCTTCATACGAGAAAAAGAGTACTGTTGAGTACTCGTCGGCAGAGCCCAATGGTAGACCTGCTCAAGCGCATAGGGGCACGGGCTTTTCCCCTCAATGTGTGTTCGGGAATTTTTCGGGAATCAGTGCAGCACGGTTATGCACAATCAGGCACTTACGCAACAATCGCCCCGGCATGTTGTCAATTAAAACAATAGCTTATAAACCAATAAGCGCTCTCATAATGCTGAGGTCGGTGGTTCGAGCCCATCCATCTCCACCAACAATATCAAGCACTTACATCACCCGTGCGAACACGCAACAAAGTGAGTTCGGGACTTTTTCGGGAGTTTCGCACGCAAACCCGCTCGGCAGCCTCGATCAAATGCCCGATCTCGGGCGCCGGGTGGTAATATCGCCCTTTCTCGAGTGACACCCCACCTGTCCGGCCTTGCTCGGCATCAACGCCGTGATTTTCGCCATTATCACCGAGCGTTCGTGTTCGTGCTCGAGATTGCAAACGATCTCGCCCAGGCCGAATATGCCCACCACGCCGTCGGCGAGCTGCGGCAGGTCAAACGTATAGCGCGCGATACCCAAGTTGACGTCTGTGCCGATCAGCCCCAGCAGCAGTCCGAGCACGACCATGCCCATCGCATTTCGCATGCAGAAGCGAGCCGTGAGCGAGCCCCACTGAGGCCACCAGCCTCAGCGCCATGAGCGAGAAGTACTCGGCCGGGCCGAACTTGAGCGCGATCTCCGCAAGGGGCGGCCCGAACAGCGCGATCAGGGACGTAGAGACGGTACTGGCGAAGAAAGACCCGATCGCAGCGGTGGCGAGCGCCTTGCCGGCTTGGCCCTGACGCGCCATCTGGTAACCATCCAAAGCGGCCTACGTTCTCGACAGTGATCGTCTGCTCGAGGTCGTTGCCCATGGCCTGTGCAATGAAACGCGGCACGGTGTCGGTGGGTCCCCCGGCCGAGAACGGCAGATCAGAGTGATGACCTAGGACGGGTATTGCTGGGCCATAGCCACCAACAATAAGCCATACGAATCTGCGTTTCACTGTTCAACTCCTCCAGGTCGCAAACCCTTACAAAAACCGAAGCCATTCTTCCGGGGAGGAAGGAGGTCGTGGCGCGCCGCCACGAGATGTTCGTTTTGGATATAATGTCCAAAAAGAAATGCGTACGCGGACCTAAAATCGAACTCTGCAGTCTGCTCGAACATGAAGTATTCGTCGGCGTCGGGACAAACGTGACCCAGATCGTGACCCACTCCAGTCGCATGCTGTACATTCTGGTCACATTGAGTCACGTTCGCGCTGGGCTTGCGTGCGTAACTTGTTGATTGGTAAATACCTCGGTGAAAGCCTTTGGTTTCACGCGGCGGAGGTCGCTGGTTCGATACCAGCATCGCCCACCACCGCTCAGCGCGACAAAGCCTAGCTTAAGAGTAACGACACAGAGGAACGCACGGATCCGGCCAAGATCCGAAAGATATCTTGCTCAACACATCGCTATTTCCGGTGCCCTGACTGCAACAGCGTCCGTTTGTGAAGAGGCTTAAATTTGCCGGCTACCTGGTGTGGATCACGGGCTTGGTTCTGTTTCTTTGGCTGCTGGTAGCACAAGGGCTCCGCACGGTGCTCAATGCCGTCATTGTCGCCGGGTGGGGGATCTGTATCGTACCGCTTGGGCAAGCCGTTCCTATGCTCTCGGATGCTTTGGCATGGCGCCGCTTGCTAGCGCCAGGGCAACGGCCTCCGTTATGGGTGCTGTTTCGTATCCGCTGGATCGGTGAGTCGGTGAATAACCTGCTGCCAGTGGCCGCAGTCGCCGGGGAATTTCTTCGCGCTTGGCTGCTCAGGGGGTTCGCTCGGATCCCAGGTGCCAACGCCGGAGCGAGCGTGATCGGGGATATGACCGCCGGCATCGCCGGCCAGTGTATGTTCACTGCAATGGGGATCGCCTTGGCTTTCGGAGTCGAGGGACGAAGCGATCTCGTTAGCGCCGCCGCCGTGGGATGTGGACTTTTGTGCCTCCTGGTGGCAGGGTTTTACACCGCGCAGCGAGCCGGTTTGTTCGCCTTCTCCAGTCAACTGGTAGTGCGTGTGATCCGTAAGGAGTCCTGGTTAAGCTTGGTCGGTACTGGTAGGGCTCTGGATGCACAGATAACGGCGCTTTATGCGCGTCGGTGGGACGTGTTCATAGCGGTTGGATGGCGTTTCGCGGGTTGGTGTGCTGGCGCAATCGAAGTGTGGATGGGGTTTTACTTTTTGGGACACCCGCTAACGTTTACCCAGGCGCTGATGGTGGAGAGTCTCCTGCGGGCGGTTCGCAGCGCCGCGTTCATGATCCCCGGCGCACTCGGGATCCAAGAAGGGGCCTTGATCGTACTGGGCGGGGCGGTCGGCGCGGCCCCGGACGTCGCGCTCGCGCTCGCCTTGCTCAAGCGGGCAAGGGAATTAGCATGGGGCATTCCGGGGTTGCTCTACTGGCAATTTAGCCACCTGCATAAGGTTTGGGTAGGCCGCGCCCGCGGCTTAGATGACAGCGTCGCTTTGCAAAGGCATCAGGAATGATTCCGAATCGGCGTGAGGTGACATCTTCGTGAGCTCTAGGTCCTGGGATGCGCGGCTGGCCTACATATTGGTGCGGCCGCTTAAAGACACCAGGGTTAGCCCTAATGCCTTGACGAGCTTGCGGCTGGTCGCTGGTTTGGGCGCCGCCTGGGCGTTTGCAAGCCGGTCGCCTAATCTCGGCGCTTGGCTTTTCGCCTTGTCGAATTTATTGGACCATACCGATGGTGAGCTGGCCCGCATCACCGGTAAGGGTTCGCGTTTTGGCCATTACTACGATCTGGCCTGTGACGCCGTGGTTACCGTGTTACTGTTTTTTAGCATCGGGATAGGATTGAGTCATGGGGAGCTTGGGATGTGGGCGCTGCCGATGGGGATCGCGGCTGGTTCTGCGGTGGCTGTCATCTTTCATTTGCGCAATAGCATAGAGAAGCGCTTAGGAAGGACGGCCACCCAGCAGCCCAGCATCGCTGGTTTTGAAGCCGAAGATGTGCTCTACCTCGTGCCTTTGGTTACCCTGTTTGATGGCCTGACGCTGTTCTTGATCGCCGCTACCGTGTTTGCGCCCCTGGGAGCCATCCTGGTATTGCAGCAATACCGCCGCCAGTTAAGGGGCCTGGGAGCGGAAAATCGACTATAGTCTCATAGCGCTTAACGCGTTCCAGTTACCGTGTGATGCCCAGCCAGGTGAGAGTCGAGTTTAGATTCTACGAAGAGCTGAACGATTTCCTTCTCGAAAGCCGGAGAAAGCGGGATTTCTGGCCCGTGATCACTGATAACGCGACGGTCAAACATGCCATCGAAGCGTTAGGTGTTCCCCATACCGAAGTGGACCTGGTACTGGTCAACGGAGAGTCAGTGGGGTTTTCTCGGCGCCTTGAGGACGGGGATCGGGTCAGTGTTTATCCTCTGTTTGAGTGCTTTGATATTTCCAGGCTGAGGTGTTTAGGGGGCAAACCCTTGCGCCGGACCCGGTTTGTCGCCGATGCACACCTGGGGGCGCTGGCCAGGTATTTACGCATGCTCGGCTTTGACACCTTGTTTCGCAATGATTACCACGACCAGCAACTGGTCTCAATCTCGCTTGCTGAGGGCAGGATTTTGCTGACCAAAGACCGTGCACTGCTGATGCGCAAAGCGCTGTTGCATGCCTTGTACGTGCGCGCGATACGCCCGAGAGAACAGCTCGCGGAATTATTAGCGCGGTTGGACTTGTATCGCTCCACCAAACCGTTTACCCGTTGCATGATCTGTAACGCAGCGCTGCAGTTGATCGACAAGAATGCCGCCCGCAGCCGTCTCCCGCTCGAGCTCGGTGTGTCTCATGGCAGATTTTTCGCCTGTGGTGGTTGTGGGCGCTTGTATTGGGAGGGCTCGCACTTTAGACGCATGCAGTCTTTCGTTCAGTCGCTGATGCCGCTAGCAAACGCGTAATCTCACCAGGGGCAATCGATGGGCGCGCGCGACCCGACCGTTCGAACGAACTATCCACCGCTTGGATTCCCATGAGCACGCAGCAGCGAGAGAAACAAAAGGCCTATGATCGGGTTCTTGTTTATGCGGCCCTGTTATCGAACGGCCGCTATGCCGTGCTGCTGGATGAGGCGGGAAGCGGTTATTCGAGCTGCGACGGGGTGGCGCTGACCCGCTGGCGGGGGGATCGCATCGAAAACACGGACGGGTTTTTTGTCTACTTGCGCGACCTCGATACGGGATACTTCTGGTCCGTGGGGGTCCAGCCGACGCTGGTCACACCCGAACGCTACGAGGCGCGCTGTGATCCGGGCCGAGTCACCATCGCGCGCTTCGATATGGAGATCGAAACGCGCATGGAAGTCTGTGTGCTCTGCGACGCGGACTGCGAGCTGCGGCGTATCCGGCTGGTCAATCACAGCTCCCGCCCGCGGCGGATCGAGCTTACCAGTTACCTTGAGGTGGTGGCCCAGTGGACCGCCGCCGATGCCGCTCACCCGGCGTTTTCCAATCTCTTCGTGCAGACCGAGCATGATTCGGAGGTATTGCTGGCGCGGCGCAGGCCGCGCAGCGCGGCGGAGTCCTCGCCCTGGGTTTCTGCAGCCCTGCGCGGTCCGGGCGCCCTCAGCTACGAGACCGATCGCATGCGCTTCATCGGCCGCGGGCAAGATCTATCGCGGCCGCTAGCCTTAAATTCCTTCGCGCCCTTGTCCGGAACGGTGGGCAATGTGCTCGATCCCATTTTGTCTCTGAGACGGATAGTCGCGCTTAAACCGGGGTTGGAAGCCGAGTGTACCTTGGTGTTGGGGGCGGCCGCGAGTCGGGAAGCGGCGCTGCGCTTGGCTGGACAGCGCGGGGTGGGGACTGCCGTAGACGCGGCATTTGCGGGCGCAGCGGCTTTGGAGCGCACGCTTCTGCGGCATTTAGGGCTCACAGCCGACCAGGCCGCAAGGCTGCAAGCGCTGGGGGCGGCACTGCTGTATGGCGAGCCCGCGCTAAGAGCGGCACCGGAGATCGTGACCAGGGCACGCGGCCGCTTATCGGAACTGCATCGCTGGGGGTTGTCTGGCACGGCACCACTGGTGCTCGCGCGCCCGCCCACAGGCCTGGCACCGGAGCGCTTGCGCGATCTGGTACAGGCGCAGTCGTATTGGGCGTCAAAAGGCTTAGCAGTCGATCTTTTTGTGCTGGCCGAAGGCTCATCCGTGGGGCAGGTGCTCGCGGAACAAAGAGCTGCGATTGAGCGCCTTGCGCTTCCGCACGGCAACAGGGGAAAGCTTGTGCTGCTGCATCCGTCCCAGATCACAGCGGAGCAACTCGATCTTCTGGAGACGGCCGCGCATTGCATCAGTCGGGGAACGCTGATCGACTTGGCCTTACCCGCCATCTCACCCACTGGCCAGACTCCCGAGCCGTGCTACCGCGCTATCGAAGAGCGCTCTAAATACCATACCTCACAACAGCCATGCAAACCGGCACTGCTCTTTGACAACGGTCATGGAGGTTTTGCCGCGGATGGCCGGGAGTACGTAATTCGGGTCGCGCCATCCGCCGACAGAGGCCTGCCGCCGCTGCCGTGGATCAATGTGATCGCCAACCGCGGGTTTGGATGTCTGCTCAGTGAACGCGGCGCCGGAACCACCTGGGCGCGCAACAGCCGCGAAAATCGCCTAACACCGTGGTCCAACGACCCAGTTATCGATCCCCACGGCGAGGCGCTCTACCTGCGCGATGAAGAGGCGGGGAACTATTGGTCGCCGCTGCCCGGCCCATCGCCGAGCCCATCCGCCTACGAGCTACGCCACGGCTTCGGCTATACGAAGTGCTTGCACACCAGCTTCGACCTCACACAGGAAACCGTGGTCTTCATCGCGCGTGATGCCCCAGTCAAGCTCACCCAAGTGCGTCTGGTTAACTTAAGCCAGAAGCGGAGGCGGCTATCGATCTTCTTCTACCACCGCCTAGTGCTCGGGACTTCGGCACGCGAGAGCGCTCGCTTCGTCGTGACCGAATACGACCCAGAGTGCAAGGCGTTGCTGGCGCGCAATCATCATAACAACGAGTTCAGCGACGGGGTAGTGTTTGCCGCCGCGTTGATGCCGAAGAACTCGAGCTTGAGTTTCACCGCGGATCGCATGGAATTCATCGGTCACCACGGCAGCCCGGCCCGACCCCGAGCG
>JBOIEE010000201.1:0-5526 GCA_050740975.1 Gammaproteobacteria bacterium | reverse complement strand
GCATTGGGCCGTGGTCGATGATCGGACCGCGGGTGGAAATCGGCGCGGGGACTTGGATCGGCCCACATGTTGTCATCCGTGGTCCGACCCGGATCGGCAGGAACAACCGCATCTTCCAATTCAGCTCAATCGGCGACGACGCGCAGGACAAAAAATATAGAGGCGAGGCAGAGCCACGCTTGGAGATCGGCAACGGAAACACGATCCGCGAGTACTGCACGCTGAATCGGGGTACGGTGCAAGGCGGTGGCGTCACCCGAGTGGGCAATTGCAACTGGATCATGGCCTATGTACACATCGCCCACGATTGCATCGTCGGTAACCATACGGTGTTCGCCAATAACGCTTCGCTCGCCGGCCATGTGGTAGTTGACGATCACGCCATTTTGGGCGGGTTTTCAGCCGTGCACCAGTATTGCAATGTGGGCGCACACAGTTTCTCTGCGATCGCCACCGTGATCACCAAAGATGTACCGCCTTACGTGTTAGTGTCGGAAAACCCAGCCAGAGCGCGCGGAGTAAATCGGGAAGGGTTGCGGCGCAACGGTTTTGAACCGGAGAGCATAGAGGCAATAGGCCGCGCTTACCGCGTGCTTTATCGGCAGAATCTCCTGTTGAAGGAAGCTATAGGGCACTTGGAAGAGATGGCGCTCGAATGCGATCGCGTGGCGCCGCTGGTCGATTTTTTGAGGCAGAGCTCACGCGGCATCGTGCGCTGATAATCCAGACCGAGGAGTCTGCCGCGATGGGAGCTTTAAAAGCCGTAGTCATCGGGGTGGGTTACCTCGGACGGTTCCATCTCGAAAAATTCACCCGTTGCGAAGGCGTAGAAGTTATCGGTATCGTTGATACCGATTTGCGGCGGGCGCACGAAGTCAGCACCCAATTCCGGGTCCCAGCGTATCGAGACCTGGACGCGGTATTAACCCGCGCCGATCTGGCCTCCGTCGTGGTACCGCCGGACGTGCACCATGAGGTTGCCCGCCGGTGCCTGGAGCATGGGGTGCATGTTCTGGTGGAAAAACCGATGACACAAACCCTTGCAGAGGCGCAGGATCTCATCGATCTGGCGGCGCGGCAGGGTTTGGTGCTACAGGTGGGGCATCTGGAACGCTTCAATCCGGGTTTGCGTAGGCTGGGCCGCGAGCTCACGGATCCAATGTTTATCGAATGTCATCGCCTGGCGCCATTTCAGCCGCGAGGCAGCGAGGTGGATGTGATCCTGGATCTCATGATCCACGATATCGATCTGGTGCTGAGTTGCGTGCCGAGCGAGATCCGGGAGGTACGGGCGGTGGGGGTTCCTGTGCTGACAACCGACATCGACATCGTCAATGCACGTCTTGAATTTGCCAACGGTTGCGTGGCCAATCTCACCGCGAGCCGAGTCACCCCCAAAGCCATGCGAAAGCTCAGGATTTTTCAAGCCGACGCCTATTTTTCCCTGGATACGCTGGGGCATAAACTAACCATCGCACGCAAGGGATCCGCGGGCGCACCGACGCCGATCGCGATACAGGAGCTCAGTTTCGATAAAACCGATGCGCTGATGCTGGAAATTCAAGCTTTTGTGGATGCAGTGCGTGGTAATGGATCGGTGCTGGTAACGGGAGAAGAGGGCAAAAAGGCGCTGGCTATCGCCCTCGACATCCGGTGCGGCACCGATGGCACGTTGACCCACAAATCCCCCTTGCAGGTTCCGCGTGAATAGCATCCATTCTACAGCCATCATCGATAAGACAGCGCAGTTGGGCGACAACGTGGTGCTCGGGCCTTACGCCGTCATCGAGGCCGATGTCGCAATCGGGAATGATTGTTCGCTAGGCGCGCACTGTGTGATCAAGCGCTACACCCGCTTGGGCCAACGAAACCGCATCGCTGAACACGCCATCATCGGAGGAGAACCCCAAGATGTGAGCTTTCGCCCTTGCGAAAGCCAAGTATGGGTGGGCGATGATAATTGCCTGCGGGAGGGGGTGACGATACATCGGGCTACAAAGGCCGGGGGCGCGACCCGGATCGGGAGCGGGAATTATCTGATGGCGTATGCACACATTGCCCACGACTGCACCCTAGGCGATCACGTGACCTTTGCCAACGGCGCCACTCTCGGGGGGCATGTGCAGGTGGGAGACTGCGCTTTTTTGTCCGGCTATGTGGTAGTCCACCAATTTTGCCGGATCGGCAGGGACGCTATGGTCTCCGGTCTATCCGGGGTCAATCAAGATTGTCTGCCCTTCATCGTCAGCGCCGGCATTCCCGCTCGCGCGCATGGTCTGAATATCGTCGGGCTTAGGCGCGGGGGAGTCGATAGCGAAGAGATCCGGGCGCTCAAGCACGCGTATACGGTATTGCTGCGTTCGGGCGAGCCCTTGCAGAAGGCGTTACAGCGGCTTCAAGACTCTGGATCGTCTCTCGTGCAAGAGTTGCTGGCGTTCGTGCAGTCCTCGCAACGTGGATTCGCCCATCACCAAAAGATGCCGGACCGGACCGGGGCTGAGTGACACGCATAGCCATCGTGGCTGGCGAAGCCTCGGGTGATAGAATCGCCGCTGGCCTGATAAAAGCCTTGCCGGCCTGGGTGCCGGACGCCACCTTCGAAGGGGTTGCCGGGCCGCGCATGATCGCAGCGGGATGCAAGGCCCTCTACCCCATGGAACGGCTCGCAGTAATGGGGATCACGGAGGTTATCCGGCGTTACCGGGAGTTGCGGAACATGCGCGACGAGCTAACCCACCGTTTTGCCCAGGATATTCCCGAGGTATTCGTGGGTGTAGACGCGCCGGAGTTTAACCTGGGTTTAGCCCATCGCTTACACCAAAAAGGGATCCGCACAGTACAGTATGTGAGTCCTCAAGTCTGGGCGTGGCGAGAGGGCCGGGTAAAGACGATGGCACAGGCGGTAGATCTGATGCTCACCTTGTTCCCATTCGAGGAGCGCTTTTATAAGCGTCATAACATTGCAGCGAAATTCGTCGGTCATCC
The DNA here is from genome assembly GCA_050740975.1 of Gammaproteobacteria bacterium. Lineage (GTDB taxonomy): Bacteria > Pseudomonadota > Gammaproteobacteria > JBOHHR01 > JBOHHR01 > JBOHHR01. The sequence continues at coordinate 2,541 of JBOIEE010000201.1, read as the reverse complement.
TTTGGCCGATGAGATCCCTTTGCAGGTTGACCGCACACAGGCGCGCGGCGCCTTGGGTTTGTCTGAGGATGGAGCGATCATCGCCTTGTTACCGGGCAGCCGTAGCAACGAATGGCAGCAGCACACGGAGCCCTTTATTTGCGCGGCGGCTTGGTGCTATCGAAGGGAACGGAGCTTGCGATTCCTGGTGCCATCGGTTTCTGCCGCGGAGCGGGGGTTTGTAGAACGAGCGCACGATCGCTTGGCGCCGGATCTTCCCTTGTGGGTATTCGATGGGCGTTCGCAAACGGTCATCGCCGCTTCCGACGTGGTTCTCACTGTGTCCGGGACGGCGACTCTGGAGACGATGTTGCTGGGAAGGCCCATGGTAGTCGCCTACCGCATGGGACGGGTGAGTTATTTCGTGGCGAGACTCCTGGTCAAGGCGCCGTTTATCGCCTTACCGAATTTACTGGCTGAACGCTGCCTGGTGCCCGAGCTGATCCAAAGCGATGTGCGAGCGGAGAAACTGGGACCAGAGATCTTATCCTGGCTGAACGATCGCGATCGCGCGGTGTCCTTGCAAAGTGAGTTTAGCCGGCTGCACACTCTGTTGCGGCACAGTGCCGATAGGCAAGCAGCGCAGGCAATCGCGAATATGATCCGGGCAAGGTGAAGCGATATATTGCGGGCGTAGACGAGGTGGGCCGGGGACCGCTGGCAGGTCCGGTTCTAGCCGCCGCCGTCATTCTGAATCCGAAACGTTCCATATCGGGTCTTGCGGACTCGAAACAGCTTTCCGCCAGGCAACGGGAACGCCTGTTCGAGGAGATCAAGGGAAAGGCGCTGGCCTTCGCGCTGGGCCGCGCCGAGGTGCAGGAGATCGACCGGATAAACATATTTCAAGCTACTCTGCTCGCGATGCAACGCGCAGTCGCCGCCTTACCTTGGGTCCCTGCTGCTGCGTACATCGACGGTAAGCATGCGCCCGAGCTGCCTTGCATGGCGACGGCCGTGGTCAAAGGGGACCAGCTGATCCCGGCCGTGAGCGCGGCCTCGATTATCGCCAAGGTAGCGAGAGACCGGGAAATGTCTCTGTGGCATGAGCGGTATCCAGGCTACGGATTTTGCACCAACAAGGGCTATGCTACTCAGGCGCATTTATACGCCCTGGCAACCCTGGGCGCCACCCCTCTGCACCGGCGCTCATTCAAGCCGGTGAGCCAGTGTTTGCAAACTAAGCTTCTTTGAGTTCCGCCGAGCGCCTATGAGCTTTGTTCACCTTCACCTGCATTCGGAATACTCCCTGGTCGATGGGCTGTGCCGGATTAAGGATCTGATCACGGCTGTGGCGCGCGCGGGAATGCCGGCGGTCGCCCTCACCGACCAAAGCAACCTGTTTGGGTTGGTAAAGTTTTATCAAGCCGCACAGCGCGCGGGCATCAAACCGATCCTAGGCGCCGATGTCTGGCTGCATGATGAGGAGCGGGAGCAAAGCAGCCGCTTAACTGTGCTTTGTCAAAGTGAAGCAGGCTACCGCAATCTTTGCCACCTGATCACGCGCAGTTATGCAGAGGGGCAGAGGGGCGGCAGAGCTCATGTCATGAGGGCGTGGTTTGCGGGGACTACGGAGGGTCTCATCGCGCTTTCCGGCGGCAGCGAAGGGGAAATCGGCCAGGCCTTATTGCGAGGACGGCAACGAGATGCTGAGCACGCTTTACGAATCCTAACAGAACTTTTTTGCGGTCGCTTCTATCTTGGCGTGCACCGTTTGGGACGGGAAGGAGAAGAAGAATTCCTAAACCTTAGCCTGGAGCTGGGCCTCAAGACAAACACACCCCTGGTTGCCAGCAACGCGGTATGTTTCATCGCATCCCAAGACTATGAGGCGCACGAAGCACGGGTATGTATCAACGAGGGACACCGGCTTAACGATCCACGTCGTGCGCGAAGATATACACGGGAGCAGTACCTGCGCAGCCCTGAGGAAATGAAACGCTTATTTGCAGAGTTTCCTGAAGTGTTGGAAAACACAGTGCGGATCGCGGCACGCTGCAATCTGGAATTGACGTTCGGGGAATACCACCTCCCCAACTTTCCGGTTCCCGAGGGAGAGACCGTGGGGCACTGGTGTTGCATTCAGGCAAGAGCAGGATTACGCGAACGCTTGCAAGCACAGCGGGTACAGACGGAACAGGTAAGTACTTACCGGCAACGTCTGGAGGACGAGCTTCGCGTGATCACGGAGATGGGGTTCGCCGGTTATTTTTTGATCGTGGCGGATTTCATTCGTTGGGCTAAGGAGAATGGGATCCCGGTCGGTCCAGGGCGCGGCTCGGGCGCGGGTTCTTTGGTGGCCCATGCGCTCGGGATCACCGAGTTGGATCCGATTGCTTACGACCTGCTGTTTGAGCGCTTTTTGAATCCCGAACGGGTATCGATGCCGGATTTCGACATCGACTTTTGCATGGAACGGCGTGACGAGGTGATCCACTATGTCATACAGCGTTACGGCAGGGATCGGGTCTCACAAATCATCACCCATGGAACCATGGCGGCCAA
>JBOIEE010000200.1:0-11282 GCA_050740975.1 Gammaproteobacteria bacterium | reverse complement strand
GCTCTCCGCGGGGCGTTCTCTGGGATCTTGCACGCTGAGCGCTGAGGCGATGATCAGTATCTCTGCCAGGCAGCCTTCCGCGTTGGCCGCAACCAACATGCGCGCGATGCGCGGATCGATGGGCAGGCGGGCGAGCAAGATGCCTATCGGCGTGAGCTCCCGCGCCTCGTTCAAGGCCATCAACTCCTGCAGCAGTTGATAACCGTCTTTTATATACCGCTCCTCGGGCGGGTCTATGAACGGAAAGGTCTCGATATCTTGAAACTTTAGGTACTTGAGTCGCAGGATCACGCTCGCTAAGCTGGCCCGCCGGATCTCGGGAGCGGTAAATAGCGGGCGCTGGGCAAAGTCATGTTCCGAGTACAAGCGTATGCAGACCCCGGCCGCCACCCGCCCGCATCGTCCTTTGCGCTGCTCGGCGGAAGCTTGCGAAATCGGCTCCACCGGAAGCCGTTGCACTTTGCGGCGCGGATTGTAGCGTTTGATGCGGGCCAGGCCGGAGTCGATGACGAACCGGATCCCCGGCACGGTGAGCGAAGTCTCAGCGATGTTGGTGGCCAAGATGATGCGCCGACGCGTATGGGCTTGGAACACGCGATCTTGGTCGGCGCTGCTCAAACGCGCGAACAGCGACAGGACATCGGTGCCGGGTGGGTGGTGTTTGCGCAGGGTCTCCGCCGTTTCCCGGATCTCGCGTTCCCCGGGCAGGAAGATCAAGATATCCCCGCTTCGCTCTTGCGCCAGCTCGTCCACCGCCCCCACGATAGCTTGCTGCAGGTCGCCTTCGCCCTCGCTCACGATTGGACGGTAGCGCAATTCTACCGGATAGGTTCGGCCTGAAACTTCGGTAATAGGAGCGCCCTTGAAATGGCGGGACAGACGGTCCGGATTTATTGTCGCCGAGGTGATGATCACTTTAAGTTCTGGGCGCCGAGGGAGCAGAGTCTTCAGATAACCCAGGAGGAAGTCGATGTTCAGGGTGCGCTCATGGGCTTCGTCGATGATCAGAGTGTCATAGGCTTCGAGCCAACGATCCTTTTGGGTTTCCATCAAAAGGATCCCATCGGTCATCAGCTTAAGCAGGGTGTCTGGGCCAACCCGTTCATTAAATCGGACCTGGTAGCCGACGACTTGCCCCACCTCGGTGTTTAGCTCATGCGCGATGCGGGTGCAGAGGCTGCGCGCGGCGATGCGGCGGGGTTGGGTATGGCCTATCATGCCGTATACCCCTCTTCCAGCCGCCAAGCAGATCTGCGGCAGTTGGGTCGATTTTCCGCAACCGGTCTCCCCGCACACCACGAGAACTTGCTCCGTCCTGAGGGCGGAGAGGATCGCCTCGCGGTGCTCCAGGATCGGTAAAGGCTCACGAAACAGGGGCTTGGGTGTAAGAGCTGCGCGGCGTTGAGCGGTCTCAGAAGAGCGTCGGATAAGCTGTTCGAGTTCGTTTAGCTCTCCGGGCTCTAGGTGCTGCTGTCCCTGTGCCTTCAAACGTCGGAGCAAGCGGCGGCGGTCACTCAGCATGCAGCCTGTCACTTGACGCCTCAAGCCGTGAAAAGCGCTCACTGGAATCGGCTCGACTGGTTCAGGAGGGGGAGAGCGGGTGGGCGGCACCGGGGTGAAGCTGAGGATCCCTCATCGCTGTAGCACCTGGGCATGCGTACCTAATACGGGGACCCAGGTGATGCGTTTGCGCTTCGTGGTTTTTATCTTTGCTGCTTTTTGGCATATAGTTCTTGGAAGGGGAATCGAGCTTCTAGGCCGTATCGGGCGACAACATAATGCTTACCAAAGGTAACGGGCGAAGAAATAACGGTGAACATCGCTAAACCGCGCCATCTTGAGCTTGTGCCCATGGATCTCACCTTCGATATCGCAGGCAACCAGATCAACGGGGCACGAGAATACCAAGAAGATGCCTTCTTGGTCACCCGTCTGGGCGATCACGGAACGGACGACCTTGGTTCCTTGGTGATCCTGGCGGACGGCATGGGTGGACATGCCGCCGGACATGTTGCGAGCAACATGGCGGTGCAAGCGTGCAATAAATTCATCACCAGCCGTTATCCTTGCGATAATGTGATCGAGGTGCTGCGGGAATCTGCGCTGCGGGCGAACGAGGCGATCTCGGACACGATAAAAGAAACCACGGCACTGTCGGGCATGGGATGTACCTTGGTGGCTGTTTTATTGGAAAAAAACAGCTTGTTCTGGGTGAGCGTCGGCGACAGCCACCTGTACCTGCTGCGCGATGGGAAGCTGGAAAAGAAAAACGCGGACCATAGCTACGGTGGGTTTCTGAACCGCTTGGCTCAGGAAGGTAAAGAAGTGCCGCCGGACCCCGGCTTTGGAAAGACTATGCTGATGAGCGCGTTGATGGGGGAGGAGATCCCAGAGATCGATTGTTCACAGGTGCCCTTCGAGTTAAAACAGGGCGATCGCCTCATGGTCTCCAGCGACGGGCTGGATATCTTAAGCACGCAGCAAATTCAAGATTGCTTGGGAACACGAGGCAAGGCCAAGGAATGTGCCGAAGCCTTGCTCAAAGCAGTCGAAGCGGCAGGCGCACCGCGCCAGGACAATACCACGGTGGTCGTCATCGAGGTGTTTGCAAAAAGTCCTGATCCCAGTGCGCTTGACGTTGCAGCGAAGCGTCCAGACTCCGACTTTCCGGGCCACCTCCCGTCGGCCGAAGCGATTTCTACCGAAGCGACGCCCTCTGAGGGATCCGATAGGCAGCGGTTTTCGCTCCCAAAGCGGCTGCGAGTGGCGATCCCGGTCGTTTTATTGTTGGCAGGCGGCTTTTGGTGGATGGGATCGCAGCAGGGATCAGAGCCAAGGACCGAATCCGTGGTAACATCTGAGCCTGTCAAGGCGGAATCGCCCGAGGTCATTTCCTCACAGGCAACAACGACTGAGACCTTGACCCCATCGCGAGTGATCCCGCCGCCGCACCAGGTTGTGACCTTTACGGACTCCCTAACAGTTGGAGGCAAAGCCCCTAACATGGTCTGGATCCCTGGCGGCGCGTTTACCATGGGAAGCCCACCGTCTACCCTATACTTCGATGAGCGGCCCGAGCACGAAGTCACTATTAGCCGCTTTGCCATAAGCGCGCACGAGATCACGCTGTACGATTACCGCAGATTCCGCGACATTTCGGAGCACGCCTCTGGCGGCAACTACCCCGTCGTTAACGTGAGTTGGGACGACGCAGATCGATACGTTAAATGGTTGTCCCAACAGACCGGCAGGAAATATCGCCTGCCCAGCGAAGCAGAATGGGAATACGCCGCTTCCAGCGGTCTCAGCACGCCTTATTGGTGGGGATCGACTATGGCCAAAGACCGCGCACACTGTTTCGGTTGGGGAAGCGTCGTAGATCCCAGCTCGCCGATCGCCGTGGGGACATTTCAGGCCAATCCGTTCGGTCTGTATGACACCGCGGGAAATGTCTGGGAATGGGTGCACGACTGTTATCATGAAAGTTACCAAGGCGCCCCGACGGACGGGAGCGCATGGAAGACCGAAGGGTGCAAGGAACGGGTAATTCGAGGGGGGTCGTTCCGCAGCCCGCCCACATCGATACGCAGCCAAGAGCGGGAAAAGTTCTCCCCCTCCCAAGGCTACGAGGACGTCGGCTTTCGAGTCGTGCGCGAACCGTAGGGGCGTAAGCCCGTGATAGTCTTTAATGGCGGTTGAATATCTCGATGTCGTCGATGCGCAGGACCACGTCATCCAACAGCGTCCACGATCCGACGTTCATCGCCACGGCCTAAGGCATCGCGCCGCACATGTGCTCGTCTTCGATGCCGCTGGCCGCCTGTTGCTGCAGAAGCGTTCGGCCACCAAGGACTGGGACCCGGGTTTGTGGGATTCTTCAGCCTCAGGCCATGTCAACGCGGGCGAGAGCTATGCAAGATGCGCCGTGCGCGAGCTCGAGGAGGAGATCGGATTGTATTTGACTACGCCACCCAAGCCTCTCTTCAAGCTCCAAGCCTGCTGCGAAACCAGAAACGAGTTCGTATGGGTGTACCGATGTGTGGCGCATGGCCCTCTGATCCTGAATCCTCTGGAGATAGAAGCGGCTGACTGGTTCACGCCGGATGAGCTTGAGTGGCTGGCCACACGCCCGGAGAATTTTACCCCAAGCTTTCGGCTAATTCGGGCACGGGCAGGGGCGCATCCGAGACCTTAAAATGCTTGCGCGAGAACAGTACTCGATGGTCCACACTGGCTTTGGGATCACCCGTTTGCTCGACCAATCGCAGTCGGTGGACTAGGCCTCTCTGATTGGCAATTTGTATGTTAAGGCCAGGGCGGGCGTTCAGCTCCAGAATGAGCGGCCCTAAGTTGCGATCGATAACGACATCCACACCCACATAGCCCAGCCGGGAAAGCTCGTAACAGCGGGCCGCGAGCAGTAAGATCTCGTCCCAATACGGAATGGTGATCCCGGAAACGGGTTTGCCGCTGTCTGGATGCTCCTTGATCGTGCCGTTTTTCCAAACGCCTCCCAGAGTGGTGCCGGTGGCGAGATCGATCGCAACGCCGATGGCCCCTTGGTGCAAATTAGCCTTGCCGGAGGAAGCCCGGGTCGGCAGGCGGGCCATGGCCATTACGGGATGGCCGAGAAAAACGATGATGCGGATGTCGGGAACGCCTTGATAGCTCACGGCACGGAAAAGCGGATCCGGCCGCACGCAATACTCAATGATCACCCGATCCAGTTGTCCGCCTAAGCTATACAGCCCGTTGAGGGTGCTCGACATGTGGTAGTCGATCTCTTCTTGATCGAGAAGCTGGCCCGAGAATTTTTGGTAGCGGCCATTCTGTACTCCTTTGACCACGATGATCCCGTCCCCGCTGCTTCCATTGGCCGGTTTGATCACAAAACGCGTACGTCCCTTTAGGATTGCGGGTAAGCGCCTGATGTCGTGCGGTGAGGAAATGACCCCATAGAGCTCCGGAACGGCCATTCCGGCGTCCACAGCCAGCTTCTTCGTTTGGAGTTTATCGTCAACCAGGGGATAAAGGCTGCGTTGGTTGTAACGCATGATAAAATCGCTATTACGGCTGTTCATTCCGAGAACGCCTTGTACCCGTAGCTTGTGCCAAAGGGAAAACACGTTGGCCCGCTAACTACCCGCTAATGCCTTGAAGCGAAATAACTCGAGGAGCCGGTACCCGGTGTACCGGCCGAGCAACAGGCTGGCCGCTAACAAGATCAGCAGCAACTCAGGAAAAACAAACACCAAGTGCCCGAGATAGGGGATGCTCATGACCAGATAAGCCAAGGCGGAGACGATCAGGCTGCCGATACCTTCGCGTATGGCTTCCGCGGGTCCGCGCTCTTCCCACACGATGGACATACGTTCGATGACCATGGTCATAATGACGATTGGGAACAGGGCCACCGACAGTCCGGTCTCGATCCCGATGCGGTGGCTAAGGATGCTGACCGCGGCCATGAGCAAGACCACCACGGTGAGCACGGCGCACAGCCTGGGCACCAGCAGCAGGCGCAGCTTTTCGAGGTAAAAGCGGATCGTGAGACCCAAGGCGACGATCACGCTGAAGAGCACAATTCCAGCCCAGAGTTGTGTCTCCCGGAACGCGATCGCTACCAGCACCGGCATGAAGGTTCCAAAGGTCTTAACCCCGATGACGTTGCGCAAGAGCAGAACGATAAAGGCACCGATCGGGATCAGCAGGAGCACGGTATACACAGCCTGGGTGCTAATGGGAAGACTCAAGAGGGAAAACTCGATCAAGCGCGAATGGGCCAACTCCGCGCGACGTTCTGCCACCACTATGGCTTCCGCAAGACTCTGCTTGACGGCGATCTCCAGATCAAAGGTCTTAGCCTTCTTGATCCGCGCCAGCGATTCGGCGCCCCGCCCCCAAACCAGAAAATTCGTTGGCAAGCCCTGGCGCCCGCTTGCCGGATCAAAAAACAGCCACTCTTCCCCAGTGTACACGGCTAACCAGGGGGTGATCTGTGCGCGCCTTTGTTGGTCTTCGAGGACGATCCCCTGAACGATTTGGGTTGGAATGCGTGCGCCCGCGAGCAGGGTGGTAGCCATCGCGGCCCGCTCCGCCGGCGTCGTGACCTTGGTTAAAAACAGGGCGATATCTTCATCTGGAATTGGCGCGTTGAGCCGCTTCAGAAGCTGTGCGGTAAACGTGGCAATATCGGCGGAATGGCGGCGGACCTCGGCGATCACGGCCTGCATGGTGGTATCGTAAGGTTCACCGAGCTGCGGTACTGGCGGATAAGGCGGCGGCGGTTCGGTGAACGTCCGAGTCGGGTCTTGATACACGAGCGCTCGGTAATAGAGCGTCTGCACCCCGCTGGCCTGTCGAATCGCCCATTGCGCGGAACGGCTTCCTTCACGCTCTTGAGTGGTGAGCCCATAACCCCGAGAGACGAAATTTTCCTCAAGTATGGAAAAACCGGGTGGTGAGTTTAGGATCTCGAAGTTCACTTTAATGGAGCCGGGGCCTGGCACAAAGCTGAGCCGTGCCTCCACCGTCCACACGGGAGTCTGCGCTTCTGGCTGCAGCGGAAGCCCGAGCACATTGGCCTTGTATACGAAAGCCGATAATCCCAGGGTGGTTAAAAAGAAAGCGAGAGCATACAGGTGGCGCTTGCTCATCGACGGATTAATTAAAATTCTTTAGTGTTTTATTGTTACGTGCGCAGAGGCGTTTTGCGCTTGCCCTAAAGCGGCGCGCTCGCCATCCACTTGCATTTTCTGAGCGCTTTGCGCTTGTGCACAGCGAGGATTCTGAGTGCGCTTCAACCCAGGGTCAACGAGCGCAAACCCTTTCAATGCGCTGCGCCCGAGTAATAGCGGGTATTCGAACTGCTCCCGGTTGATCAAAGTGACTTCGATGGTGTGCAGCCTGTCGCCCAAGCAGATTGGCAGATCTGCCACCTCTCTGCGCTGGTGTTTACCATCGTGGCGTTTTATGCGAACACCCCGCAGGTGCGGGCGCTCCAAGATAACGCTCTCTTTCGTGGCCGGATCACGCACGCTAAATCTAAGCCAGTGTTTGCCATCGCGGCGAAACCTTTTCAGCACCTTGGCATCCAGCGATGAGGTGTCGGCGCCGGTGTCGAGCTTAGCCTCTAAGGTTAGCTTCGCTTCGGCGGGGATCGAAACCTTCTCTACCCAGCCTAAAATTAATTTCTCCCCGGCCATGGAAACGGGACAAAATCCGAGGGAGCAAATCGCCGCTGCAATAAACCTTCCGGTAAGCCCGACCCGGCCTGGGCGCTCCGCAAACCGTCCGTTTTTCATTTTGCTATTGTTTGCATTCTAAGGAATGAAATCGTTCCAACCACGTGCCCGAAATTAGAAAGGATACCGCGCCGAAAAGCGTTACCTTTCTTTAGGGTACCGCTGATAGTCTAGCGTAAAACGCTTGCGCGTTCGCGGGTCGGCCCCTGCGCCTAAAGAAAACGGCGCAGTGGACGCTAATACAATAACAACGAGCCGATTGTGCGGATGGTCAGTGCCCGCTAATGAAAGTCTTAGTCCTGCATGAAGCGGAGATCATTCGCGCGGGCCTGCGGGTGCTGTTGCAGCACTGTGATGATATCGCGCTCTGGGAGGCTGCGGATCTTCCCACAGGGACGACTGTGCTGCGCACCCAACCGATAAACTTGGTGCTCATCGGTTCCCCATTTTTCCTAGGGCCGGAATTGTTGCGACTGCGGCAGTTGATCACGACGCATCCCCGCATAAGATTCATCGCTTACGCTACCGAAAACGACTTTCCGAACGCCCAATTTCTTTTCGCCTTAGGCCTACGAGGGGCACTGGTGAATACAGCGCCCATGCGCGAAGTTGTCGCCGCGTTGCGTAAGATCGCAGCGGGCGAGCGCTACCTGCCGCAGGAGTTGGTAGAGCGGGCTCTGGGTTGTACCTCGCCCGAGGTCCATTTTCTGAGCCTGCGTGAACAACAATTAATGCGCTTGCTATGCATGGGTTGGCGTGTGCGGGAGATCGCTGGCGAGATCCACCTTGCGCCAGCGACGGTCCGATGGCATCGACGCCGCTTGTTCAACAAATTAAAGGTCAGTAACGAGGTGCAATTGTTGCGACGTGCGGCCCAGTTGGGCGTCATCAGTCAACCCCCTCTAGCCTCCCAAAGCTCGTTTTGCTTGTTCCTGGGTAAAGCCGACACGCGGGTACTGTGATAGCATCTGCCGGTATGGCAGATCTGTACTGTTCGATCCGTACTGCCGAATATGCTCCCCCATCTAGGTGCATCTAACTTAAATGCGCCTCACGCTCCCGACCTATCATGGGCGTTTGTCCGAGCCTATGTTCAAACTGTTCTCTCCTCAATTCGTGCATTGCATGATGGATGACGTGGTGGGCGAGTCCAATTTCGACGGACAGGAATTCGCCAAAACGCTGACCGCAAAGCCGGGAGTCTATCGCATGATAGGGCCCGATAATGCTGTGATCTACGTTGGAAAAGCGCGCAACTTGCGCAAACGAGTGGCGAGCTATTTTCAATCACGGCACCAGCTAAGCCCTAAGACCCGGTGCGTGATATCCCACCTTAAGGCCATTGAGGTCACGGTCACCCATACGGAAAATGAGGCTTTGATTCTCGAGAACAATCTCATCAAGGAATTGAAACCGCGTTACAACGTGGTGCTTCGGGATGACAAAAGCTACCCGTATGTCTATCTATCTTCAGAAAAGGAATTCCCGCGACTTAGCTTTCACCGTGGAGCCAGAACCGGCCAAGGCCAATACTTTGGACCCTACCCCAATGCGGGAGCTGTGCGCGCGAGTCTCAATTTGCTGCAGAAGCTGTTCCTGATCCGTAATTGTGAAGACAGTTATTTTCAAAACCGCACCCGCCCCTGCTTGCAATACCAGATCAAACGCTGCACCGCGCCGTGCGTGGGCTTTGTCGAGGCCACCGCGTATCGAGAGGACGTCCAGCATGCGGTGATGTTTCTCGCGGGAAGGAGCCAGGAAGTCATCGACGTGTTGATCGAGCGCATGGAGCAGGCCGCCCTACGGCTTGATTTCGAGCAGGCGGCACGGTGCCGGGATCAGATAAGGGCGCTGCAGCGGGTAAACCAAAAACAATATTTCAGCTCCGCGGAGGGTGATATCGATATCATTACTTGTGTTGAGGAGGAGGGTCTTGGGTGCGTTCAGGTGTTCTTTGTGCGAAACGGTCATAACCTGGGCAGTAAATCATTTTTCCCGGTGCATACCAGTGGGGCGAATGCGGCCGAGATCCTGTCGGCCTTCTTACCGCAGTACTATCTGGTGCAGCGCCCGGACCGCACTATTCCAACGCAGATCCTGATCAGCGAGAAACCCGGCGACTTGAAGCTGTTGGCTCGGGTGCTCTCTGAGCGTGCTGGGCGCGCGGTGCATATTCAACAGCCAAACCAGGGCAACCGCCTGCGTTGGATGGAAATAGCGGCAGAAAATGCTCGGGTTGCTTTATCCCAACAGCTTGCCGGGCGGCTAGGCCAGCACCGGCGCATGGATGCCTTGCGCCTCGCCTTGAGCTTGGACCATCCTATCGAGCGTGTGGAGTGTTTTGATATCAGCCACACCCGCGGCGAAGCAACCGTGGGTGCGTGCGTGGTATTCGATCTGGAGGGGCCGGTGAAATCGGATTACCGGCGATTCAACATCGCGGGCATAGAGCCTGGCGATGACTACGCCGCTATGCATCAAGTGTTACAAAGACGTTACGCACGCCTGCAACGAGAGAAGGATAAGTGGCCGGATCTAGTGTTGATCGATGGCGGCAAGGGACAGATACGGCAAGCGCGGGACGTGCTCGATGCGCTACAAATCGAGTCCGTTTGTGTGCTGGGTGTCGCCAAAGGCCCTTCCCGCAAAGCGGGTTTAGAAACCTTGGTGCTTTCGGACGGGCGCATGGGCCCAAGGTTGCTGCGAGATTCCACCGCCTTGCATCTCGTCCAGCAGATCCGAGACGAAGCGCATCGCTTCGCCCTTAGCGGGCACAGGCAGCGGCGTTCTAATAAACGGAATACGTCCGTATTAGAACAAATTGAGGGCATTGGCAGTAAACGGCGTCGTTCGTTGATCCACCATTTTGGTGGCTTGCAAGGGGTCAAGCGCGCAGGCGTAGAAGATCTCAGCAGGGTGCCTGGCATCAGTCGGCAATTGGCTGTAACGATCTATGAACGCCTGCATCACGGATCGCCATGAATATCCCAAACGCGCTCACGCTGTCTCGGATTGCCATGATCCCCTTATTCGTCGTAGTGTTTTACCTGCCGTTCCGGTCAGCACACCTGCTCGCAGCTTTGCTGTTCAGCCTGGCGGCACTGTCGGATTTGCTGGACGGTTTTTTAGCGCGCCGGCTCGACCAGACATCCGAATTGGGGGCGTTCTTGGATCCAGTGGCTGACAAGCTGATGGTTGCGGTGGCGCTGGTGTTGCTGGTACAGGCTCACCCGAGCGTGTGGCTGGCGTTGCCTGCGGCGGTCATCATCGGGCGGGAGGTCGCCGTTTCGGCGCTGCGCGAATGGATGGCGGAGCTGGGTGCGCGATCCAAGGTAGCGGTGTCTTCCCTCGGCAAGATGAAGACGACCGCCCAGATGGTCGCCTTGATCCTGTTGATATACAGAGAGCCGATCGGGTTTGTTCCTGTGTACCCAATCGGATTCGTCTTGCTCTATCTTGCCGCGCTCCTTACTTTTTGGTCTATGTGCCGCTATCTGTGGCTGGCTTGGCCGCGCCTGCTGGGCGAGCGTTGAGGGGGTAAAATGTGCGGCACCTTCCTGTGCCGCAAGAACCTCTCGATTCAATCAGAGGTTCGTTAACTGCTCGTTAACGGAATAGTCGCTTCGACTCGCAAGCCCTGGTTATCCTTGCTATGCTTATTGCTGAGCTCTAGCCAGCCGCCGAGCGCTTCCACGCGTTCGCGCATCCGGACCAATCCCAGTCCCTTGAGCAGATCGAAAGCCGCGAGAAGTTAGTCAGCGACCAGCGGTTGGCTGATATCAGCCATTAGAGCCCCTCTAAGATCGCATCTCGCAAATCTATCTTCATGTTATTAATAATATTTGACACATTTCGATATTATGGAACATAAATTGCCGCCTTGCCAGGGCGCCTTTCAAAAAATCGAACCGTGTCGGCTCTACCCTCTTGAAATACATAGCGAAAAGAGAGCCATAATGTCCAGATTCTCATGCAACGGGGGGCATGCGCTGTTTGTCCCCTTTTCCCTGTTCGGCGGGCTGGTGCTGATCTCCCAAG
>JBOIEE010000199.1:0-4336 GCA_050740975.1 Gammaproteobacteria bacterium | reverse complement strand
CTATAAGCAAGGAACAGATCGAGCGCGCGATCGCAGTCCACGTCGATCCCTACTTAGGAATCGACCTGGTAACGGCGAAAGCGGTTAAAAGCATAGCCGTGACCGACCAAAGCGTTTCTGTCGCGATTGAGCTTGGGTATCCTGCGATAGGCTATCGGGAGGCGCTGGCGGCCACCCTTCGAGAAGGGCTAGCGCAGACCATTGGCGGTGCCCGGGTGGACGTGCAGATCGAGAGCAAAATCATCGCTCATGCGGTGCAGCGAGGAACAACGCCTTTACCCCAGGTTAAGAATATCATCGCCATCGCCTCCGGCAAGGGCGGCGTGGGAAAGTCTACGACCGCGGTAAACCTCGCGCTGGCCTTGCAAGCCGAAGGGGCGTGCGCGGCGCTCTTGGATGCCGACATCTACGGACCGAGTCAGCCGCGGATGCTCGGTTGCTACGGGAAACCGGAAACCCGAGACGGAAAAACCATGGAACCCAAGCGCAGCTATGGGGTGCAGACCATCTCCATCGGCCACCTGATCGATGAGGAGCAACCCATGGTCTGGCGCGGTCCCATGGTCAGCTCGGCCTTGCAGCAATTATTGACCGACACCAGCTGGCATGAGGTCGATTATCTGGTGGTCGACCTTCCTCCCGGCACTGGCGATATCCAGCTCACCTTGTGCCAGAAGATCCCCGTCAGCGGGGCGGTGATCGTCACCACCCCGCAGGATATCGCGCTCCTGGATGCGCGCAAGGCCTTAAAGATGTTTGAAAAGGTGGAAGTCGCCGTGCTCGGGATCGTGGAGAACATGAGCACCTATATCTGTCCCCAGTGCGGGCACGAAGCGGCGATCTTTGGGCATGGCGGCGGTGCCAGCATGGCCAAGCAATACGCTGTGGACTTGCTTGGAGCATTGCCTTTGGACATCCACATACGAGAGAGTGTGGATAACGGCAAGCCTACCGTAGCGATGGAGCCTGAATCAGAGCTGGCCCGAATCTACCGCGAAATCGCCAGAAAAGTTGCCGCAAAACTTTCGCTACGGGCTAAGGATTATTCGGCCAGAATGCCGAAGATCGTGATCGAGAATACCTAAGTCGTCAGTCGCCTGGCTAGCGATCGCAACAAGCAAGGCTCACCAGACCCAAGAAAATGCCCGTTAAATCGGACAAATGGATCCGCCGCATGGTTGATGCGATGGGGATGATCGATCCGTTTGAGCCGACGCAGATCCGAAGCCAAGGAGACCAGCGCCTGATCTCCTACGGCACCTCCAGTTACGGCTACGACATACGCTGTGCCGATGAGTTCAAGGTGTTCACCAACATCAACTCCACCATCGTGGATCCAAAAGCTTTCGATGCCCGCAGCTTTGTGGATATCAAGTCCAATGTGTGCATCATCCCACCCAACTCGTTCGCCTTGGCCCGCACGGTGGAGTATTTTCGCATCCCACGCAATGTATTAACCATCTGCCTGGGTAAGTCGACCTACGCGCGCTGCGGGATCATCGTCAATGTGACTCCGCTCGAGCCGGAGTGGGAAGGCCATGTGACCCTGGAGTTTTCCAACACCACGCCCTTGCCGGCCAAGATATACGCCGACGAAGGCGTGGCCCAGGTGGTGTTTATAGAAGCCGATGAGATCTGCGAGACCTCCTACAAGGACCGCGGCGGCAAGTACCAGGGGCAAACAGGTGTGACTGTCCCGAAAGCGTGATCGGCGGGCGAGCGCAGGAAACTGATCAACGCGATCATCTCCAGTCTATGAACGCCATCCCCTTCGACACCCTCAAATTTGCTAAACGCCTTAAGGAGGCCGGGTTCACCGAGCAGCAGGCCGAGGCCCTGGCCGCCGCTGAAGCGGAGTTCGTACAAGAAAGCCTGGCTACGAAACAGGACGTCGTCGAGGTTAAACGCGACATTAAGGAAGGGGAGGCTGCGCTCAAACGCGATATCAAGGAGCTTGATGTCAAGATCGAGCAGTTTCGTGCCGAGCTCAAGCACGACATAAAAGAGCTTGATGTCAAGATCGAGCAATTTCGGGTCGAGCTCAAGCGCGACATAAAAGAGCTGGAGACCTCACTCAAGCGTGACATGAAAGACCTTGAGTATCGCATGACGATCAAGTTGGGCGCGATGTTGGTGGTGGCCGTGGGCGCGATGGCCGCGCTGGTGAAGGTGTTGTAGCCGCGAAGGAGCACGGGAAGTGACGTTGCGTGGCGCCCCAAGAACCCACCTAGGTGGCACGACGGGCATCGTGAGATGGCCAATCCCTCGATCAACATACAGTTGGTTGTGTCCCCTACGGAAGCCACTGGAAAACAATAGGTATCGTCGCTGGGCAGAGATGTACCCGAGCTTGGTGGCCCTCGAAGGTTGTGACGCTTGTGGAGATGACTGAGGGCATTACTAAATTTTTCGATGACGTCTACGCTGGTGGACGTGCATCTTTGATTCTAAAACTCGGCGAGCCCCATGAAACCCGCTATGAAACCGACGAGCAGGAGCGATTGCAACCGGTTCCGAAAGGAATGGCGGTGCCAATCGGCGAGGTTCATTTCGGTCCCTCAACCTATCTCCATTCCCGCCCGCCTCAGTTGTGCGCGCAGCCGCTCGATCTCGTCGAGGAGGTCTAGGATCACGGCGGCCGCCTCCGTGCTCGCCCCGAAGTCCCGCTGAAGCCGCGCGAGCCTTCGGGCGCGCATGAGATCCGCCGCCCCGAAGCGCCAGGCGGCGACCTCGGCGCCTTGTGGCACCAGGATGGCGACCTCTACGAGCTCGACGATCCACTGCGCCTCGGCCCCGCAGGCATAGGCGATCTCCTCGAGCGACAAGGCGCCTTCCTCGCTGATCAGAACGCCTGTGACGATGTCTTCTTCCGTCACCCTTCACACCCCGAGTGCCCGGCGCGGATTGAAGGCGAGCTCCCGCGCCAGGGTTTGATACAGTTGCTTCGCGCGCTCGCTGTCCGCAGCCGGCAGGACCACCTCCAGCAGGAGATAGAGATCCCCGGGCGGAGCGCCGGGGATCCCGCGGCCTTTGAGCCGGAGCCGGCGCCCGCCCTGAGACCCGGGCGGGACCTTGACCTCGACCGCGCCGGAGGGCGTCGGCGCCTTAACCCTGGCCCCGAGCGCGGCTTCCCAGGGCGCGAGCGGCAGGGTTAGATAGAGGTCCCGCCCATCCACGCGGTACAAAGGATGGGGCTTGAAATGGATCTCGAGGTAAAGGTCGCCGGCGGGGCTTCCCCCTAGACCGGGCGACCCTTGCCCGGCTAACCGGATGAGGTGCCCTTCGCGGACGCCTTTCGGGATCTGCACTTGGAGCGTCCGCTCGTGTGTGACAAGCTGGCCTTGCTTGTCCAGTTCGGGGGCGCGCAAGGTGACGGACCGGCTCGCGCCGCGAAAGGCGTCTTCCAAATCGATGAGCACCTTGGCGTGGTGGTCCTCGCCACGGGCGCGGAACGCGCCCGCGCGCCTCACTCCGGCGCCGCCGCCGAACAGGGTGGCGAAGAAATCGCTGAAATCGGCGCCCAACGCCTCGCCGAAGGGGGCGCCGCGGAACTCAAAGCCCGCATCCCAGCCCGGTGGCGGGTGGAATTCCTGACCGGCCTGAAAGCCGCTGCCGAGCCGGTCGTAGGCGGCCCGCTTCTCCGGGTCCTTGAGCACCTCGTAGGCTTCGTTCACCTCCTTCATGTGCTCCGCGGCATCCGGCTCCTTGCTCACGTCCGGGTGGTATTTGCGGGCGAGCTTGCGGTAAGCCCGCTTGATCTCGCCGTCCGAGGCCGTCCGCTCGACAGCGAGGATTTTATAATAGTCCTTGAACTCCATCGTTCTTGCGTTTGACCCTTCTTGTGTTCGGCGCCTCTGCTGGGGCTACCCGCAGATCGAACCCATTATAGACAGGCTCCGGGGGAGACAGCCAGACCTTCGCGACACGCGAAGCAGCCTGAAGTATTACCTCTTTGTATGACGGACGTAATTGTAATTCTTCGTAGGAGAAGTACGTGTTGATACACTATTCTCAGTCTCTGTGATCTAATGGATTGTAATTGAACGAGAAAGCGAGGATAGCCATGAAGAGAGCAGAGATCAGTTTTTTCGAATGGCAGAAACGCTTCGCGAGCGATGAAGCGTGTGCCCGCTTTTTGGTGCAGGAGCGCTGGCCCGATGGGTTTAGTCAATGCCGAGAACGCATCGGTAAAGACCGTCTGCTCGGGCCTCAAACGACCCGTGGCGAAAGCGGCCACCTGTGCCTTGGAGACAGACTCGAGCACCTCCATGGCCAGGAAACCGGCCCGCTCCCCGCGCGTCTCACAGGCCACCAACACAGGCGTTTTACCTTCAGC
>JBOIEE010000198.1:0-3863 GCA_050740975.1 Gammaproteobacteria bacterium | reverse complement strand
GGTAAAGGTGACGGATTGTCTAGCCCGGCTCGGCGTTCCAATTTCTTGCGCCGAGAAATACCGTTATCTCCTCTTTCTACAATTTTAGCCTTGTTGACGGGTCTGAGCTTGACGCTGCCAAGGCTTTGGCTGTCGGTCCGAGACGAAACGAAGCGGGGCGACTTTGACGGAGCCCTGGTGCGAGGATTAGCATGTTTGGCAACTTACGGGTCCACAAGTGTGCCACCGGCTGAAGCGGCGTGCAGGCGCCTTGGTCGGTGGCCTGCTAACCTGGGGCATCATGGAATGGGCCGCACCGGAAGAGCCGGTGCGCACGAAAGGGGGTTGGATCTGAACGTAATTTAAACTACCGCGTCTCCACCCAGGTGCAACGCTGCTTCACCAGCGGGTGGACCCGCTCGTTGCCGATCCCGTTGGCGATGAGCCCAAGGACACGTTCGTCACGGTCGTAACCCGAATGTGCTTCGCCCGGGTTGGCAACCTGGGTGATCCCAAAAATATCCTTCACTTCGGCCACGTTGATAATGACGTTCACCATGGTCGGGCACACCCGCGAATCCACGTTCTTTTCTACGTAATCCGGCTCTACCGCCCAGCTCAAGATATCGTTCGGGTCAGAGAACGCGACGACGTTGAGCCGCTTGAACACGCGCTGATCTCGTTTCGCCCCCGTAGCCGTGCAGTATTCATCGAATTGCCCAGCGATCTCGGGGGCGGCCCGCCCTAGCTGGAGCAGTGGCAGTTGATTGGCGAGCATGAACACCTTGAACTCCTTGTCGCGCAGCGCTGCCAGCCAGCGCTTGCCGGGCAGAGTCATTCGGACTTTTTCGTCCATAGGAAGCCCGGCGATCCGCTGCAGCGCGTCGGTCACGATGCGACTGCCCAGACTGTGGCTGATGAATACATAATCGTCGCCGACCAAACGATCCAGGGGTAACTTAGACGGATCGCACACAGATGCGGTGCGCTCCTGGAGATCCTCCCAATCCCCGGACAACGCCCAACAGAAGGTCTGCAGAACCGCCGACTGGATCCGCTCGTGGGCATCGCCGTAGTAGATCAGGGGATCGGGGAAATAATTGTTTACGAACGTCTTCATCGTGTTGTTTAGGCCCGCCCGCCTGAAGGAGTATTCTCCAGAATCGTCGTAGGCGATCAACTGCTTATCGGGCTCGGTGATCCCCGACCAGGTAAGCTCGTAGAACAGCATCTCGCGCGTGCCGCCCTTGTTCGTAAACCGATTCACTCTGACAATGCCGAGCTTCTCTCCTGGAAAAAGCCGAGGCGTTTCGGGAAGGATCTCTTTCGTCTGGTTCGCCACCACGTCCAGTCGCAGGGCGCGGGCCAGGTTTTCCGCCAGCATGGTCGAATAGCCGGGGAGATGGGTGCCGATGCCATGGACCATCAGGACCTTGAGTTTACGGGCCCGCGGCCCGGAGGAACCCTGGACTGAGCCCTGGCGCTCCATGTCCCCCACAATCCCTCTGAAGGCGGGCCCTCGGATCGAACACTGGCGGGTGTCTTCTTTTTTCTCGTCGTTCCCCTTCAGTGCGGCCCTGGCGATGCCCTCCCCTAGGCTGGCGCAGCCATTCAAGCCAAGGGCTGCGGCAATGAGCAGCACGACAGTGTAGAACCTCGAACGGTCTTTATTGCCAGTGATGTTCATCTCTTCGTTCTCCTTGTGAGATAAGGTACTATAATAGCAGCTATCTTACCGTGCACGATTAAACGGACGAGTCCGTAACCGCCCTAACAATCATCAGCGCTCTTGAACTTATCTCAGCAGGGAGCGCAGCTCACGCGGCGCGGGCAAGCCTTCACGGATCCGCTGCGAGAAGTCCTCCGAACCCCCCGCTGCGCGGGCCCGCTCGTTGATGTGGCTGAGGCGCTGGAGCTCGGCTAACGGCAGGCTGGTGTATGAGCCTACCCCTCTCGTAGAGATATTCGGGCACGTACCCGCTCACTATATAGCTAGTGGACAGGCAAAAGATCCCAGCCATGGAATACGTGGGGGCTAGGCGTCGAGCAGCTCGCAGACGCCCAGCTCCGTGACGACAAGAACCATCCACCGAGCCTCCTCACTGCGGCTAGCGGTTCGCCAGGATCGGACAGGGCTTTGCTTCGATGAGCGAGTCGTCTGCCGTGACCAAGGTAAGGTCGTACACCAGCGCGGTGGCCACCAGGAAACGGTCGCTCGGGTCGGGGTGAGTGAGCATTACCTCGCGGCTACGAATCGCCACTTCAAAGGTCAAAACGGCTTCTTGTGCCGGGGTAGTGGCGAGCGCTTCCGCGACCCATCTGTGAGGCTCGCCATCCAGCTTCACCCGGCCACGCTCGGCCAAGACCAAAAGCTCCCAGACGCTGATCGGCGAGACCCAAAGCTCGTTCTCTGGCCGGGTGACAGCTGTCCGTACGCGCTTGCTCAGCCTGCTGGGCTCCGCGAGGCTCCAGATCCAGATATGCGTGTCGAGCAGCAGCCTCAACGGCTCATCGCCGCCCAGACCCTCGCGTCCACGGCTGGTGCGACGACATCGCCGGAGATCTCGACGCGCCCCGCCATGGCACCGAGCCAATCAGACCGGGAGGCTCGCCGTTGTGGTGGAATTACCTCAGCGACCGGTTGGCCGAAGCGCGTAATCAACACGGGCCGGCCTGTGCGTTTCACACGCTTGAGGACCGCGAGGCAGGTAGCCTTGAATTTCGACACCGGAATGCTTTCCATGGCGAGCAGGCTAACATGGTCAGAAATCATGGTCAAATGCGTTCCCCCCCAATCGCCCGCGGTGGGTTTGTTGCGACTGCCGTGACGAGGGACCCGAATGAGCTTCTCGGTCACGGCTCTCGGTCGCTCGAAAGGCGTCCGCCACACCCGCGAGACGCTGCCGGAGTCCCGGCGCGGCGCGTATGCAAGCGTCGCGGAGCTCGCTGCTCGAGCATGCAGCGCGCGATGTCACCTTCCTACCGCGGCAGCCGGTGCACAGTCTGCTCTCCGGCCGCCACGGCTCCGCGCGTCCGCGGGCGCGGGCTCGCGTTCGAGGAGTCGCCGGAGTCATGCGGCCTTGCGGCGTTTCATCGCGAGATCGAGATCGTAGCTCGCCTGCAGGTTCATCCAGAGCTTGGCGGACGTTCCCAGGGCCTCGGCCAGATCCAGGGCGGCCTCGGCTGTAATGCCACGCTTCCCCTTGATGAGTTCGTTCAGGCGCGCGCGGGTCCAGCCGAGCTTCTTGGCGAACGCCGTTTGGGTAATGCCTGCGGGATTGAGAAACTCTTCGAGAAGGATTTCGCCGGGATGGAACGGATTCTTGGGCTGCTTCGTAACCAAAACCCCTATGCACCAAATTCAGTGATAATCCACAATCTGAACGTCTTTAGCATTCCCGCCCTCCCATCGGAAGAGGATGCGCCACTGATCGTTGATCCGGATCGAGTAATAGCCTGCCAGCCTCCCCTTCAAGGCTTCCAGCCGGTTTCCGGGCGGCACTCGCAGGTCCACGAGCTCGGCGGCGTCGTGCAAATAGAGAAGCTTACGCCGTGCCGCTCGCTTCACCTCTGGAGAAAATCCACGCACCTCTTTCGAGGTTCTGTCATAGAACAGATCTTCGGCAAGGCGGTTGCCAAAGTTCTCAATCATTGTTTTGATGTTATCAAACAGTGATAACTAAAACAACGAGGCTAAACATAACTCGCGAAGTAATCCATCCAACCGAAAGGCGTGATACCACGATGGAGGACTCGGAGTCGGATTTGCCGCAGATCTTGAGCGCGCAGCTCAATGCCAAGGACGAACTCCACGCCGCGGACTTACCGCTCCGTCTTCATCAGTGGTGACGGAACGCATTCGACGCTGGCAGAATACCCAGGGT
>JBOIEE010000197.1:0-4324 GCA_050740975.1 Gammaproteobacteria bacterium | reverse complement strand
TGGCAAGCTTCGAAATGCGCAAGTGCAAGGTAAAGAGAAGCGGGGCTTTCCCTCTTTAGGAAAGTATGTCGGCCGGGGTGTCGTGACCACCGCGACTTATGAGGCGCGCGCCCTGGGCGTGCACTCCGGCATGGGTCTGATGAAAGCCGCGGCCCTCGCTCCCCAAGCTGTTTTGCTATCGGCAGACTTCGAGGAATACCGACGCTATTCGCACCTCTTCAAAGCGGCGGTGGCCGAAATTGCGCCGAGAATCGAAGACCGCGGCATCGACGAGATCACTATCGATCTGACCAATGTTCCCGGTGAAGCCATCGAGCTTGCCCAGAGAATCAAGGACAGGGTCCGGCTTGCCACTGGCTTGTCTTGCTCGCTCGGCCTCGCGCCCAACAAGCTGCTCGCCAAACTCGCCTCGGATCTCGAGAAACCGGACGGTTTGACCGTACTCGCGCTGAGCGATCTGCCCACCCGCATCTGGCCGTTACCGACACGCACGATCAACGGCATCGGTCCGAGAGCGAGCGCCAAGCTCGAGGCCCTCGGGATCCGAACCATTGGGGAGCTTGCCGCCACAGCAGAGGAGACGCTGGTCGAAACCTTTGGTAAACGCTACGCAAACTGGCTATTGGATGCCGCCTATGGGCGCGACGAGCGCCCTGTGCTCAGCGCGCGGGAGCCCAAATCGTTAAGCCGTGAGGTAACGTTCGAGCGCGACCTGCATCCCCGAGGCGATCGTGAGACCCTCACCCAGATACTCTTCGAGCTCGCTCAGCGCTTGAGCGGAGATCTCTCGCGCAAAGGCTACCTCGCTAAAACCATCGGCATTAAGCTTCGCTATGAAAATTTCCGCACCCTGACCCGCGCGGTTACGCTCGAGCGGGCGATCGCCGATGCCGAGGCGATCCGCTCCGCGGCGCGCGCCTGCCTTAAACGGGTGACACTGGATCGCAGGCTGCGTCTGCTCGGGATAAGGGTTGCGGGACTGGTGCGACCAGGTTTACAGGGCCCCGATCACAGCACGATAGATCGCGCTTCCCCCCGAGTCGGCAAATCAGCTCAGGAAAGCCCTGTCACTGAGAAACGTCGCAGCGTGCAAGAGGTGCATCCAATATAGAGAACACCACATGGTCTGCCGGAGGCAACTGCCCAAACGCCACAACGCCGCATCATGTTCAACGACAATTGTTCTTCCCCGCGAAGTCGTTGCCAGAATATACGCGGTGAGTGGGAGTCTTCGCGGTCTTATACAGCTTTGACATTCGTATCGCTCAAGGCCTGCTCCGCTTGCGCTTGCCGCAGAGCGGGTGATGGGAGAATTCCTGCTTCCGTTCTAGGGATCTTAGCGAACACAAGTGATACGTCTTGCCGTCAAAGGCCACCTTTGCTTCGTAAGCGATCGGCGGCGCCTCCGTTTCCCGCGAAGTCGCCGTGCTGTAGGCCCCGTGAGCGGTATGGGAGGACGCCGGAGCCGGTAACCAGGCACTCCCCTTCTCGCCGCACGGCATCGTTCGGGATCTGCCGCTTGACTAGCGCATAGGCGGCATTGCAAAGCTCGGCATTAGGTCGCCGATCGATCAGCAGCCCACCAAGAAACAACAGTGCGCCGACGGCGATGAGCACAATGACAAGTAGGGATGTTGCGAGCTTCATGCAGATTACGTAACGCGTTTGGATCAAATCGCCACAGTCTATTCTTTGGCCTCGCTCACATCCACCAGCGGTCTTAAGCGCTTCTTAGACCAGAGCATCGCCACCAGTGGGTCACTGCCGACCGACGGCTGTTTGACTCTTGTGCCGCAGGACTATAGGCTGACCTTGTTATCCGCCAGGAGAAAAGAAGATGCGACGGATATTTCAACGCCCCACACCCGCAGCGACGAATGCTCGCGCCACGCGAACCCCCGCTATGACCACGATGTTGCGATTGGCCATCAGTTTTTTGGCCGCTCTTATCGGGGCCTGCAAACCGCCGCCCGTAGCCGATGCCCTCCTGGTCGTTGACCCCGCTGACTTGGAAGCAAAGGGGGATGGCAAGCTCTTCCGTGTCGACCAAGCAAAAGGAGGGCGCACCCTGCTGAGCGACTTCGCGGACGAAGCTCAAGGCCCCCAGGGGGTAGATCCCTTCGGGCTGGCGGTGGAGGCGTCGGGCCAGCTTGTGATCACCGATCCCAACGCCGGGACCGAGTCCAAGGGCGCACTCTTCCGAATCGATCCAGGGACCGGGACCCGTAGCCTGTTAAGGGACTTCGGTGACCCTGCGCAAGGCGCAGAGGGGATGAATCCATTCGGTGTCGCCGTGGAACCGAAGGGCTTCATCCTGGTCACCGACCCAGGCGCCGGGACAGATGCCAAAGGGGCCCTGTTTCGCCTGGACCCCAAGAACGGTGCCCGCACGATTTTGAGTGATTTCGGCGTCCCCCAAGATAGCCCGAACAGCGGTATCGGGGGTGTGGCGGTGGATGGCAAAGGCCAGATCCTCATCACCGATACCAGTGCCGGAACGGATGCGAAAGGCGTCCTGTGGCGTGTGCACTCGGGCAGTGGCGCACGCACCGTGCTCAGTGACTTCGGTGACCCAGGCCAAGGCCCGCAAGGGGCCGATCCTTTCGGTGTTGCGATTGAGGCTTCCGAGCAGATCTTGGTCACCGATCCCAACGCCGGGACCGAGTCCAAGGGCGCGCTCTTTCGTGTGGATCCGGGGAAGGGTACGCGCAGCCTGCTGAGTGATTTCGGTGACCCCGCGCAAGGGCCGGAGGAACCGGAGGGTCCCCTGTCGTTGGTTGGCGTGGCGGTCGGATCATCGGGGGAGATCTTCGTGACCAGTATCGATGCCGGGACCGAGTCCAAAGGCGCGTTATTCCGCGTGGACCCGGCGACCGGCGTGCGCCGCCTCCTCAGCGACTTCGGCCGCACCAAGCAAGGCCCCCTGGGGCAGGACCCAACCGGGGTGGTCGTGCAGTAAGCTGGGCGAATAGGGGCAGCTCGATGCACCTGCGGCTCGGGTCGTCTTCTGGCCCCTGCCCAGGCCGCGCGATCTCGCCCTAAGGCTGGATCGTCTGCCGAACGCTGAGCCCATATTTCTCGACGAAGACGTTCTCAACGACCATGCCCGAGAACAGGAGCACCGCCAGAAGGTGGCCTGGGTTAAAGCGATGATACTTGGGCTTGGCTGTTAGCGATCGCTCCCGTTCGTACGCACAAATGTTGCCGCGCGCGGAGAATGAGCGCGCCGTAGTTACCTAGCCGCTGTCAAACCTTCGTCTTTCGCTTTCAGGGCACGATGCGGCTCGCTCTGGGTATCGGATGAGCACCTCTATGACTACAATAATCGCTATCTCTCTAGGGCACGAAGTCGGAATGCAGACCCGAGCGCTCGGCAAAACCGATCTGCACTTAACCATCATTGGGCTCGGCACCTGGGCTATCGGAGGGCCCTGGGATTACGGTTGGGGTCCGCAGAACGATGCGGACTCGATCGCCACCATACAGCGGGCGCTGGACCTGGGTATCAACTGGATCGACACCGCGCCGGCGTATGGCCTTGGACATGGCGAAGAAGTCGTCGGCCGTGCGATCCGAGGCCGGCGCAACCAGGTCATTGTTGCTACCAAGTGCGGGCTCGTTTGGGAGGGGGAAAGCCAGTCGGTCTTTGGCCGGCTGAGCGCCGCAAGCATTCAGAAAGAAGCCGAGGACAGTTTGCGGCGACTGGGGACGGACGTCATTGATCTCTATCAGATCCATTGGCCAAACCTGGCAGAGGATATTGAAGAAGCTTGGGAGGCTATCCATCGCCTTATTCAACAAGGTAAAGTCCGTTACGGCGGGGTATCGAATTTCGGCGTCCAACAGATGGAGTGTGTGCACAAGATCCATCCAATCGCCTCGCTGCAGCCTTCATACAGCTTGCTCGATCGCGCGGTGGAAGCAGAAATCCTCCCGTTCTGCAAACAGTACGAGATCGGTGTCGTAGCCTACGGTCCTATGGCTTATGGTCTCTTAACCGGCAAGTACACGCGGGAGTCGCTACAAGCGCTTCATGATTGGCGCCGTAAGGGTGCGCGCTTCCAGGAGCCCGAGCTTAGCGCCAACTTGGATTTCGTCGCGGGGTTGACGGCGCTCTCCCAAAAAACCGGCCATCCCGTCGCTCATCTCGCGATCGCTTGGGTGCTGCGGCGGCCTGAGGTCACCGCAGTCATCGTCGGGGCGCGGCATCCGCGCCAAATTGAAGAGACTGCCGGCGCTGTCGATCTGGAACTGTCGCAAGACATTATGGTCGAGATCGAAAGGCTTTTACACAAGCGCGATATCGCACTGATGGGCCAGCGGC
>JBOIEE010000196.1:0-8716 GCA_050740975.1 Gammaproteobacteria bacterium | reverse complement strand
CGCTAGCGTTATGTTGCAGCAAGTGCCAGCAAAGCCACCCAACGCCGCACACACCTTCGACACAGTCATCGTCGGTTTGGGAGTGACCGGCCTTGCCTGTGCCCGCTTTCTGCACCGCCAGGGGGTGAAGTTTGCCATCACGGATAGCCGGGAGTTTCCGCCTCAGTACCACCAACTACTCGCGGAGCAACCGGACACCGCGCTTAGTTTAGGCGGGTTTGACAGCCGCCTTATCTCTGAAGCCAAACGCGTGATATTAAGCCCGGGCATTTCCCCGGCCGAACCCGCGATCCAAGGGGCGCTGGCCGCAGACGTAGAAGTGCTCGGGGACATCGAGCTTTTCGCGCGCCATGCGCGTGCCCCGGTTCTCGCTATCACCGGTACCAACGGAAAAAGCACCGTGACCGCCCTGGTCGCGGAGATGGCGAGCGCGGGGGGGGTCGATGCCCGTTGTGGCGGAAACCTCGGCATACCCGCCTTAGAGTTGCTTGGGCCACCAGAGCCCGCGCTTTACGTGCTCGAGATCTCCAGCTTCCAGCTCGAGCTTACCCACTCGCTGAATGCGGCGGTGGCGACAGTGCTCAACGTGACCCCCGATCATATGGACCGTCACTTGAGCTTTCGCGAGTACGCGCGTGCCAAGCAACGCATTTTCAACGGCGAGGGCGCGATGGTGCTGAATGGCGATGACCCGGTGGTGGCGCGCATGGCTATACCGGGCCGGCGCCAGCTGTGGTTTTCGCTAGCGGACTCTGGGGAGGAGCGATTTGGCCTACGCCGAAAAAGGGGAATGGAATGGATCTACCACGGCGGGGATCCCCTATTGCCGGTATCGGAGTTGCGGCTTGTGGGTAAGCACAACGTCGCCAATGCATTGGCCGCACTCGCTTTGGGCACTGCAGCGGATCTCCCCAGGCCCGGCATGCTTCACGCCTTGAGGGAGTTTCGGGGGCTGCCGCATCGTTGCCAGTGGGTTGCTGGGGACGGGGGCGTGGATTGGTACAACGATTCCAAGGGCACGAACGTTGGGGCTACCCGCGCCGCGATCCTGGGCTTGGCCGAGAACCGGCGCATCGTCCTCATCGCTGGGGGGATCGCGAAAGGAGCAGATTTCGCCGAGTTGGCCGCAGCCTCCCAAGGCTCCGTGCGCGCGGTGGTCGTATTGGGCCGGGATGGGCCAGCCATCGCTCGGGCCTTCCAAGGGATGGTTCCCGTGGAAAAAGCCTCAGATATGGGCGACGCGGTATCACTTGCAAGGGGCTTGGCGCAAGCAGGCGACGCGGTGTTGCTTTCGCCCGCGTGCGCCAGCTTTGATCTCTTTAACGATTACGCCCACCGCGGGCAGATGTTCATGCGCGAAGTGAAAAACCAGTTGGGGGTGGCATGACATGACGCATGCAGTACCGTTAAAAAAGGGTATTAAGAAGGCGAAACCTCAGGCCCCTTGGGATATGGCCCTTATCGCCTGCGTGACCTTTATCGTAGGCTTAGGCTTGGTAATGGTGACATCGGCTTCCATGCCCATTGCGGATCGCGAGATGGGACAGCCGCTTTATTACTTTTGGCGCCAACTGGGCGCTGCTTCCTTGGCGCTTGTGCTGATTCTGGTCGTGACTCGGCTCCCGCTCCTGTTCTGGCAGCGCAGCAGCCTTTTCCTCGCGCTATCGGCGGTGTTCCTGCTCGGCTTAGTTTTTCTCCCCGGCTTGGGCAAAGAGGTCAACGGGAGTCAGCGTTGGATCGCCCTGGGACCCATCGCCCTGCAAGCGTCCGAGCCGGCTAAGCTCGCGGCGATCGTCTTACTCGCGGGCTATCTGGCGCAGCGCCACGACGGTGGCCTGTCTTTCCTGAAGCCCCTGGTCCTGCTCGCCGCGATGGGCCTCTTACTGCTTTTAGAACCCGATTACGGCGCCGTTGTGGTGCTGTTCGGGAGCGTCTTGGGTACCGGCTATCTGGCCGGTGTTTCCCTCGTCCGCTTTGCCGTTTGGGGCGTTCTTGGGGCATCCGCCCTGGCTGCTACCGCCGTGTTGGCCCCCTACCGTCTACAGCGACTGATGTCGTTTATGGATCCGTGGTCGGATCCCTATAACAGCGGCTTTCAACTCACCCAAGCACTGATCGCCTTCGGCCGTGGCGAATGGTTGGGGGTGGGCCTTGGAAACAGCGTGCAAAAGCTCTTCTATTTGCCCGAGGTGCATACCGATTTCATCTTCGCCGTGGTGGCGGAGGAGTTGGGGCTTTTAGGTAGCGGCGGGGTTATCGGGCTGTTCACCTTTATCACCTGTCGCGCGCTGCTCATAGGCGTTAAGGCCGAGCGCGCCGGCCGGGCGTTTGGCGCCTACCTCGCCTACGGCGTTGGCATTCTTCTAGGGTTGCAGGCGTTTATCAACATGGGGGTCAACATGGGCGTGCTGCCCACCAAGGGCCTGACCTTGCCCCTGGTGAGTTATGGGAGCAACAGTTTGGTCGTAACCGGCATGGCCATCGCACTGTTGCTGCGGGTGGATCACGAAACGCGGGCCAGAACCCACAGCGGCTTTACCCCGCAGCCAGGCCATGCAAGCGCTTAAGCCGATCCTCATCATCGCCGGGGGCACCGGAGGGCATGTCTTCCCCGGGCTGGCGGTAGCATCCTATTTGCGGGAACGCGGGATCCCTCTGCTCTGGCTGGGGACCCGCAGAGGCTTGGAAGCACGGCTGGTGCCCCAGGCCGGTTTGCGGCTTCTGACGATCTCGGTGCAAGGCATTCGCGGAAAAGGGCTAAAAAGTTATCTGCTGGCGCCCTGGCAACTCCTGCGGGCCTTAGTGCAAGCATTGAATGTACTGGTCAGAAACCGCCCAGCCGTGGTGCTGGGTCTGGGCGGATTCGTGACCGGCCCCGGTGGGGTGGCCGCGTGGGTAATGCGCATACCGCTGCTCATTCACGAGCAAAACGCGATCCCCGGGATGACCAATAAGCTGCTGGCCCGGATCGCTACCCGGGTGCTTGAGGCGTTTCCCCAAACCTTTCCTCGCCAGCGCAACGCGATATGTACCGGCAACCCGGTGAGGGCGGTGCTCTGCGAGCTTCCGCTCCCCCACGTGCGCTTGCTCACCGATCCCAAACAGCGGATCCGGGTATTGGTGCTCGGCGGTAGTCAGGGTGCACGCGCGCTCAATCGGGTCGTGCCCCAGGCATTGGCGCTCCTTGAGGGAGAAAAACTAGCCATCCGCCACCAAAGTGGCTTGGCCGATCGAGAGAGCACCGAAAACAGCTACACCGACTATCGGCTCGACGCCGAAGTCCGATCCTTCCTTGAGGATATGCAGGAAGCCTACGCCTGGGCGGATCTGGTGATCTGCCGCGCGGGGGCTCTGACCTTGAGTGAGCTGACCGCGGCAGGGATAGGGGCCATACTGATCCCCTTTCCCTACGCCGTGGACGATCACCAAAGCGCAAATGCGCGTCATCTGGTGGCCGCAGGGGCGGCGATGGTCGTTCCCGAAAGTGACTTGAGCGCCGTCGGACTTGCACAACTGCTGCGTGATTTGTTTGCCGACAGGATGCGCCTAATCACCATGGCGGAACGAGCCCGCTCTTTGGCTAGGCCGGATGCCACGCGAGCGGTCGCCGAACAGTGCATGGAGCTTACCTATGGCTGAGATGATGCGCCACCCCATGGGACGTGTACGGCGCATTCATTTCGTGGGCATAGGCGGCGCCGGTATGGCCGGTATCGCAGAGGTGCTGTCCAACCTGGGCTACCAGGTCTCCGGATCGGACTTGCACCAGAATACCTTGACCGAGCGCTTGCAGGCTCTCGGCGTAACCTGTTACCAAGGGCATGCCGCCCAGCAAGTGCGCGGCAGCGACGTGGTGGTGATCTCCAGCGCCGTCGCTGCGGACAATGTGGAAATTTCCAGCGCTCGTGAGTGGCGGATCCCCGTCATCCCGCGGGCGGAAATGCTTGCTGAGCTGATGCGTTTCCGCCACGGAATCGCCGTCGCCGGCACCCACGGCAAAACTACGACCACGAGCTTAATCGCCAGCCTGCTCGCGGAAGGCGGACTCGATCCCACCTACGTCATCGGGGGGCGCTTATTGAGCTCCGGAAGCCATGCAAGGCTCGGCGAAAGCCGGTTTCTGGTCGCCGAGGCCGACGAAAGCGATGCCTCCTTTTTGCATCTGCAGCCAGTGATGGCCGTGCTGACCAATATAGATGCCGACCATATGGAGACCTATGAAGGCGATATGCAGCGGCTTAAGCACGCTTTTGTCGAGTTCCTGCAGCGCTTGCCCTTCTACGGCCTGGCCGTAGTTTGCCTGGATGACCCAAACGTCAGGGCGATCCTTCCGCATCTCTCGAAACCAGTGGTGACTTACGGGACATCTAAGGACGCCGACATCCAGGCTACGGATATCACCCAAAGCGGTCCGGTGACGCATTTTAAAGTGCTTAACTCCGGCCGCAATGACTGTATGGATGTACAGCTTAATCTTCCGGGCAAGCACAATGCTTTGAACGCCTTAGCGGCGATTGCCATAGCCCGCGACCTGGGGATCCCCGAACCGGCCGTCTGTCTGGCATTGCGAAGGTTTCAAGGCGTGGGTCGGCGTTTACAGCTTCGCGGCAAGTTGTGCATTGGCGGCGCGACGGTGACGCTTATGGACGATTATGCTCATCATCCCACCGAGATCGCCGCCACGTTGAAAGCAATCCGCGCCGGCTGGCCCGGGCAGCGCCTCGTCATAGCCTTTCAACCCCATCGCTATAGCCGCACCCGCGACTTATTCGAGGACTTTACCGCGGTGCTGAGCGAAGTCGATGTGCTGCTGCTGCTCGAGGTCTATCCCGCGTGCGAGCCGCCTATCCCCGGGGCTGACGGTAGGGCTTTGGCGCGGGCTGTGCGCTTGCGGGGAAAAGTCGATCCGGTGTTTGTTTCCCATCCGGCTGAGCTCATCGATACCCTTCCGCGAATCGTTCGCGAAGGGGATTTGCTCTTAACATTAGGCGCTGGGGACATCGCAAGCATGGTCTCTCGCCTCCTCGCCCTGTTTGAGAGCGGAGCCCAAGAAAGTCAGCCACCGCGCGTAGGCCTGCGGGGAACCAACAGCGCGTGAGATCAGCAGCCCCGCATAGTCAGCTTCCGACCATGCAACTGCGCGGTACCTTGCACTTGTACGAACCCATGGCCAAGCACACCTCTTGGCGCGTGGGCGGTCCGGCAGAGCGGTTTTATATCCCGGCCGATCTCGATGACCTGGTGTGCTATCTACAACAACTTCCCCCTAAAGAGCCGCTCTTTTGGCTCGGCCTGGGGAGCAATCTTCTGGTGCGGGATGGTGGGATCAAAGGCACCGTCATCCAAACCTTCAGTGCACTGACCCGGCATGAATTCCTTGATCAACAGCGCTTGCGCGTCGAGGCAGGTGTAGCCTGCGCCAAGGTGGCACGGCTAAGCGCTAAACGGGGGTTA
Organism: Gammaproteobacteria bacterium; assembly: GCA_050740975.1. Taxonomy (GTDB): domain Bacteria; phylum Pseudomonadota; class Gammaproteobacteria; order JBOHHR01; family JBOHHR01; genus JBOHHR01. The sequence goes on along the minus strand of JBOIEE010000196.1, from coordinate 3,262 downwards.
ACGGGCGGTGAGTTCCTGGCGGGGATCCCCGGAACCATCGGTGGCGCGCTGGCTATGAATGCGGGTGCCTTCGCAGGCGAGACCTGGACCCATGTGGAACGTGTGGAAACCCTCGACCGCCAAGGGACCCTGCGGGTGCGCGAGCGGGATGAGTACCAGATCGGATATCGCAGTGTCTCCAGCCCACAGGGTGAGTGGTTTGTCGCTGCTCACCTGAAGCTGGAACACAATCCCGGTGCAAAGACAGGGCAACGCATCAAGGAGCTTTTAGCCGAGCGCCTGGCCAAGCAGCCCATACAGCAAGCGAGCTGTGGATCCGTATTTCGCAATCCTGCGGGTGACAGCGCCGCGCGATTGATAGAAGAAACCGGCTTGAAAGGTGCACGCATCGGTGGTGCTTTCGTTTCCGAAAAGCACGCCAACTTTTTTATCAACGGCGGAGATGCCTCGGCTGCTGATATCGAAGCCTTGATCGAGCGCGTGGCGCAAGCCGTGGAAGCGAAACAGGGCGTGCGATTGATCCCCGAAGTAAGGATCGTTGGAGATCGGTCATTGCACGTAGGGCCTGGCAATGGGTAAGGCTATGGCACCACCGGCACGCGCCATGCGGCGAGGACGGCGCAATCGCCGGGTTACCCCCAAGGCGCACAGATCGCCCGTGCTATACACCCAAGTCATACGCGCATTGGTGGTCGTAAGCGCCGTGGGATCCGCGACTTGGGGAGGGTTGACACTGACCGATCCGGCGGCCTTTCCGATCCGTCAGGTACGGATAGAAGGGGATCTCATACATCTTGCGCCACAAGAGGTGAAGCAGATCGCAAGCGAGGGGATCCGCGGCGGCTTCTTCGCCTTAAAGGTAGAGCACTTGAGGAAAGGTTTCATGCGCCATCCCTGGGTGCGCGATGTGAGCGTACGGCGCCTATGGCCTCCCCCCGCTCTTCAGATCGGGGTATACGAACAGCATGCCGCCGCGCGCTGGGGTAACGCGGCCTTAGTCAACGAACAGGGAGAGCTTTTCGCCCCCCAGATAAGCAGCTACCCCAAGGGCTTAGTAAGGCTTCGCGGTCCTGAGGAGACGCCCGCTTTGCTACTCGGGCGCATGCGCCAAATCGAGAGGCAACTTGCCCCGACTGGCAAACGGCTGGATTGGCTGGAGCTGAGCGATCGGCGGGCCTGGAGCTTCGGAGTGACGGGCGGGCCCACGGTCATTTTAGGGCGCGATGATTTCGATCTGCGCCTGCGCCGATATGCCGCCAATCTTCACCGCGTCCGGGATCCCGCCCGCAAGGTAGAGCTGCTGGATATGCGTTATCCCAATGGATTCGCCGTACGCATGCGGCGGCCACAAAACGAAAATGGCTAGGAGACGTGGTGAGAAGAGCTGATAAGAATTTGATTGTTGGACTGGATATCGGAACATCCAAAGTCTGTGCCATCGTGGGAGAACTTGGTCCGGGCGGCGAGGTTGAAGTTGTGGGGATCGGATGCAATCCCTCCCGGGGATTGAAGAAAGGTGTCGTCGTCAACATCGAGTCTACGGTGCAGTCGATACGGCGCGCAATCGAAGAAGCCGAGTTGATGGCCGGCTGCGAGGTCCATTCCGTATTTGCGGGCATAGCCGGTAGCCACATACGCAGTCTCAACTCCCACGGGATCGTGGCTATCCGCGACACCGAGGTCACCCCGGGCGACGTCGAACGGGTGATCGACGCCGCCCGAGCGGTTGCCATCCCGGCAGATCAGAAGATCCTTCACATCCTGCCGCAGGAATTCGTGATCGACCAGCAGGAAGGGATCCGGGAACCGATCGGCATGTCCGGGGTGCGCCTTGAGGCTAAAGTGCATATGGTCACGGGAGCGGTTAGCGCGGCCCAGAATATCGTCAAGTGCGTGCGGCGCTGCGGGCTGGAGGTCGATGACATCATCCTGCAGCAAATCGCCTCCAGCCAGGCGGTGCTGACCGAAGATGAGAAAGAGCTCGGGGTATGCCTGGCCGATATCGGGGGAGGCACTACGGATATCGCCATATTCAGCAGTGGCGCCATCCAGCACACGGCTGTGATCCCGATCGCAGGCGATCAAGTCACCAATGACATCGCGGTAGCACTGCGCACCCCGACCCACAACGCGGAAGACATCAAGCTGAAATACGCCTGTGCGCTGACTCAGCTTGCCCGTCCCGAAGAGACCATCGAAGTGCCGAGCGTTGGCGATCGCTCACCGCGACGGCTCGCTCGTCAGACCCTGGCTGAAGTGGTGGAACCGCGTTATGAGGAGCTGTTCACCTTGATCCACGCGGAATTAAAGCGCAGCGGGTTTGAGGAGTTGATCGCCGCCGGGGTGGTGCTGACGGGGGGGAGCGCCAGGATGGAAGGAGTCATCGATCTGGCGGAGGAGATCTTTCACATGCCGGTACGCCTCGGGATGCCGCAAAACATCAGCGGGCTGGCCGATGTCGTGCGCAATCCGATTTACGCTACCGGTGTGGGACTGCTCGGTTTCGGGGGCAAAAGCCTGCGAGGCGACGGGCAGGTGCTAAGGCCGGACAACGGATTCAATGGAGTAATGGAGCGGATGAAAAGCTGGTTGCAGGGAAGTTTCTAGTTCAGGGTTCCTTCATAGCTCAATTATGGAGAAGCCCTAAATTGCGGTGCGTCAACCTATGTATAAAGCGGGAGAAAATGCCATGTTCGAACCGATGGACTCTTACAGTCAAAATGCCGTTATCAAGGTTATCGGCGTCGGGGGCGGGGGCGGAAACGCAGTCCAAAACATGCTTAACGCGGATATCGAGGGGGTGGAGTTTGTCTGTGCCAATACCGATGCCCAGGCACTGAGCAATGCCAAATCGCGGACCACCTTGCAGCTTGGGGCTGATATCACCAAAGGTTTGGGTGCCGGAGCAAACCCGGAAATCGGGCGTCAATCGGCATTAGAGGACCGTGAGCGGGTAATGGACGTGTTGGAAGGTGCCGACATGGTATTCATCACCGCCGGCATGGGTGGGGGTACCGGAACCGGCGCCGCACCGGTCGTAGCCCAAGTGGCCAAGGAGATGGGGATCTTAACCGTGGCGGTGATCACAAAACCGTTTCCGTTCGAGGGCAAAAAACGCGCGGAGGTAGCGGCCGACGGGATCGCCGAGTTATCGAAATACGTCGATTCGCTGATCACGATACCGAATGAAAAACTGCTGTCGGTACTGGGGCCGGACATCAGTCTGTTGCAAGCGTTCAAGGCCGCCAACGACGTGCTGCTA
>JBOIEE010000195.1:0-16785 GCA_050740975.1 Gammaproteobacteria bacterium | reverse complement strand
AAGGCTGTATGCATTACGGGCTCATACCCACGATGCCCGAGGAGCGCCTACGCCCCCTCATGCAACGCTTCGCCGCAATGCTCCTCGAACATTGCACCTTCTCAGAGGTGTTCGGTTATGTGTAAATGGCTAAGGTCAGAAGCAACAGCGCCCTACCGCTCAGACGCGCGGATCGATCTGCTCCTGCCTGGTCGGCAACCGGTGGTTTAGACACCAAGAGCTGGAGCTCGCACTCCCCTTGGCCGAGAGCCTGGTCCTGCACTACTACCTTGGCGGTCGCTCGCAAGGTGCCCGTGGAGCCAAGAACCGGCTTGCCCAGCGCCCATGTCGCCGCCTCGGTCCCCTCCGCTGTTCCTAGCGATGCGCTCCAAATCCATCGGGGCGGTTGGGTGAGGGCCTTCCCGGAAACGTCTACGACCCAGGCTCTGACCACGACCGACTCGCCAGGATGCGCTACGGGCCGCTCCGGCAGGCACACAACGGCCAAGGGCGAGGTGGGCTGATCGGAATCGAGGCGCTGGGTGTCCTTAGCGCCACGGGCCTCTATCCAGACGATGAGCAGTGCCACGATCCCCATGAACCGAGCCAGACCATAGAAGGAACTCTCAGTTCTTCGCATCTTTGCCATTCCTCTTACCTCGGGCCATGAGCCTCGAAGTCGCAACCGTGATCACAAAGATGATCAGGACAATGAAAGATATCTCAGCGGCATCGAGAGTCCATCCCAATACAACTTCCACGATCACGAGAACCACGACACTTGCTAATAACGTGATGAGAAAAGTACGCACCGACGTCTACTAAGCGTTGGGGTTAAGCATTGGGTAATGGATTCAGAGGCGGTCGAGGATGGCCGAGACGATGTCCGGCGCCAGGGTCGTCCGGTTGACCATCCGGCTCACGTAGCTACTGTCCAACCCCTCCTTTCGGGCGACGTCCCTCAGCGATTTTACCTCGCCTGAAGCCAGCATTGCGAGCCAGCGATGCCCCCGGGTACCACTGCGCCTCTAGCAGGCCCTTCCACAAGGCGCCTCGCGGAACACTAAAACGGATTCCTTCGCTCGCTAGGCCGCGCGCCCGCGCCTTTTCATCACTACTTCGACCAACGCATCGACGTGGTCCTCGCTCTCGTTCAGCGCGGGGATATAGCTGAATTTCTCTCCTCCCGCGTCCAAAAAAACCTGGCGGTAGCGGATGTTCACTTCCTCCAAGGTTTCCAGACAATCGACGGTGAAGCCGGGGCACACGACCGCGACGCTTTTAATGCCCTCCCGCACCCATTCTCGCAAGGTCTGATCGGTGTAGGGTTTAAGCCATTCTGTGGGCCCAAACCGTGATTGGTAGCTGAGCCCCCAGCCCCCATCCGCCAGTTTGAGCTGGCCCGCCACCAGCTTAGCGGTCTCTTCGCACTGCCAGCGGTAGGGATCACCGGCCAGCGCGTATTTTTGGGGCAGGCCGTGAAAGGAGAAAAGCAGCCGTTCGGGTTGCCCGTCCTTGGCCCATTGGGTGCGCACAGAGTTCACCAGAGCCCGAATATAAGCCGGGTGATCGTGATAGCCATTGATCAGGCGGATCTCGGGCAATCGCCGCCAGCTCTTCAGGCAATCGGTTACGCCATCAAACGCAGATCCGGTGCTAGGGGCCGCGTACTGGGGATACAGGGGAAACACCAGCAAACGCTCCATATTCGCCATGCGCAGCGCTTCCAGACCGGCCGCGATCGTGGGTTTGCCGTAGCGCATCGCCAATGCCACCTTCACCCGATCCATAGCTTTACGCTCCAGTGTGCGCTGCAGCTTTTCCGCCAAGCGCTCCGATAACATCAATAGCGGCGACCCCGATTCACTCCAGATCGCTTTGTAGGCAGCGGCCGAACGCGTGGCGCGGGTTGGCAGCACAAGCCCGTACAAAAGGGGCCACCACAGCAGACGGGGAAGCTCGACCATGCGCGGATCTGCAAGGAACTGCGCAAGATAGCGCCGAACCGCCGCGGGCGTCGGCGCCTCAGGAGTACCAACGTTTACCAGGAGTACCCCGGTGCACGGAGGGATATCTGCCCTACGGTCAGATGGGTAGCGAGCCATGGTTTTTCAGTTAATTTATCGTTATCTTATTATCATTCTTTGGACATTTTATACGCGGACCCTTTTGTTGTCAGGGTACGGGTCCTAACAGATCCTATGTCCCCTTTTGTAGCGCCTTAGCCCGGGACCCCGCGGGTCGCTCACTAACGCTCACGGTAAACTGCGCCAATTGCTCCGGCCTTGCAAGAGAGCGGGTTTCCCGGCACCATGGGGTGCGTCTCGCCCGGAGGATACCGACTAAGCGCAACGCGGGAGACACGATGCGTGCCGGCGGCTATGGGCTGGTGAGAGCGGCTAGAGCCGATGCGCTGCTACCACGGGCAGACAGGTGACAAATCTGATTTCGGAGGCACTCGTACCTACATGACTCAAACGCTTATCCAACGCGACCAACGACTCGATGCCCTGCGCGGGTTTCTGTTGGTGGTCATGCTCACCTGCCACATCGGAACACCGCTCTCTAACCTGGCAGCGTCGCCCTTCGGCTTCGCCACCTCGGCGGAGGGGTTTATTATGCTCTCGGGCTTTGTAGCCGCCCTGGTGTACGGAAAGCGTTTTATTAGCGACGGATATCTCGGCATGCGCCGGCGGGTATGGCGGCGGGCCGGTCAAGTGTACCTGTGTCATCAGGGGCTGCTCCTGGGGGGGGTCCTGCTGGTTAGCTTGCTGGGACTAAGCGCTGCTGGTCCGGTATCCATGATTTTCGACGATTGGCATGGCGAAGCGGCATCGGCGGCCCTGCTCTCGAGCCTTTTGCTGCTCTTTCAGCCGGCGCTTTTCGACATCTTGCCTATTTACGTCATCGGTCTCTTGCTCACACCACTGATCCTGGGTGTAACCCACGACCGCGGTTGGTGGCCTATTTTGGCCGCAAGCGTGCTGTTGTGGCTGGCAGCGCAGTTTGGACTCAAACACGCCTTCGAGCAATGGGCCAGACCTTTTGGGCCAGTCGTGCTCGGTTCGTTCGATATCTTCGCCTGGCAGTTACTTTGGATCAGTGGCCTCTGTCTGGGTGGGTTGTACCTTGAGTACAAACGAAGCGCCCGCCCTTGGCGGATCACGCCGCTGGCACTTAGGGTAGCGGTAGTCGTAGCGATATTCTTCTTCGGGCTGCGCCACGGGTTTTGGTCTTTCCTGGGCTTGACCGAAACCAGTGCGGTGTTAAGTAAATGGACTTTAGGGCCGCTGCGTTTGGTGAATATCGCCTGCTTGATCGCATTGCTCATCGCTTTTGCACCCAAGAGACTGCCTCGTTTTTTCGGCGCCCCTTTGGCTTTACTGGGACGCTATTCCCTCCCGACATTCTGTTTCCACATCCCCTTGGCCCTGGTGGGAAAGGAGATCCTGTACGTCTACAAACCCGATGTTCTCACCGCAAGCGCCATAGGCTTGGCCGCTATCGCCCTATTGTTCCTCCCGGCCTGGTTTTCGGATCGACGGACTAGGGCAGAGCTTAGGCCCTCTGGAGCACTATAGGGCACTTCGCTCCCCACGTCCCACTACCTCCGCGAGGGTACGGCGCACGTCATCCGGTAAAAATGGCTTCTCGATGATCGGGCGCCCAGCTTCCCGGGCAAACTCCCTCAGCGCTTGGGTGAGCGTGTCGCCGGTGATGAAAACCACCCTCGAGGCAAGTGCTGGCCAATGGCCCTCGATTTCCTGAAAAAGCGCACAGCCATCGAGATCGGGCATCCGAATGTCGGTGATAATCGCGTCATACCGAGCCGAGCTAAGCCGTGCGAGCGCTTCGCGCCCGGAGGCAGCGGTCTCAACATGATGCCCGTCGAGGCTCAGGATCTCGACCAAGGTCTCGCGGATCTCGCTCTCATCGTCCACCACCAGCACATTCCGCGGCACGGCCGCTGGCGCTACCGGCACCGGTTTAGGCTGGTCGCAAACCACGCCCCCGACGGGGAGAATGACGGCGAACACAGCACCACCCTCTTGCGGGCATTCGACGGTTAGAGTGCCTCCATGGGCCTCGACGATCCCCAGGCTCACGGAAAGGCCCACACCTGTCCCAACGCCCATAGGCTTGGTGGTGAAATAAGGGTCGAAAATGCGCGCGCGGACGCTCTCTGAGATCCCGGGCCCGTTGTCCGCAACCACGACGCGAATGGCATTCCCACCCGCTTCCACCTGACTGGTCAGGCGGAGCCTCCGGAGTGGCTGCTGATCTTGCAGAGCCTGCTGGGCATTGACGATCAAGTTTATGAACACCTGGTGTAATTGATCCGCATCGGCCGAGATCAACGGCAGCTCCGCGGCCAAATCGAGTGCCACCTCGATACCGGTGCTCCGAAGCCCATAGCTCAGCACCTCCAGCGCTGCCTCCAGAACCTCATTGATGGCAACTGGCGCGCGCTCCGGTTGATGCCGGCGGGCCATCGCCAGGAAGGTTCGGACGATACGGGCACAACGTTCAGCGGCTGTTCGGATCTTCAGCGCCACGACGCGCGTGGGCGGGTGATCGGATTCTTCCAGTAACACCGCTCGCGCCACCACCACCGAAAGGGGGTTATTAAGCTCGTGGGCCACGCCGGCGAGCAAAGAACCGAGCGCCGCAAGTTTTTCGCGATGGTAAAGCGCTTCCCGCTGGCGAGTGAGCTCCTCCGCCGCCTGTTTCTTCTCAGAGATATCGCGGGCGATGGTGAGCACATGCGGCTCGCCTCGATAACGTATAGGGACTCCGTGTACCTCAAGCTCTAACGCAGACCCGTCCTTGCGCAGATCGGTCACCTCGGCATGAAAGGATTTGCATTCAGCTACCGTGCGCAGAAAATCGTCGAAGGCGGAATGGCAGGATGGGTCAACGAGCTGGCGATGGGGTAGGGTCAAAAACTCCTCGCGGGTGTAGCCGTGCATTCGCCACAGCGCCGGATTGACATCGACGATCTCTCCTTCCGCATTCCACAGGGCGAGACCGTCGATGGAGGCGTCGAACATGGCCCGGTATTGCTCTTCACTCGTTCGCAGGGCTTCCTCTGCCTGGCGGTGTTCCCAGATCTCTATCGCCAGTGCGCTCAAGTCGGCGACGGAACCCGCGAAATTCTGCTCGTCCAGCTTCCAGCGCCGCGTCGGGCCACAGTGCTCATGGCATACGACGCCTATCATCTCCGCTCCACGCCGGATGGGCGCATCGAGCATGGACGAGATGCCAAGGGCTTCCAAATAGCTGGCGCTAAGATCACGAGTGCGGGGATCGGCTTGGGCGTCCTCGGCGGCGATGTTACGCTCTGTGCTGAGGGCGGCGAAATAGGCGGGATAATCGCGTTCCGCCAACACCATGCCGGCGCTGTGTTGGCCGGTGTCGGGCTCAAATAAGTCTTGGCAGCGGATCGATTTCCGATCGGCGTCGTAAAGCCAGATGCTCACCCGATCGACTTCCAGAGTTTCGGCCGCGACCTCCGTGAGATCCTTGAACACCACGCCGAGCGCCGAAAAATGACCGATACGCTCCCGCGTCAGCTCACGCAACGCGGCATTCTGCCGCTGCAGGCGTTGCTCGCTCGCGCGCAACGCTTCTTCGGTGCGCTTGCGCTCCTCGATATCGCGATAAAGCTGGGTTTGTGTGCGCGCGATCTTCTGCGCCATTGCGTCGAAGGTGTCGCTCAAGCGCGCGAATTCATCCCCGCCCGCAAGCGCGCTCCGGGTCTCCAGATCACCTGTCGCAAGGCGCTGCGCGGCCTTGACCAACTGGTCCGCGCGGCGGGTCAACAGGAAGTGAAAGACCAGCCACAGGGCTAAGGCCAAAGCGCCAGCGAGCGCTGCCCAGTACACGGATTGATTGAGGATCTGCGAGCGCGCCTCCGCTTTGGACGGGCCCAGATCATAAACCATGAACAGACTGCCCAAGCGCGATGGCCGCAATTCCAGAGCTGTGCGTCCCAATAGCACGCCGGTATAACCAAAGAGCGCCGCTGATCCCCCGACGATCTGTGCTCGCCGCTGACTTATAGCCTTGGCCGCCGGGGCGACATCGAAATCCGGCAACACATTGGCGCCGTCGCGACCATACCAAGCACTGTGGGTCGCGGCGATGACCGTGCGCCCATCATCCAACAGGGCTACCGCCTGGTATTCTGGATGCGAAGCGAGCACGGCCACCTCCCGCTGCGCCCCTTCCACGTCTCCTTTGAGCAGCAAGTACTCGAGGCTCCCCTGGAGGCGCGAGAGCTCTTGAAACAAGCGCTGTCGCGCCTTGTCCTCCGCCCCTTTTTCTGCCCGCGGTATGTGGTAGATAAGGTTGACCGTGCTCAACACAGTGGCGAAGACAAGCAAGAGCAGCGGAACCGTCACTTTGAGCGAGGGAATGGCAAACCGTTTCATGGCGAAAGATCCTCGAGCGGACTGGGCGCGATAATGACATCCACATCGGATGCAATCTTAAGCAGGCGTTGATCCAGCATGACTTGCATAACCCTCCGTCCCAAGCTTGCGAGGGGTGGGTGCTGTCCGCTAAGCAGCTTGAGGTTTTCCTCGCGGGTAGGGATCTTCAGGCCTTTGAGCGACTCTAGGAACTGAGCGCCTGTTACCTGCTCGCGCCGCGCCATTATGGCGGAGGCATACTGCGGATCGTTCTTTATATACTCGGTCGCCCGGAACCAACCGCGCAGAACCTCCTGAACGACCGCTACGTTTTGATCTAGATAGACCGCATCAACCGTCAGCACGTCCATGATCTCGCCCGGGATCTGGCTGCTGTCGAAGAGCAAAGACGCACCCCCAGCCAAGAGGTGCGAACGCACAGGCTCGAAATTGACCACTGCATCCACCCGACCTTCCTTGAAGGCCACTTTCAGCTCGTCAGCTCTCACATGGACGATGTTGATGTCGCTCGATTTCATCCCGTTCAGCATCAAGGCGCGGATCAATACATAGGCGCCTACCGTTTCCGTATCTACCGCCACGCGACGGCCGGCCAAATCCTTCACCGTGCGCAGATCCGGCCGGCCCAGGATGGCGTCTCCGCCATGGGAGATATCCATTAACAACACCACTCGCGGCTTAAACCCATCCTGGGCGAGCAGCAGCACTTCATCGAAGGTAAGGGCGGTGGCTTCGATAGCTTGGTTCCTAAAGGCGCGCGTCACCTCACTCGCGGACGGATATTCGACTAGGCGAACCGATTTTGCATCGAGATAACCCAGCTCTTGGGCAAGATACAGCGGCTCGTAACCAGGCCAGACGATGGTGCCGATGCGCAGCGGTGCCACGGGATCACCGCCACACCCAACAAGGCTCAACGCCAACAGGACGCAGCTAACGATCCCGGTAAGACTTAGTGGCATTCTTACCGCGGGCAGGATCACACTCGGGCTTCTCTCCCCCCATCCGGCAGAAATACGTAACCTTCGCTGCGCACGGTGCGGATGAATTGCGGGTGTTCGGGATCGGGTTCGATCTTGCGCCGCAGGCGCAGGATGCGCAGATCGACACTCCGGTCGAAGGGGTCCAAATCACGCTGTTTGCTTAGATTCAGGATGCGCTCGCGAGAAAGCACTTGATTCGGGTGCGTGCTAAAAGCGTGCAGCAGGTCATACTCAAGCGGTGACACAGGCACCTCCTTGCCCTGCTCGTCGATAAGCCGATGGGCGCTGAGATCCAGCGCGCAGCGGCCAAAGCGTATGCGCTCCGCCCCAAGCTCGGCCACCGCCGAAAAGGAGGTACGGCGCAGCACACTCTTGATGCGAGCTAGTAACTCGCGTGGGTCGAAGGGTTTAGGGATGTAATCGTCCGCACCCATTTCGAGCCCCACGATCCGATCGACCACGGTCCCCGCCGAGGTCAAGAACACGATGGCCATGCGATAATGCTCGCGCAGATAACGCGCGAGCGAGAGCCCATCCTCCCCTGGCATGTGGATGTCGAGCAAGGCCAGGTCGACGGCGTGCTTAGCGCAGAGCGCCCTGGCCGCCGCCGCATCACAGGCACAGAGCGTCGAATAGCCCTGCGCAAGGAGGTACTCCTCGAGCACCTCGCGCACGTCGGGCTCGTCATCGACGATCAGAATCGTGCCACGCTTGATCATCAGTACGCGCTCCTACGTTCCTGATCATTCTCCCTCAACCCGCACCGGCCTGCAACAACGCCCGATACGGAAAACTCAGGCGGAACCTCATCAAGGCTCGCAATCACCTCCGGCCAGTCATTTGGCGGGCGATGCAACGATTGATACAAAAAGCCCTTCTCCATGAAATCGGCGTAAAACACAGGCTCACTATCATGTGCATCAGTAGTCGCTCGCGGCAATATCCCGGGCGTCGAGTCCCTGGGGGTGGCGCTTGGCATGGCGGCTACCGTATCCGTATTGGGCCACGCCACAAATTTAACCCTGGAGAAGTGATCCTCGTGACTGAGCAGGCAACATTAGACAAACCGGGATCTGAACTCCCGCTCCCATTCCCTTTATTTTTGGAAATCACGGCTTCGAGCCTCAAGCCCGGGGGCTATCCCATAGAGGCGGCATGGTCGCGGCCCGATGGGCGCATCGAAAGCCGACTCGTCAACCCATCGAGGGTACCGTCGTGGACAGTCTGGGACGCGGAATCGGAGTACACTCACGGCATCTCCGAAGAGAGCCTGCGCCTTTTCGGCAAGTCGCCGCGGTGGCTCGCAGAGCGGATGAACGCGACGCTCGTTGGCACAACCCTCTACACGAACGACGCCTCATGCGCCTGCTATCTGTTGCATCGATTGTTCGAGACCACAGGTATTCGCCCTTCCTTCACACTGGAAGACGCGAGATCCTTGTACCGGCGCTATCTGTCGCCAGAGACTCTGATCCAGTTATGCACCCAAGCGTGGCGGTCGGTCCCACATCGGCATCGGGCAGCTCTGGAGATAACCTATCATCGGGTCCTGTGGAACCTGATCATGGAGCGGTGCGACCATAGCCTTGGATCGCCACGGGACCCCTGGCATATCCCACCACAACCGATCTTGCGTTGGGCGAGGGATTTTAGCAGAACCTTTGGTGAAGTGAAGAAACAAATGACACAAAAATGCCACCGGCGCGAAATCAGCGTGAAACACAAAGCGCGTATGCTGCACCCCTATTATCCGGACGCCGACTAGAACCTGCGAGGGGGAAGAACGAGCGATGACACACGAACACTTCGTCAGCCGTGATCCGGAGCCAGAAGCTTGGAAAGCGCCGTGCCGTGCGAAGCGCGGATCTTTGCCCGCCAAGCAGCTTAGCTTTTCCGTTTATCCCTGCTTTATGGTCGCGCGCTACAGGAGGCCACGCACCGCCAGTGCAGAGGTTTCACAAATCGAGTCTGTCCGTGACTCAGGAACATTCCCCACGGGGCGAGATTGAGGTTTGTAGCGGTGCAAGAAGCCAAAGTATGCCCTCGCCCTAAGTTAGAGATCTCCCTCCCCCCAGGGAGTTACCCAACAGGGATCTGTTAGGGACGATTGGCCACGCAGCGTCCAGGAAGGGTGGTGCGTGGCACTCCTCTTGGCAACGTACCGTAAGGACTGGAATACCGTAAGGACTGGAACGCCTGGCGCAGACCTTGGCCCCCGCGCTTCCTGCGCGGGCTCCTACTAGCTTCCCACCTGAGCCCCCGTTGCGTCGTCTTTGATCTTACTCCGCAACGATTCTTATTCCGCGAGCGCCATGGCAGTTACGCGCTGCAATCCCCTGGGCAGCTTGCTTCCCCGGCGACCGCGTTCCCCACGGTAAGCCTCGATATCCCGCTCTCGCAGGGTGACGTGCCGTTGGCCGGAGTACACCACGAGGTGGGCACCTTTGGAGATCACGGCGACATCGATGACGTGCTCCTCGCGCGAGGCCACCCGAGAGGCGGGAATATGGATCATCTTTAAACCCTTGCCGCGGCCCATCTGCGGCAGCTCCACCAAGGAAAAAATCAACAAATGTCCCCGGTTGGTGACAGCCGCCGCCAAATCTGTTTGATAGTCCTTGACCGGCACCGGCGTTACCACTTCCGACCCCTTGGGTAAGGTCAGCACCACTTTGCCCGCGCTATTCTTCGTATACAGATCGGCGAGCTGCGCGACGAAGCCGTAGCCTGCATCCGAAGCCAACAGGTACAGATCCTCCGGCAGACCTGCCATCACCCCCATAAAACGCGACCCTTCAGGCGGTGTAACCCTTCCGGTGAGCGGCTCACCCAATCCACGCGCCGACGGCAAGGTATGGGCCGGAAGGCCGTAACAACGACCGCTCGAGTCCAGGAACACGGCGCTCTGGTTACTCCTACCCTTGGCAGCGGCCTTGAACTCATCACCGGCCCGAAAGCTGAGCGCTTGGGGATCGACGTCATATCCCTTGGCCGCCCGCACCCAACCCTTGGCTGACAAAATAACCGTGAGCGGTTCAACCGCGATCAAGGAACTCTCCTGCATGGCCTGGGCGTGTTCGCGTTCGATCAGCGGGGATCGCCGGGGATCGCCATAGCGTTCAGCATCGGCTTGGATCTCGCTTTTGATCAACCCCTTAAGCCGCTCATCGGAGGACAGGGTCTCCCTAAGCTCGGCGCGTTCTTGGGACAATGCATCCTGCTCGCCGCGGATCTTTATTTCCTCCAACTTCGCGAGATGGCGTAGCTTGAGCTCCAGGATCGCTTCGGCCTGCTCGTCGCTCAGTGCCAACCGGGCCATCAAAACCGGCTTGGGTTGGTCGTGCTGGCGAATAATGGCAATCACTTCATCGATGTTAAGGTAGGCGATGAGCAAGCCGTCCAGCACATGCACCCTTTTCTCGACCTTTTCGAGCCGAAAGCGAAGACGCCGTTGCACGGTTTGGGTGCGGAAAACCAACCATTCTCGGAGGATGGATTTGAGGTTCTTGACCTGGGGTTTACCGTCGATCCCGATCAGGTTCAGATTCACGCGGTAACTGCGCTCCAAGTCGGTGGTGGCAAACAGATGCGCCATTATCTGTTCTACGTCCACCCGGTTGGAACGTGGGATTAACACCAGACGCGTGGGTGCTTCATGGTCCGATTCGTCGCGCAAGTCTTCCAACATGGGGAGCTTTTTGGCGTTCATCTGGGCCGCTATCTGCTCCAAGATCTTAGAGCCAGAGCTTTGATAAGGGAGAGCCGTGAGGACGATCTTCCCCTCTTCGTGCTCGTAGCGGGCTCGTAGGCGCACCGCCCCCGTGCCGGTCTCGTACAGGTTCAGGAGCTGGTCACGCGGGGTGATGATTTCCGCCTCGGTGGGGAAATCCGGCCCTTTTACGTGCTCGCAAATCTCGCGTACACTGGCCTCAGGCACGTCTAACAAGTGGATGCACGCGGCTGCGATCTCGCGCAGATTATGCGGCGGGATATCCGTCGCCATGCCTACGGCGATCCCGGTCGAACCGTTCAACAGCAGATTGGGTAGCCGCGCCGGCAACAGCTTGGGCTCTTCCAGGCTTGCGTCAAAATTAGGCGCCCAATCGACGGTTCCCTGCCCGAGCTCGTGCAGCAGGATTTCGGCATATGCGGTGAGCTTTGCCTCGGTATAGCGCATCGCCGCGAAGGACTTGGGATCATCCGCCGAGCCCCAGTTACCCTGCCCGTCCACCAGCGGATAGCGGTAGGCGAATGGCTGCGCCATGAGCACCATGGCCTCATAGCACGCGATGTCACCATGGGGATGAAACTTACCGAGTACATCCCCAACGGTACGCGCTGATTTCTTGTACCTAGCCCCCGCGCTGAGACCCAACTCGGACATGGCATATACGATGCGCCGTTGCACCGGTTTCAACCCGTCCCCGATATGCGGCAAGGCGCGATCGAGGGTGACGTACATCGAATAATCGAGGTACGCCTTTTCGGTGAACTCTCGCAACGGCTGCCGCTCACTTGCTTCGAATAATGACGTCATCGGTAAGCGCTACCCAAAAACGAGATGGAGAAAGTGCCTGTCCCTTCCCTAAGGTTCTTGCCCGATCGAGAGCACCGCCGCCCCTTCGATTCTGCCCTCCCGCAACTGCGCCAGAGCCTGGTTGGCTTCCTCGAGCGGAAAGCGATGGATCTCAGTCTTGATCGGAACCCGAGGTGCGAGGGCAAGAAGCTCCTCGCCGTCCCGGCGCGTGAGGTTCGCAACCGAACGGATAACCCGCTCCTCCCACAGCAGGCGATACGGGAAGGCGGGGATATCGCTCATGTGGATCCCACCGCAGACGATTACCCCGCCTTTAGCGGTGGCCCGCAGCGCATCGACGATCAAGGAGCCGAGAGGCGCGAAGATAAGTGCCGCATCGAGATCCTGTGGTGGGCGCTCGCCGGACTCTCCTGCCCAAACCGCGCCTAAACGGCGCGCGAAGGCTTGCCCCTCGGTATCGCCCGCGCGGGTGAAGGCATAGATCTTCTTTCCTTGGTAGAGGGCGATCTGCGCGATAATATGCGCGGCGGCGCCGAAGCCATAGATCCCGATGCGCTCGGTACCCTCTCCGGCCAATCGGTAGGTTCGATAACCGATCAGGCCGGCACAAAGGAGGGGCGCAAGCTCTGCATCGGTATAACCCCCCGGCAGATGAAAGCAGTATTTTTCGTGAGCTACCGCATATTCTGCATACCCACCATCGATCGTGTAGCCCGTGAATCGCGCATCCTCGCAAAGGTTTTCCTGGTTTTTAAGACAGTATCTGCAGCGGCCGTCGGTATACCCCAGCCAGGGCACGCCGACTCGCTCTCCTGGGGCAAAGCGCCTTACTTCAGCGCCTGTCTTGGCCACGGTGCCGACCATCTCGTGCCCTAGGATCAGCGGCAGTTTCGGTTCTCTGAGATCGCCGTCCAGGATATGCAGATCGGTGCGGCATACACCGCACGCGTGCACCCGGATCAACACCTCCTGCGGTGCCGGTTCGGGTACCGGTCGCTGCACAAGACAGAGTGGCCGGTTGGGCGCTTCGAGCACCATCGCCCACATTTGATCCGGGACGGCCATCGCTCCTTGTCTCTCTGCGCTACCGGTCACTGCCCGCTCGCGCATTTACCCTTAATCGGTGTGAACCACCCTCGCGACAGGGGCGCTCGCGGCGTTGATCTGCGTTTTCCGCTGGGCCGCATAGGACCTGTCGGCACCCTGCAGCGGTAAAGATTTTATGGTCCCACCCCGCTCTTCGGAGATCTGCGCAGCTTTGTTGCACGGTAAGATTCAATTAACGGTATACTGGTATATTAAGCGACTTCTAGGACTCCTGCCATGCGTATTTCTGGTGATGCTTTAACTTTTGACGATGTGTTGCTGGTTCCCGCTTATTCCGAGGTGCTGCCGCGCGAGGTGCGGCTGGAAACGCAGCTTACGCGAGACATTCGCCTCAATATTCCTCTGATGTCTGCCGCCATGGACACGGTCACGGAGGCGAGATTGGCAATCGCGATAGCCCAGCAAGGGGGCTTCGGGGTCATCCATAAGAATATGAGCCCGCAGCAACAGGCTTCCGAGGTACGCCGGGTAAAAAAATTCGAAAGCGGCGTAGTCCAGGACCCGATCACCGTATCCCCAGACACCAGTATCGGCGAGGTTTTGGAGCTCACGCGCTCGCATAATATCTCCGGCTTGCCGGTGGTGGAAGGCGAGGAATTGCTCGGCATCGTGACCAGCCGCGATCTGCGTTTCGAGACCCATTTCGAAAACCCGGTGCGCAGCATCATGACACCCAAGGAGAAACTGGTTACCCTTCGGGAAGGGGCGGATCAGCAGGAAGCCATCTCGCTGTTACATAAGCACCGCATCGAAAAGGTGTTGGTGGTCAACGACCGATTTCAGCTCCGTGGCTTGATCACAGTGAAGGATATCCAAAAAGCCAACCAATTTCCCCATGCCTGCAAGGACGGGCAGGAGCGACTGCGCGTGGGTGCCGCTGTGGGAACGGGGCCGGATAGCCCGGAGCGCGTAGAGGCGCTTTTAGACGCAGGGGCCGATGTCATCGTAGTGGATACTGCCCACGGGCATTCCAAAGGCGTACTCGATACGGTGCGTTGGGTCAAAAGAAACTATACGCGGGCCCAAGTCATCGCTGGCAACATCGCCACTCCCGAAGCGGCTCAGGCCTTGGTTGATGTTGGAGCCGACGCCATCAAGGTGGGTATGGGTCCCGGCTCCATCTGCACCACGCGCATCGTCACCGGCATCGGGATCCCGCAGATCACGGCGGTTGCCAGTGTGGCAGAAGCGCTTAAAAATAGCGATGTACCAGTCATCTCCGACGGGGGGGTGCGCTATTCCGGTGATGTCGCCAAGGTCATCGCCGCCGGCGCGCACGTAGCGATGATCGGCAGCCTGTTCGCCGGCACTGAAGAAGCTCCGGGTGAGGTTGAGCTATACCAGGGGCGCTCGTATAAGACCTATCGAGGAATGGGCTCCTTGGGCGCTATGTCGAAAGGCCACGGTTCCGCCGATCGCTATTTCCAAGAAAGCGATGAGATCGAAAAGCTGGTGCCGGAGGGCATAGAGGGCCGGGTGCCGTATAAAGGGAGTCTCGCGGCGGTGATCCATCAACTCCTCGGCGGGATCCGTGCCGCTATGGGTTATACCGGCTGTGCCACTTTGCAAGAGCTGCGAACAAAGCCCAAGTTCGTGCGCGTGTCGTACGCCGGCATTCGCGAAAGCCACGCGCACGACGTGGCGATCACCAAAGAAGCCCCGAACTACCGCGTGGATTAGTGGGCTCAGGAGCCTACCCCGACGCCGTGCGCCCATCACCGGCGAGCATGCGGGACATACACGGTCACCGCATCCTGATTTTAGACTTCGGTTCCCAATACACCCAACTCATCGCCCGGCGGGTGCGTGAGGCGGGCGTGTATTGCGAGATCTACCCCTTCGATACGGAAGCCGAGGCGCTGCGCCGCTTCGGCGCGCGCGGGATCATCCTTTCCGGAGGCCCCGATTCGGTTACCGTGGCTAAGGAGGTTCAAGCGCCTGCGGCGGTGTTCGATCTGGGCATCCCGGTACTCGGGATCTGCTATGGGATGCAGACCATGGCGGCTCAGTTTGGGGGAGAAGTGGAGAGCTCGCCGGTGCGTGAGTTCGGCTATGCCCAGGTCCAGGCGCACGGCCATTCCAGGTTGTTAACGGCCATCGAAGACCACGCCGATAGGCGAGGCGAGGCCCTACTGGATGTCTGGATGAGCCACGGTGACCGGGTTATGCGCCTGCCGCCGGGTTTCACGATCATCGCCTCCAGCGAAGGATCTCCCATCGCCGGCATGGCCGATGAAGGGCGGCGGTTGTACGGATTGCAGTTCCATCCCGAAGTTACACACACGCGGCAAGGCGCGCGCATTCTGCAGCGCTTTGCGCACGAGATCTGCGGCTGTGCCCAGGATTGGACCACACCCAACATCATCGAGGCCACCGTGGCTGAGATCCGGGAACAGGTAGGCGGTGAACCGGTGATCGCCGCGCTTTCCGGAGGAGTCGACTCTTCCGTGGTGGCAACCCTAGTGCACAAAGCCATAGGCGATCAGCTCACCTGTGTGTTCGTGGACAACGGTCTGTTACGGCTGCAAGAAGGCGAACAGGTAATGAATACCTTTGCCCAACATCTGGGGATGAAGGTCGTTCACGTCGATGCCGAGGGGCGGTTCCTTGAAGCGCTCGCGGACGTCACCGACCCGGAGCAGAAGCGCAAGATCATCGGCCGGCTGTTTATCGAAGTCTTTGAACACGAGGCACGCAGAATGGGCGCAGTGCAGTGGTTGGCGCAGGGCACCATCTACCCCGACGTGATCGAATCCGCGGCCGCTAAAACAGGAAAGGCTGAGATCATAAAGTCCCACCACAACGTCGGCGGATTGCCGGAGCGCATGTCGCTCAAGCTCATCGAACCCTTGCGTGAGCTGTTCAAAGATGAAGTGCGCAGGCTGGGATTAGAGTTGGGGCTGCCCTATGAGCAAGTCTACCGCCATCCCTTCCCGGGACCGGGCTTGGCGGTGCGGATCCTGGGTGCCGTGACGAAAGCCTGCGCCGATAGGCTGCGCCAGGCAGATGCGATCTTCATTGAGGAGCTTAGGAACACAGGGCTTTATGACCGGGTAAGCCAAGCCTTTGCGGTGTTCCTGCCAGTGAGATCCGTGGCCGTGAAGGGAGACGCGCGCCACTATGATCACGTGATCGCCTTGCGAGCGGTGGAGACGGTGGACTTCATGACCGCAAACTGGGCGCGTTTGCCCTATGACGTGCTGGACACTCTGTCGCGGCGGATCATCAATGAAGTACCGGGAGTCTCGCGGCTGACCTACGACATCTCGGGCAAGCCTCCGGCAACCATAGAATGGGAATGAGCTATGGGGATCAAACAGCCAGAGGATCGCACGGCCGAGGCCGCCACGCCGGACGACTCATTCTGGATGCGCCGCGCCTTGGCAATTGCGGGACAAAGCAACGCCGAGGTGCCCGTCGGCGCGTTAATGGTGAGGAATGGCGAGTGTATCGCCGAGGGATGGAACCGCCCCATCGCCACCCATGATCCCACAGCGCACGCCGAGATCATCGCCTTACGGGAAGCCGGCCGGCACGAGCATAATTATCGGTTCCCTGGCGCGACTCTATACGTGACCTTAGAGCCCTGCGTTATGTGTGCAGGCGCTATCATTCACGCCCGCCTACAGCGGGTGGTGTTCGGGGCCTGGGATCCAAAAGCCGGAGCAGCCGGCAGCGTGCTCGATATCTTAAGCACGTCCCGGCTTAATCATCGTGTTGAGGTCGCCGGTGGCGTTTTGTCCGA
>JBOIEE010000194.1:0-5617 GCA_050740975.1 Gammaproteobacteria bacterium | reverse complement strand
TCCCTGCCCAAGCCGCTGCTAAGCACGCTGGATGAACGGATCATCCGCAAGGGCTACGCGTCTCGTTCCGAGTTCGTCCGCGATCTGATCCGGGACCAGTTGGTGCGCGATCAGTGGGCCGATCCCGAGGCGGACGTCTTCGGCGTGCTCACGCTGAGTTACGATCATCATCAATCGGGGCTGGTCGACAAATTAATCGGCGTGCAGCACGATCGCTATGCCCAGGTGCTGTGCACAACCCATGTGCATATCGATCACCATCACTGCCTAGAGGCCATCATAATACGCGGGAAACCAGCGCAACTGGACAGACTTGCTAACGAGCTGGGGGGCGCGCGTGGCGTGCGCGTCGCCAAG
Organism: Gammaproteobacteria bacterium; assembly: GCA_050740975.1. Taxonomy (GTDB): domain Bacteria; phylum Pseudomonadota; class Gammaproteobacteria; order JBOHHR01; family JBOHHR01; genus JBOHHR01. Next base: position 5,260 of record JBOIEE010000194.1, on the reverse strand, counting down.
CTAACCCGCGCCTCCCCCGTCGATCTCTAAGCTTCAGTCATCGTGGACAACCTATTGAGCTTTAGGATAGAGTTCGGTATTACAAAAATATTATTTGTAATAATAAGGAGGCCGAACAATGTCCAGAAGCTTAGTTTTGGTTCTGAGCGCTATTTTTCTTGCCATCGCTACAGGACAGGTTTTCGCCCATGAAGAAGAGGAAGTAACCGAACTTGAGACGCTGACGGTCACAGGTCGCGCGGATGATCTGAGCGGGATCGCGGAATCTTCTAACCAAGGGCGGGTGGGTCAGGCGCAGCTCAGGGCGCGACCGATTTTAAGAAGCGGTGAGCTATTAGAAATCGTGCCCGGGGCGGTGGTGACGCAGCACAGCGGAACGGGCAAGGCAAACCAGTATTTTTTACGCGGCTTTAATCTGGATCACGGTACCGATTTCAACGCAAGGATGGACGGTGTGCCGCTCAACCTGCCCTCCCACGGTCACGGGCAAGGTTATTTGGACCTGAATCCCATCATTCCAGAGCTTGTGAACTACATCGATTACGGCAAGGGACCGTACTACGCGGACGTCGGGGATTTTTCTTCCGCCGGCTACGCGCATTACCACCTGTACGATGAACTGGATAAGGGGCTGCTGAGGATTGGCGTGGGCGAAGACAATTTTTACCGCGGCGTGGTAGCGGATTCGATGCCCCTGTCCCAAGGCACATTTCTGTACGGGATGGAAGCGCAATACTACGATGGTCCGTGGGATCTCGATGAGGATGCCCTGCGGCTCAATCTCTTGCTTAAGTACACGGGCGGCACTGTTACCGAGGGCTATCGGTTCACGGGCCTATCTTATTATGGCGACTGGGATTCGACCGATCAGATCCCGCAAAGGGCGGTTCAGCAGGGGCTGATCTCGCGTTTGGGGCAGATCGATCCCACCTTGGGCGGGCGCGCCCAACGCCATGGTCTGAGCATGGATTGGTGGTCCAATCGGGATAAGTCGGCCATCCGCCTGAACGCGTTTGCGTTTTATTCCCGCTTAGACTTGTGGTCGAACTTCACTTATTTCCTAGACGATCCCATTAACGGAGATCAGTTCAAGCAAGTAGACCGGCGCTACACGTATGGCGGGACCTCGGAGTATGACTGGCACATCGCCGGCATCGGCCGACATTCGTTTAACACCCTTGGCCTGCAACTGCGCCACGATTACATTCCGGCGGTAGGACTTTTCCAGACCCGAGAGCGGGCAGAGTTGCGCACAATCCGTGAGGACGAAGTACAGCAGACGAGCGTCGGTTTATACCTTAAAAACGAAACCCAATGGCTTGAGTGGTTTCGCACCGTGCTTGGACTGCGTGGAGATTTCTTCCACTTCGATGTCGACAGCGAGACCATACCCCAAAATTCCGGTGCTGAGGGCGATGCCCAGTTCAGTCCCAAGCTGAGCTTGGTATTTGGTCCTTGGTATGAAACGGAGCTTTATCTCAACCTCGGTAGGGGGTTCCACAGCAACGATGCGCGCGGCACCACCATTAGGATCGATCCCAAGACGGGTGATGCGGTGGAGCCGGTGGATCCCTTGGTCGAATCCCAGGGAGCCGAGGTCGGTTTACGCACAAACTTTGTGCCGGGGCTGCATTCCAGCCTGGGATTATGGTATCTGGAGCTGGATTCGGAGCTTGTGTTCGTGGGCGATGCCGGCACCACGGAGCCGAGCGGCGAGAGCCGCCGCTACGGGCTGGAGTGGGCTAATTTCTACCAGGTCACCGACTGGCTGACCCTGGATTTCGATCTGGCCTTTACCAAAGCCGAATTCACCGATGTTGCGGATGACGAAATCCCGAACTCGGTAGGGCGGGTGATCACCGCCGGCGGCACGGTCGATTTCCCGAATGGTATTTTCGGTGCGTTGCGGCTGCGCCACTTCGGCGATGTTCCGCTCATAGAGGACGCCCGGGTCGAAGCAGGATCAACTACCGTGGTTAATCTCCAGGGAGGTTACCGCCTTCGCGAAGACTTGAGCGTGCAACTCGACGTGTTTAACCTCTTTGATTCTGAAGATTTTGATATCGCCTACTTTTTCGATTCCCGCCTAGCGGGTGAACCGGCCGAGGGTGTAAGCGATCTCCACTTCCATCCCGTGGAGCCGCGCGCAGTCAGGGTAACATTGAATTATCGCTTTTGATCGCAAACTTGCTTTGTTGAGCTTTCCCTATCGACACAGTAAAATCCGCAGGCGTAGAAGATGGGGGCTCGAGGTTAGACGCGGACGGTCGATCCCGGTCTCTCCTTTAGAAAGTTCAAGAATAGAAAAAGTTGAGGATGGAGAAATGCGATTAAAACTACATGCATTATTGGTAGTCTTGGGGTTGGTGTTGTTGGGGTGCGGTACAGCGAAAGATGCGAGCAGCAAAGTCGAATTCGATCAGTCGACGCCTGATAATGCGATCAAGCAGATGATGAACTTGATCGAGAAAGATGATTTCTCTGGCGTGAAGGAGATATTTGCGGATTCCGCGACCGCTCAGTTCGAGGCCCTTTCGAGAAACAGGCTCAAAGTAAGCAATGATATAAGGGGCCTTCCTTTGCAGGAGTTAAAAATGGACGTCAAACAAGAGGGCGATACGGCAGTGGTTAAGCTCGACAAAAAGACCGCTCGCCGGATGCGTGCAGATACGATCAAGCTCGCGAAGCAGGGCAACGAGTGGAAGATCACAGAGGCCAACTTCCAGTTGGAAGGTGGGGAAGCGAAGTTCTAATTGACGGTCTATTTGGGGGCCGGTCTCGGCGCATCTCCCCCAATTCGACCTACCGATCGGAGGTAAGCTCACGAGAGAAGAGCGGGCTAATACCCCGCTCTTTTTTCTGTGGTTCTTGCTGGCTCTGGGTCGCCTACCTCTGGAGCATCTTGGCGACTTCTGCCATGCTGCTCAATCCGATATAAACCCCGGGCACTTCGAAGCACTCGAAGTGCCCTGAGCGGGGTAATATCTTACTGTTGTCTAAATACGTTATTGAGCCGCGGGCGGCGCCGGCGTTGATTGTTCCTGGGGGGGCAGCGAGCCGTCCTGGCCTCTATCCGGGCGCGGCGGTCCTTTACCCGCGGAATGGGGAAAGTCACACGCCGCGAGCGCCAGTAGGGAAATGATAAATAATACCTTCTTCATGCTTTTCACACCTCATTATCGTAAGCCACGCACCGTTTGCGTGACATCTTCCTATTGCTTCGGTTGGTTTTCCTCTTCAGGGTTGCCCATCATCCATCGCCAGTCGACATAGATGCTCGCCCACGATGATTATGAGCACGATCCCCTGCCAGCGCCCTCACACCGTAGGACCCGTTTTCCGACAAACTTACGGTGGGCCGCCGTGTAACGAAGCAAGGATACCTCATTTGGCGTGTGCCCGACAACTTCGCACGCTCGTCTCGACAGGCGGCGAGCATCAAGAAATCCACGAGTAACTTAAGGGCGAGAACCCTAGCGGAACTGGTCCGTGCCTCAAGCTTTGACTTTATCGTCGCTCATTAACCGCCGGATCGCGGTGATGTTGTTCCTCGGGTTTTCATCGGGCCTCCCTTTGGCACTGACAGCCGGCACGCTGCAAGCGTGGCTGACGGTAGCGGGCGTGGACATTAAGACGATCGGCGTGTTTGCATTGACCGGGCTGCCGTATACGGTCAAGTTTCTTTGGGCTCCCCTAATGGACCGCTACGCCCTGCCGCTGTTGGGCCGTCGTCGCGGTTGGATGCTGCTTACCCAACTGGGGCTCTTAGCCAGCATAGCGGCGATGGCTGGTTTGTCGCCGGTGGAAAATGCCGCGCTGTTGGGGGCGCTCGCTTTGCTCGTCGCGTTTCTCTCGGCCTCCCAAGACATCGCCTTCGATGCCTATCGGGCAGACATACTCCAGCCCGCAGAGCGCGGGTTTGGTGCGGCGGTGTCCGTCACGGGGTATCGCATGGCGATGTTGACCTCCGGCGCACTGGCGCTGGTGTTGTCGGATCAAGTAGGTTGGCGCACAACCTATGTCGTCATGGCGATGACGATGACCTTAGGAATTGCCGCCACTCTGGTCAGCCCGGAACCCGGACACAGCGGGCGTATACCCTTGTCCTTAGCCCGTGCCGTACGCGATCCTTTTGTTGAGTTTTGGTCGCGTTCCGGTGCTTGGAGCTTGTTCGCGCTGATCGTGCTCTATAAATTAGGCGACGCATTTTCCGCCAGCTTAAGCAGTACCTTTTTGCTCCGAGGACTGGGGTTCTCCGCCACCGATGTTGGCGTAGTCAATAAAGGCATGGGCTTAATGGCACTGCTCGCGGGGGCGATGGCAGGGGGCGCTATGATGGTGCGCTGGGGATTATATCGCTCGCTGTTTTTGTTCGGTATTCTTCAAGCGGTTACAAATCTTGGCTTTTTTGTTTTGGCTGTAAGCGACAAACATTACCTGGGAATGGTCGTGGTCATCGGCCTGGAAAATCTGGCGGGGGGCATGGGAACAGCCGCGTTCGTTGCCTTGTTAATGGCGCTGTGTGACCACAGGTACACCGCGACGCAATTTGCGCTGCTTTCTGCGCTTGCATCAATAGGGCGAGTGCTAGCCGGTCCCGTGGCGGGATACTGGGTGACGGAGCTTGGCTGGCCCCTGTTTTTCTTTATCTCCGTGATCGCCGCGTTTCCAGGCCTGTGCTTGCTGTGGCGGCTGCACGCAACGCTCATTCGGCTGGATGAAACGCAATGACGACGGGTTACGAGAAGACCCCCTCCGGTTTTTTTGCGCCGTTTATGACGCTTATTTCGTTCTTATTATCGCTTGACATGCCTTACCCAAGTGGTAAACTTGCTGGTCACATGGGCCTGTGCACTTAGACTTGCTCATAAATAAGTAAGGACAAGTGCCGGTTCGGTGGAATTCAAAAGCGCAGTACGCTGGTGAATTCCAACTTTTCATCTCATCCACATAAAGAAGGAGGCATACCAAATGGCTGCAACAAGTCACGCAGTTACTGGTGCTGTCGCACAAGAAGAGCCGATGCTCAATAAAAGAAACATGTGGTTGACGGTGGCCATCTTCACCGTATTCTATCTCTGGGTACGGTGGTATGAGCACGTGTACGGGTGGTCCGCGGGCCTCGACGCTTTCGCGCCGGAGTTCCACACCTATTGGATGAACTTCCTGTACATTGAGTTCATACTTGAGGTCACCACAGCCGCACTGTTGTGGGGTTATCTCTATAGAACCCGTGACCGTCATCTGGATCAACTGCATC
>JBOIEE010000193.1:0-19862 GCA_050740975.1 Gammaproteobacteria bacterium | reverse complement strand
CCACCCGAACGCGACGAGCGCAGTGCGGAGCAGCAGGCCCGGTGGCTGCTCGCGCACCTGCTTGACTGGCATCGTCGCGAGGCCAAAGCGCCGTGGTGGGAGTATTTCCGCCTTCGAGATCTGTCCGCCACGGATCTGCTCGAAGAGCGAGCCGCGATAGCGGGCCTCAAATTCGTGGGCCGCATGGGTGACTCGAATCGTAGCCCGGTTGATCGATACACCTACCCATTTCAAGAGACAGAGATCCGCGCGGGAGATGAACTCAACCTCCCAGATGGCATACCTTTCGGAAAAGTCGAGGGGAACGATCGCGTTGCGCGGACGTTGGATGTCAAGAAGCGTGGCGCCCAGGCGGACATGCATCCATCCGCGGTGTTCGCGCATTCGGTTATCGATACGAAGGTATTAGCGAACGCGCTGGTCCGCATCGCCGAGGACGTCGTGGCATACGGGATCGCTGACGGCGCAGAATACCGCGCCGTACGGGAACTCTTGATGCGGAGACCGCCGCGCCTGCGCAGCGGGAGCGCGTTTGCGGCCTATGCACACGAAACTGCATTGGAGTTTGCGGTTCGAGTGGCACCAGAGCTCTCCGACTCTTTTCTGGCTATCCAAGGCCCTCCGGGCGCGGGCAAAACGTTCGCTGGGGCGCGCATGATTTGCGAGCTCGTTCGTCGTGGCATGCGTGTCGGCGTGACCGCGGTCAGCCATAAGGTCATCCGCAAGCTCCTTGGCGATGTGGTGGCCGCGGCGAAAGAAGCCGGGTTCCAGATCCACTGCGCGCAAAAGGTCGGCGCTAAGAGCGAGGAGCCAACCGACATCGAGGAACTGACCGATAACGCTGCAGTTCTGGATCGGCTTCGTAGCGGGCAAGTCCAGGTCGTTGGCGGTACCGCATGGCTCTGGGCGCGCCCGAAGTTCCGAGGAGCTGTGGATGTGCTCTTTGTAGACGAGGCGGGGCAAATATCGCTCGCGAACGTCCTCGCTGTGTCACACGCCGCGCGAAGTGTCGTTCTTCTTGGTGACCCCCAGCAGCTAGAGCAACCCCAACAAGGCAGCCATCCGGAAGGCACCAATGTGTCCGTGCTGGAGCACATCCTGGGTGAGCACAAGACGGTACCGGCTGATCGCGGGATCTTCTTGCCAGAAACCTGGCGGCTGGCACCGACTATCTGCGCATTCACCTCGGAGCTGTTCTACGACGGAAGGCTCAGATCTCGGGCGGGACTCGAAAGACAGGTTCTAAGGGGAACTGTCGTGTTCGATGGCGCCGGACTCTGGGTGGTCACCGTCCCACACGAAGGAAACCAAAACTCATCCATCGAAGAAGTCGGTGTCATCGACCGCATCGCCTCTTCGCTGCTGCGCCTTGGCACCGAATGGATTGATGGTGACGGTGTTGCCCATGCGATGTTGCCCGACGACATTTTGGTTGTGGCGCCCTACAACGCACAGGTGGCCTTACTCGAAGAGCGGCTCACGCTCCGAAAAGTTCGAGTCGGTACGGTGGATAAGTTTCAAGGGCAGGAAGCGCCTGTTGTCATCTACTCGATGGCGACCTCAGCGCCTGAGGACGCGCCCCGTGGTATGGAGTTCTTGTACAGTCTCAATAGGCTTAATGTAGCCACGTCTCGTGCGCGGTGCGCCTGCATGCTTGTTGCCAGTCCTCGCCTTTTCGAGCCCGAATGCAAGACTCCCCGCCAAATGCAGCTCGCAAATGCGCTTTGTCGATACCTGGAGCTCGCCCGGGTCGCGAAGGTCCCCTTAACTGGGCACGCACAAATCACGTGACGCCGGATTCTCAGACAGCGGAGGTTACCGGAGGAACCTCTCGAACTGCCTGCCTTAAGCCACGCGAAGAGGGAGTCATGGTTGGGTAACGCTATGCGGCCAGCTCTTGAATCCCTCGTTTTCTTACCTCAAGCTGCGTATTGAAGCGGGTTTGCGACAACCCGAAATACCCAAAAACCACCTGCATACCATGCCGGATCAACAAGCGCTACGCGATCTATGGGTTCTGGTCACCCGCCCGGCACACCAGGCCGAAAGCGTGTGTCAAGCTATCGAAGCCGCGGGTGGTAACGCGATCCGGTGGCCGGTCTTGAGCATCGAAGACTGTACTCAGGGAGAACAGGCAGAGTCGGCCGTCAAACGCCTTGACGAGTTCGATTTGAGCGTGTTCGTGAGCGAGAACGCGGCGCGCTTCGGGGTCAAACTGATCCGTGCCCTAGGATTTGACCCGAGCAGCAAGCCCGTTTTTGCTGTCGGGCGGGGAACTGCCGGCGCATTGCAGGCGTTGGGCGTCCTCCAAGTGCGGTATCCCGCGCATGATCCCAGCAGCGAAGGGTTGCTTTCCTTACCTGAGCTTCAAGAGATCCCTGTATCCGGGCGGCGGATCCTAATCTTTAGGGGCGAGGGTGGGCGCGAGCTGTTGGCCGAGACCTTGATGAAACGCGGCGCCCAGGTGGAATATGCCGAGGTCTATCGTCGCGCGCTGGCGCCTTCTGACCCCGCGATCGTGTCCAGCCATTGGGAGCAAGGCCGATTGGACATTATTCTGGTTACCAGCGCTGATGGGCTACGCGCCTTGGTAAAGATCTTAGCCGCGCGGGAAGGCGAACGCTTGTTTGCCACGCGCTTGCTGGTAGTCGGGGCACGCATGGTGGTACTTACCCGGTGTCTTGGGTTCAAGGAGTCGCCGTTACAGATCCAGGAACCCAGCGCCAACACGGTGGTGGAGGCGCTGATTGCCTGGCGCAAAGAGCAGCTTGGCTAATCGCCACCCTGTTTATGGGCAGGTCATTCGCTCGCCGGCTCGAAGGTTTCAGAAAAAAAGCACCCTTTTTTCAGCCCCCGCGCCAACAAGCTCTCCTGAACCGCCTGCACCATGAGCGGCGGGCCCGCGGTGTAAACCTGGTAAGACGAAACCTGGGAGAAGTCTTGTAACACAGCCTCGTGTACTAAGCCCGTTCTTCCGCGCCAGTGGTCGCTCGTTGCGGGGTTGGAGAGCACGGGCACGTAGCGTAACCAGGGGTAGGTGCCCGACCACGCTTTAGGAAGCTCATCCATATACAGATCTTGCGACGCCCGTGCGCCCCAATATAAGTACAGGGGCTGTTCAGTGCCACGCCTTAATGCCTGCTCGATCAGGCTCTTAATAGGAGCGAACCCGGTTCCGCCCGCGATAAAAATCGCCGGCCTGTCGGTCTCTTCTCGCAGTCGTACCTGGCCATACGGACCCCGGATCCGAAGTACCTCGCCCTCGCGCAGATCCGTAAACGCAAACCGAGAGAAGAGGCCGTTGGGGTAAAACCTGACGTGCAGTTCCAGCACTTCGCTGACGTGCGGCGCGTTGGCTATGGAAAATGGGCGAAGCCGCCCATCCGCCATCAGCACCTCGATGTATTGTCCCGGACAATAGTGTAAGCGTTGCCCCGGCTTAAGCCGTAGCTCTAAGACATGGTGGTTCAGCCGCTTCATGGCGATGACGCGGCACTCACGTGTCTCAGCCGCTGGTTCTTGGGACAAACACTTTGCTTGGATCACGAGTGGCCGCGCGTGTTCTGTACCCAGCGTAGCAGTGGAGCCCATTGCTCTCGATCAGGCTCGGTCGCATAGGGAGAAAACTCAAAAATCGAAAGTCCCTTCTCCGCGCTTCGGATGTAGTTCTGGCTTCCTCTCAATACGGAAAGGAAGGGAAATCTCTTCCCGTTGGGCAGGCGCAAGGAGTGCAGATACTCTTCCAGAGCTACAGCCACCAAGGTATTTTCCCGCACCCGGTTAGCTACGGTGGCGAGCTTTACCTCGTTATCGTGCACCTTCTTTAAGTCCTCGATTATGCTTATAAAACGCTGTGCCGCCCGGATGTCAAATGGCGATGGTAACATGGGAACAAGGATCGCGTCGGCGCGCCGCACCAGATCGGCTAAGTCCTTTCCATGGATCCCCGCCGGCGCGTCCATGATCAAATACTCGGTCTCCTTGGGTGGCTTAGCGTTACCCTGCCAAGCGGCAATCCCTTGAATAGGCGCTCGATCCGCCGGCCGCACCTGCAACCAGTCCAGGCTCGAGCTTTGTGGGTCGAAATCCGCGATCGTGACGTTCTTGCCCTTAACGGCGAAATACCCCGCGAGATTCACCGCTAACGTACTCTTGCCACAACCCCCTTTTGAATTCACCACGAGTATGGATCGCATGTCTCCTCCCTTCCTTTAAGCCTCGGGATAGTATACCGATTGAACTTGGTAATTGCCTCGCTCGTGACGTTGTCCCCCGCAACGGTGCTTTATTTACTTATGGGCGCTTCGCTAAACGTTTCTCTGTAATTATCGAACCGCAAAGCAAAAAGCGTGGTTTTGCCTTGCTCCATGGTCGATCGCTTTAAGGTGATTAGCCGATGCCCTCTCCCTGTGAGGGGGGCACAGCGAATTAATCGAAGTGCCCTTATAAGGTTAGCCCGAAACGTGGCTAGCAGGAGCAAGGTCAGCACAATGCATATCGTGCACCGCGAGATGAGGGTTTAACACGGTGGCGCACGGCGTTTCCTTTGGAAACACGATGAGATGCTTTGCGTCTAGCCGGACACTTATGCGTTCATTAATTTGGTAATCGAGGTGACTCGGAGTAATACACAATAGTTTCGTGCCATCTTCAAGTAGCAAGGTGTATTGAAACGTAGGCCCCTGGAAAACCTTGTCGACCACGCGCGCTTTCGTCCCCCCATCGGGGGCTGTTACCACATCATCCGGTCGCACCAACAGGTCAACCGGGCAACCGTCTTTGCACTCATACGGGATGTGGCCTCGGACCACGCCGAGCGCGGTCTCAATGCTGTGTTCTTCGACTACACGCCCGGGCAAGAATACGCCCCGGCCAATAAAGTTGGCGACAAAGCGGTTAGTTGGACGATGGTAGAGGTTGTACGCACTGTCCCATTGCTGCAATCTGCCCTCGCCGATGACGCCGATCTCGTCGGCCAGCAAAAAAGCCTCGTATTGATTGTGGGTAACAAAAATGGCGGTGATGTCCTCCTGGCGCAGAATATTCTGCACCTCCCGCGCGAGTTGCTCCCTGAATTCGGGGTCGATGCTAGAGAAGGGCTCATCCAGAAGCAGTATTTCCGGACGTGGTGCAATGGCCCTGGCTAAGGCAACGCGCTGCTGCTGGCCGCCGGAGAGCTGGTGCGGATATACGCTGGCGACCTCGGCGAGACCGACCAGTTTCAGCAGTTCTAGCACCCGCTTGCCGATGCCCTGCTCCCTTCGCAAACCGAAAGCGATGTTGTCCTCCACCGTCAGATTGGGAAAAAGGGCAAAATCCTGAAACACCATTCCCGCCTGGCGCCGTTCGGGTGCTAAGCACCAATCAGGACGACTGACGACTCGTCCATGAATTAGGATTTGGCCGAGCACAGGGGCTTGGAACCCGACGATGGTGCGCAACAGGGTTGTCTTCCCCGAAGCGCTCGGCCCGAGCAGGCATCCGATCTGCCCTTTTCTTAAGGCAAGCCCGATGTCGCTCAGGATAAGCCTATCCGCAAAACCGATGCCGAGATCACGTAGCTCAAGCTGGGGTGTCATGGCCGGGTCTGGCCCTGCTGATCGAACGGGATAGAATGATAACCGGCAAGATCCCCACCGCTACGATAGCAATCGCAGCCGACGCGGAATCCATGAGTCGTTCATCCGAGGCCAGCTCAAAGGCTCGTACCGCGAGCGTATTAAAATTAAAAGGCCGCAAAACCAGGGTAGCGGGTAACTCTTTGAGCACGTCCACAAAGACCAGCAGCCCAGCACTCAGCAGCGTGCCCCATATCACAGGGACATGCACCCGACACAACACTTCCCAAGGCCGTTTTCCTAGGGACCGGGCGGCCTCATCCATAGTAGGGCGGATCTTTCCCAACCCTGCTTCCACCGACTGCAGGGCAATGGCAACAAAGCGCACCACATACGCGAACAGCAAACAGACCAAGGTGCCGCTTAGCAACAGACCGCTGGAGATCGCGAAATTCTCTCGCAGCCAGGCGTCCAAGGTGTTGTCCAGCCAGGCGAAGGGTATCATCACGCCCACAGCGATCACCGTCCCTGGGATGGCGTATCCTAGGCTGGCCACATGCAGCGCCCCGTTGAGCAGCCTCGAGCCATTGGCACGCCGGCCGTAGGCGAGAAACAAAGCGATGATCACGGTAAGGCTGGAGGCAATCCCCGCCAGCATGAGGCTGTTCAATAGCAGCTCCAGAAAAGCAGCATCGAGCATCGCCGCCGTGCCGGCCGCCCAGGCCAGAAGCTGTCCCGCGGGGACGAGAAATCCCAGGGCGGTGGGTAGTAAACAAGCCGCTAACGCCAATGCGGCCCGTAGGCCAGTGAGGCAATAGCGGGGCAGGGCTTTATAGCGACTGCTGGTATGATGATAGGCCGCTTGACGGCGCGAGAAGCGCTCAAGCACGATGAGCAAAAAGACGAATACCATCATCACGGCTGAAAGCTGGGCTGCGGCCGCCGCATCGCCGTGCCCGAACCAAATGCGAAAGATGCCGGTGGTGAAGGTGCTAAGCCCAAAGTATTTCACCGTGCCATAATCGGCTAGGGTTTCCATTAGCACTAAGCTCGCACCCACCACGATAGCCGGGCGGGCCAGAGGTAAGGCCACGCTAAAAAAGCTTTGCCAGGGACCGCGCCCCAGGGTCCGGCTGACCTCCAGCACACACACCGACTGCTCTAAAAAGGCCGCTCGGGCAAGCATATAAACATAAGGGTAGAGCACCAGGGACAACATCACGATAGCCCCTCCCAGGGAACGCAATTCCGGAAACCAATACTCGCCGCTGGACCAAGAAAACGCCTCGCGTAAGGCCGATTGCACGGGTCCTGAAAAATCCAACATTCCGGAATAGGTGTACGCGATGATGTACGCGGGCATCGCCAAGGGAAGGAGCAAAGCCCACTGCATAAAGCGCCTCCCTGGAAACTCACAGAGGCTGGTCAGCCAGGCCGTGCAAACACCGACCAGGAGGGTACCCGTGCCTACGCCTAAGGCTAAAAGCAGTGAGTTGCAAACATACTCGGCCAGCACGGTTTGCTGCAGATGTCGCCACACATCGCCTGCCGGCTGCAAAGAGAATCCGATCACGGTCAGCAACGGCAAGGCCAAGATAGCGGCGAGCAGGATCAGGCCCCCAGGCCAATAAGGCAGTCGCGACCACCAGGGGTAGGGCTGAATCGCGATCGATCTTGTCACCATGCTGATCCCCCACCAGACACGGGTGGCGCTATCTCCAGCCCGCTCTGTCCATCAATTTCACCGCTTGCGGATTCAGATCCCCCAACACCGACAGATTGAGCGGATCCGCTTTGAACGGGCCCCAAGACCCCAAGATCTTGCTGGCGATTTCTTCGCGCATCGGGTATTCGTAGTTCACATCCGCATACCACTGTTGGGCTTCCGAAGTCAAAAGAAAGGCCAACAGGCGTAACGCTTCGCCCCGCCTCTGGGCGCGGCGGGTCAGGCCGGCACCGCTCACGTTCACATGGGCGCCCCGGCCCGCTTGATTAGGCCAGAACAGGGACACCTGTTCCGCTGCTTTACGCTGGCCGGGATCTGCAGTGTTATTCAGCATCACGCCGTAGTAATAGGTATTGGCCAGGGCCAGATCGCACTGACCCGCGGCCACCGCGGTGATCTGGTCTCGGTCTCCGCCCTGAGGCGAACGCGCCATGTTTGCTACCAGCCCTTTAGCCCAGGATTCGGTAGCCGCTTCGCCATCGGCGGCGATCAAGGACGCCACTAAGGACTGGTTATAGATGTTGTCTGAAGAACGCACGCAGATGCGCTTTTTCCATTTCGGATCGGCAAGGTTTTCATAAGTCGAAAGATCGGCGGGATCGACTCGCTCCTTAGCGTAGAAAATCACCCGTGCACGCCGGGACAATCCGATCCAATAGCCCTCGGGATCGCGATACTGGGCGAGAACCATCTGCTCCAAGGCCGGATCCGCTAAGGGTTGCAACATCCCCTCCCGCTTCGCGCGGTGTAACCGACCGGCATCCACGGTGATAAAAATATCCGCCGGGGTGTTCCGGCCTTCACTGATCAGTCGAGCTAAAAGAGCATCCGCTTCTCCGGTCACTAAGTTGACTTTAGTTCCTGTCTCTTGGGTAAACCTGCCCAGCAAAGGCTTGATCAGAGCCTCCTCGCGGGCGGAATATACGTTGACTTCGGCGCCGAAAGCCGGGCGTGCGGTAAGCGCCAACGCGCATAACGCCCAAGCGACCGGGTTTTTCATCGTATGTTTTCTCCATGAAAAGCTAAGGAGGACAATTATGCCAAAGATCGCAAATAATAGTGAGAGTCATTTACGTTGCGATCACGACAGCCCACTGATGGAGAGACTTCTTTCCCCCGCTACAGCTTCGGGTAAAAAAAGCGGATAAGATCCATCCGAGGAGTTTCCATGAAAAGACCAAAGCTCAAGTTTCCCCCATGTGGTGAGAAGATAACGGTGCGGGATGGCAAGCTCGCCGTGCCGGATAATCCGCTGATCGGCTTCGTCGAAGGTGATGGGATCGGGCCAGACATCATGCGTGCCAGCTTGCGGATCTGGGATGCTGCGATCGAGCAGGCGTATGGGGGCAAGCGCCGGATCCACTGGATGGAGCTATACCTAGGGGAGAAAGCGGCGGAAAAATATGAAGGAGAGTTTTTTCCGGCAGAGACACGCGAGCTGCTGAAGGAGCTTATCGTCTCCATCAAGGGGCCACTGACCACGCCGGTAGGTGGGGGCTTCCGCTCTTTAAACGTCGCTCTTCGCCAGGATCTCGACCTCTACGCTTGCGTGCGTCCGGTGCGTTACTACGAGGGCGTGCCTTCGCCCTTAAAAAATCCCCAATTGGTCGATGTGGTGATCTTCCGCGAAAACACCGAAGACGTGTACGCTGGGATCGAATACGAAGCCGGAAGCGAAGGGGCAAAAAAGCTCAGTCGATTTCTCACCGACGAGTTAGGAAGTCATCTGCCCGAAAACCCGGGGATAGGCATCAAGCCGATCAGCGCTTTTGGAAGCAAGCGATTGATTCGAAAGGCCATACAGTACGCCCTGGAGCACGGCCGCGAGAGCGTGACGCTGGTACACAAGGGCAACATCATGAAATACACCGAGGGGGCTTTTCGCAATTGGGGCTATGAGCTGGCGCGAGAAGAGTTCGGCGAACAAACGATCACGGAAGAGGATCTCTATAACGTCTACGGGGGCAAACGGCCAAGCGGCAAGGTGGTGATCAAGAACCGCATCGCGGACATCATGTTTCAGCTCATGTTGCTCCGCCCCAATGAGTTCGACGTCATCGCCACCATGAACCTGAACGGGGATTATCTGTCGGACGCTATCGCCGCAGAGGTGGGTGGGGTGGGCATCGCTCCGGGAGCCAATGTAGCCGACCACGTCGCCGTTTTCGAAGCCACCCACGGCACGGCCCCGAAATACGCCAATCTCGACAAGGTAAACCCGGGTTCGCTGCTGTTCAGCGGCGTTATGCTGTTGGAGTACATCGGTTGGAAAAATGCCGCCGATTTGATCACGCATGCTTATCCGACGGTGATCAAGAATAAGGTCGTGACCTATGACTTCGCGCGCCAAATGCAGGGAGCCGCCGAGGTCTCTACCAGCGGCTTTGCCGATGCGCTGATCCAAGAGTTCAAAGGCAATGTCGACCTCGAAGCGCTGCGCAAAGAGCGGCGCTTGGTGATCGAAAGGGAACGCAGAGAGCGGGAAGCGCGGCGCATCGCCAATCCCTACGCCGAAATGGAAGCCTCGGGGCGAAGACCCCATACCGTCGGGGACGTGATGAGCCGCATCAAAACCGTGAAACCGGGTGTCAGCGTGCACGCGGTCATGCACCTCATGCGCAAGAGCGGCATCAGCAGCATCATCGTGGAACCGGGAAAAGATGGGTTATGGGCGATCATGACCCAGCGCGACATCATTTCCCGTATCATGCATGTCAACCGTTCCCCGGCGCGCGTCAAGGTGGAAGAGATCGCCAGCAAACCCTTGGAGACGGTACCGGTCGACATGTCGTTAGGAGAATGCGCCTCGCGCATGGTGGAGTTAAACGTGCGCCGCGTGGTGGCAGAACAAAATGGGGTGCCGGTCGGTATCGTCAGCGATACCGATATGTTTAAGATGGTCGATGAATTCGGCTGGGAAGCGGAGCTGGCTACGATTTAAAAGTGGGGACCCCCCATTGCCTTTTGGGATGTACGTCTTACCCCCAGGCATGGTCCAGCACGCCCCTCGCCCCAGCCGTTCCGTCAGCCCCTGGAGATGCTCTTCCAGGGCTGCACCGTAGTGCCGCCACGTCTAATCATCCACTCTCGGTGCCGTATCTCGTTTGAGCGCGAGGTCGGCCTTGCGCCTGAAAAAACGGTTGGCCGAAAAGTTCCGGAACCAGTTGACCTTCGGCATTCCAACCAACGCTGACGAGGCGGGTCTACGTCGTCTGGCCGCGCAACTGAGGACAGGAAACTCAGGGATTAATGCTGCCATAAGTTGCTTGACGCTGGTCTGCGCCGCGGGATCCTGCAGGTCTAAGATTTGGTCCGTGTTTACCACCCTGCGGTCGGTCTCTCGATTGGCTTTTCGCCAAGATTTTAGCTTATCATGCGTTACTCGTTGACCAATTGCTTGGAGCAGCTAGAATGATAAAAGCCTACGGTTCGCAGGAACTCAATCCTCTTTTCGTTTACGATGTGGGACAGCATCATATCCTGCAAAAAGAAGCGGAGCGGTTGCCGTCGTTATTGCTGAATTCGGCCGCCGCGGCGAACGCCGTGATGTTAGGAGCCGGCTATTTTAACCCGCTTGCCGGCTACATGAACCTCGCAGACAGCATGAGCGTCGCTGAAACGATGCGTACTCAAAGCGGTTTGTTTTGGCCGATACCGTGTGTGAACCTTACCCAAGACGTGTCGGCGATAAAAAATGCGCGCCGGATCGCTCTTCGCGATCCGAACCTGGAAGGGAACCCTGTACTGGCGATCCAGGAAGTGCAAGCGATAGATCGAGTGCATCGACAACAGCTGGAACAGATCTGCGAGACGGTTTTCCGCACGCTTGATCCCGCGCATCCGGGCGTCGCCACTTTTCTTTCGCTGGGCGATCATCTGATCTCGGGTCCAATCGAGGTCCTCAATTTCAGCTATTTTCAACAGGACTTCTCCGATACCTTTCGAACCGCGGTCGAGATCCGCAATGAGATCCGAGAACGTGGCTGGAGCACCGTGGTCGCCTTCCAGACGCGCAACCCCATGCATCGCGCGCACGAGGAACTTTGCAAGATGGCCAAGGCGGCGGTGAGGGCCGATGGCGTTCTTGTCCACATGCTGTTGGGCAAGCTCAAGCCCGGTGACATTCCGGCCGCGGTGCGCGATGCCGCCATCCGCAAGATGGTAGAGCTTTATTTCCCGCCCAACACAGTCATGGTCACGGGTTATGGTTTTGACATGCTCTATGCCGGGCCTCGGGAAGCGGTGTTGCACGCTATATTTAGGCAGAATGCCGGATGCACCCAGTTAATCGTGGGACGCGACCATGCGGGTGTGGGGGATTACTATGGGCCTTTTGATGCCCAGGTGATCTTTCGCGAACAGGTGCCGCAGGGGACTTTGCAGATCCAGATCTTCGAAGCCGACAACACGGCGTATTCCAGAAAGCTTAATAGGGTGGTGATGATGCGCGATGCCCCCGACCACCAAGCGGATGACTTCGTGACGCTCTCAGGCACCAAGGTGCGCGCCATGCTCGCGGCGGGGCAGCCCTTGCCAGCGGAATTTGCTCGGCCCGAGGTGGCCGAGATCCTGGGAGCCTATTATCGGTCGCAAGACTAACGGTCGCCGGAGAAAGCACATGGCAGATACCCTGTTTAGCAGAATCATCGCACGCCAAATCCCGGCCGATATCGTGTATGAAGATGAGCGCTGCCTAGCGTTTAGAGACATCAATCCGCAGGCGCCACTGCATGTATTGGTGATCCCCAAGCAAGCTGTCGCTAACCTGGCGGATGCCAACGACGGGGACGAGGCCTTGTTAGGGCATTTGCTGCTGGTCGCAAACCGAGTGGCGATGGAGCAAGGTCACGGGGAAGCGTATCGTGTGGTGGTCAACAACGGGGCAGGAGCCGGGCAGTCGGTTTTTCATTTGCATCTGCACCTGCTGGCTGGTCGTACCCTCACTTGGCCGCCGGGTTGATCGGCATAACGACCGGCGTCCCGCGCTGTAGGATAATGGCCTCCAGGCAGAGATTTTGACCGACCCTCTATCTACTTAATCGCGGCGCACGCGATGCGATCTCCAGAGCCGCCGATGGGCTGGGATTGGTGATCGTCCCGATTGGCATGGATGATCAACGCGGAACCGTCCTGATCGAACAGCTTAGCCGGACCCTGCTCGAGGCTGACCATCTGAGAGTAAAGCTCAAGCTCCGCCATTCCCCTCTGGTCGACGATTAGATTGGGGAGATTGCCTTCATGCGGGCCGCCGGGATTCAAGAACCCGTGGGGTTTCTTGTGCG
Organism: Gammaproteobacteria bacterium; assembly: GCA_050740975.1. Classification (GTDB taxonomy): domain Bacteria; phylum Pseudomonadota; class Gammaproteobacteria; order JBOHHR01; family JBOHHR01; genus JBOHHR01. The sequence goes on along the minus strand of JBOIEE010000193.1, from coordinate 7,296 downwards.
GGTCCACGTGGCCGCCTGCCTTTTTGAATGCTTCGTGGTCAGAACAGTCGGCCACGCCATGGAAATGCATGCCGTGATATCCCGGTGGTAAGCCATCGACCTTTAGGGTGATTAGGACCCCGGCGGTGCCCTGAGTCAGGGTGACCGTACCCACGCTCTTGCCCTGATTGTTAATGAGCTCGGATTTCGCCGTTTTCGCGTCTGCGGCCGCCGCCACGGAAAAAAGGCTAACTGCTATGAAGGCAACAAGGTGCAAAGATCGCATGACGTTTCTCCCGAAGGCTGGTGTGTTTATTTCACGTCCATGCAGTGACTTTTTTCACAGACCGAACGATTCGCTTGTGGTTTCCTACTCTCAATCCTTGGCCTGGGCAAAGTATATCAGGATGCCGAAAAAGGTTGCCGGATTCTAATCATGCGGTCGTACACGCTGGCTAAGTTCGTAGTGATTGCGGCTTTGTGTTTCGTAGGCAGCGCGAGCGCGAATGAGCTGCAAGAAGAACGCACGATTGTTCCGGGCAGGAGCTTTGCCATCTATGCCCTATCGCGGGGCAAAGGGGTTCCTGAAGCGGGGCGGGAGGTATTAAGAAAAGTGCGCGCCTGGTTGGACGAGGCGAAACGAGCGGGAAGCGTTGTGGACATCAGGCAAACGCGCATCGGTCTAGAAGGCGAAACCCGCTTGTGTGCGGAGTTCGCCGATAGTGAAAGCACGCAAGCCATGCTGAAGCGGGTTCGGGTACTCGCGGAAGACGTAGAGTTGATGAACCTTGTGGTAGAGCCTTGCGACGGTGGCTGAAGCGATGACCGGTAGCATATAGTTCTTGGAAAAACGTCGCGAGCGCGAGACGCGGGCGGCAGCAATGGTGCGAGAATGAGGAGATTTAACCATGTATGACACGAAACCTGCGACCAGATTTAGAAGCACGGGATTTGGGTACGGGATCCTGATCCTCGCCGGCCTCACCTCCTGTACCCAGGAGAACACCTCAGAGACCAGCGCCACAACCGAGCCGGTGCCAACGATCGAGCAAGCGAAGGATTTTCTGAAAACGGCTGCGGAACAAGACCGGGAAAAATTCAAGGACCTATCCTTCGATGCGTTTAAGGCGAAGGTGTATCGGGAGCCTTTCGCCGGAGGCAAATACATCGTCAGTGGAGATACGCCGATTGTCAACGAAAAGCAACTGCAAGAGTTTTTTGTCACCCAGGTAAAGCAGAAGCCTGTTTCGCAGCCTACTGAGCTTATGCGTGAACTTATCGTGCATCAAGTCGGGGGTCTCGACGCCGTATGGAACAGCGCCAAGAAACGGCAACTTAGTTATTGCGTCAGCCAGGGTTTCGGACCCCGTCATGCCAACGTGGTGGCAGCCATGGCGGCCGCCGGGGATGCCTGGGGGGCTGTGGCAGATATCGATTACATCCATGTAGCTCAGGAAGACGATAACTGTACGCCCACCAACGCGGATGTCGCGTTCGATGTGCGGCCGGTGGACGTCAGCGGCCAATATCTGGCGCGTGCCTTCTTTCCGAACGAGCCGCGCGGGGACTCCAACGTGCTCATTGATGAGAGTGCGTTTGAACTGGATCCCAATGAAAATCTTACGCTAACAGGGATCTTACGGCACGAATTGGGGCACACCTTGGGCTTTCGTCATGAACACACAGGCCAAGCTCGGGCCCCTGTTTCGAAGACGCCCACTGGCGGCCATTGACGAATTACGATCGGTTCTCGGTGATGCATTATCCACAGTGCGAAGGCCGTGGGGACTGGAGCCTTACGTTGACCACCCAAGATAAAAACGGGGCTGCCTGCCTATATGGCGCAGCGGCCGGCTTCACGATCAATACGGCAATATGCCGCCCGGAGGGCTAGCACCCAACCTAGCCCAGGTGCGGCCCAAACCCAAAGCTTTGCTCAGCAGCGCGTCGCCGCCAATGAAGAAAAGCTCTATGGGCCGTTTCCAGCAACGTCAGGCACCCTATTCGAGGCAAAGGTGCAGAGCACCGGCTCGAACGGCGATCCTGATCTCTACGTGCGATTCGGAGCCAGGCCGCGGCGTAGCAGCTACGACTGTCGACCGTATTTGATCGGTGCCAATGAGACCTGCTCGGTGAATGTGCCGAGTGGAAAAACTCAGGCGCATGTCATGGTGCACGGTTATAGCGCAGGAAGTTATGAATTAACCGTAACCCATACGCCACCCTCCCCGTAGCAGTTGAGCTACCGAGGATCACACGCGCTGCCGGGTATCTGTGGCGCGATGACCGATGGCCATCAGGTCGAAACCGGCACTATGGCGGGGCGATGGAAAGGTATCGATCTCCTCGATTCGTCGAGGGCAGGTGATGGTGAATAGCTCACACCCAGCGCGTGAAAAATTTCATAGCGCCGCGGTGACGACCGCGGTAACTTTGGGTACCGCACTCAACGACGACCGGTGAAAGCCTCCTCCGGCGTGGAAGGGCAGCACGCGGCACACGGATGTACCGCTCTTTTCCACCAAAGGCACCCCGATAGAGCGCGGTTCCGTTTCGCGCACTTAGCTGGTGCGCCAGTACCCTGTCGCAGGGCCTCTTACGGACATCGCGATAATAGCCTAGGTTTCTGATAAATAAGAAATTCATTGCCACAGTAAAGCAGCTTGGCAAGGCAGTTGCTGTTTACTGACAGCTATGGTCGCGTTCAATACAATCCGGCCGCTGCTGAGTCGAGCCAAGAATTTTCGATTGCAACGGCACCTCTCGCGCCCTTCGACTAAATCCTTGCCTCTTTCGATCGTTCTCGGCTTGTTGTGTACCGGGGTCACTCAGCCGATGTTTGCCGGTGATAACATCATCGACGCCTTGAAGGGGGGAAAGGTAGATCTGTACCTGCGCTACCGCTTCGAATATGTAGACGACGGCCAGCCGCGGGTTATCAACAACAAGCTGAGTAATATTCCTCTGCAAGCTGCGAAAGCCTCTACGCTGCGCACCGCGCTCGGCTACGGCACGGGGCTATTCTATGATTTCGGGGCTTACTTGCAGTTCGAAGATGTGCGTGCGCTCGGCAATGACGCGTACAACGACGGAGGCACAAACGGGGTCGTCGACCATGCAGTCGTGGTAGATCCCGAAGGAACGGAGGTCCAGCAAGCTAACCTGCGCTACGTGGGTTTCCCCTATTCCACGTTAAAGCTCGGGCGCCAGGAGATCGAGCACCGGCCGGCGCCCCTGCATCGCTACATCGGAAATATCCTGTGGCGGCAGAACTGGCAGACCTTCGATGGCCTCCGGGCGCTGAACGAATACCTACCCGCGACAGTCATCGACTACGCCTATGTCTGGAACACCAATCGCATTTTTGGGGAGGACAACCCGCTTCCGGATCGCAGCGACTTTCGTATGGACAGTCACTTTATCAATATCCAGTACAGCGGGTTCCCATACGGCAAGTTCGAGCCGTACGCTTATCTCTTGGACTTCGAAAGCGGAACTTCAGAGGGATTCTCAACGGCTACCGTCGGGTTGCGTTTCCAGGGAGCCTATGACCTCATCAGCTACCCCGTTTCGATCCTGTACACCGGCGAATTCGCGCATCAGGTGGACTACGGCGAGAACCCCGCCGATATTGACGTCAACTATTATTTGGTGGAGCTCGGCGCGACTCATACCTTTGTCAACATCCCGCTCGAAGCAATCACCGTAAAGGGGAGCTACGAGGTCTTGGGGGGCGATGGTGCCGTGGCGGTGGCCGGTTGTTGCAATGGGCGCGTCGCCCGCGCTTTCCAGACTCCCCTCGGCACGAATCACGCCTTCCAGGGCTGGGCGGATCGGTTTCTCATCACGCCCGGCGATGGGATCGAAGACCTGTTCGTCACCTTGAACGTCAAGTTCCTTGGGGCAAACTTCGTGGCCATGTGGCACGACTTCTCTTCCAGCAACGACGACTATGACTACGGCACAGAATGGGATCTGTTTGTCGAGAAACCTATCGCGACCAATTTCCTCGTGGGGGTGAAATATGCCTATTACGATGCCGACGGCAACGCGAGCAATCAGGCACGAAACAGCATCTCGGGGCAAGCCTTCGACCTTGAGAAGGTGTGGGCTTATGTGCAGTTTAAGTTTTAGATGACGTTTAAATGCTGTGAGAAGGCAGGGCAGAAATCGCACCAAAGAGCGATCGCGCTAACGCCCCCATCTTTCTGAATCATTGGAGAACCAAAACCGATGAAGAATAACGCACCGGGTCAACCCCAAGATCAAGATAAAGTCAAAACACATGAATCAAGACCACAACCAAGTCCCGCGGAAGGACTCCGCGGCCGCCGCCAATTTTTAACCACGGTCGCCAAGGGCGTTGGCGGTGCAGCGCTGCTGTCATCTGGCCTGCCGAGGAGTTGGATCGGTGGGGCCTATGCGGATGAGGGACCGGAAACGTCGAATATGAAATTTGGAATGATCGCGCTTACGGACTGCTCTCCCATCGTCATCGCGCACGAGAAAGGCTTCTTCAGAAAATACGGCATCAACTCCACGGTCAGCAAAGGTGCTAACTGGGCTGCCATTCGCGACTCGCTTTCCAACGGCGATATCCAGGCGACCCACATGCTGATCGGTATGCCCATCGCTTCCACCATGGGGCTTTTGGGTTCGCCTAAAAAACCCATGATCGCCCCGTGGATGCTGAACCGCAACGGCCAGGCCATTACCCTGAAAACAGATTTGAAAGGTAAGGTGGCCGCCGATCCCAAAGCGCTCAAACCGCTGGTTGACGCCGCGCAAAAAGCGGGGAGTCCGATGACCTTCGCGATGACCTTTCCGCCTGGAACACACGCCATGTGGATGCGCTATTACCTAGGCGCGGGCGGGATTAACCCGGACAAGGACGTCGCCCTCATCACCATTCCGCCCCCGCAGATGGTCTCCAACATGAATGTCGGTAAGATGGACGGATTTTGTGTCGGGGAGCCGTGGAATGCACGGGCTATTGCCGAGGGGATCGGGTTCACCTCGGTGACTACGCAGGACATGTGGAAGGACCATCCAGAAAAGGTCTGCGCCTTCACGGCTGAATTCGCGGATCAGAATCCAAGGACCGTGAAGGCGATCCTGAAGGCCTTGCATGAGGCCAGCGTGTGGTTGGACAAAATGGAGAACCGGCCCGAGCAGGTCGAGCTCGTCTCCAAGGCCACTTACATCAATTGTCCGCCGGAGATCATCTTGGGCCGCTTGCAGGGTCATTACGATTACGGCGACGGTCGAAAAATAGAAGATCCCAACTACATGATGTTCAGCGATCGTAATTGCAACTATCCGCAGCCAAAGTACGCCAAGTGGTTCCTGAGCCAGTATCGCCGCTGGGGCATGGTCGAGAGCGCGCCCGATTACGAAGGGATTGCCAAGGAGGTGATGCGTACCGACCTCTATGAAGAGGCGATGAAGGAAATCGGATACCAGCACGGCGGGCTCAACAATGATTCGGAAACCTTGTTCGACGGCAAGGTTTTTGATCCCGCCAAAGCCGAAGAGTACGCCATCTCGTTTGATGTCCACAGCATGAAAGGATAAGGGCAGAGGAAGTATCGAAAAGAAGGCGTCGATGTGTATATCGGATCACCAGAAGCAGTTGTGGCTTGAAGCCTTGTCGAATCGAGGCGTCTGGTGTCGCGTCTGTAAACTTGAACTCAGCGTGGGTCTGCTGCAGGCGGTCATTAATCAGGGGATTACTGGGCGAGCCACACCCCGTGACCTCGTCGGTGGCCATCAAGACGGGTGAAGGACGGCCTTCTTACCGAGATGATACCGTGTGCCTGTACGGCGCTGTCCGATCGCATGGCAAAAGAGGGGGGGCGTGTGGACAGACGTGAAAGCCCTGACAAGACAGGACAAGACCCGACGCGACTGGACGGGACAAGACAAGACAAGCCAACTATATGTCCTTAACCGCAGGAGACCACCAGGCCCAGCTCGAAGAAGCGCTCAGGCCGTGGCGCGCCGGCTTCCACACCGAAGCCCAGGGGCTCTATGCCGCGACCTTTGTCGTCCAAGGCGAGCGCTACACCGCGGCGCGGGCGGCGGCCTTTTTCCGCGCGCGGGGAAAGAAACCCACGCCAAAGCGCAGACCCGGTGGCTGACCGGGAGCAGGAATATTCTAAATGGTGCTGAACGTCATAAGGTTCAATGCAGGATAAACCGGGGATCTCGTGGGGAAACGATCTGCCCGTCAACGCCCTGCGGACGAGTCGGGGCTAGTTGCTCATCGACTTCAACGAAACGCGACCGCTGATTGTGGTACGGGTGTCGAAGCGCTTCGGAGCGCAGTGCCCCGCTGATCACGCTCAGCGTAGCGCTCGTATCGGCCGCCGCAACTTATGTGGAGAAACTTTGCTATGAACAGAAGCAGAATTAACATCGATTGGCTGGTCCTACCCATGGTAGGCGCATCGGTCGTTCTAGGGATTTGGACACTCTGGAGCGCGCTGCCCGGATCCAGCCTCCCGTCCCCCCTTAAAACTTGGGAGGTGAGCAAGCTTTACATAATGGAGCCGTTCGCAAAACGCGGCGAGCTCGACCAAGGTATACTCAGATTCACTTGGTATTCGCTGGTGTTGGTAGCCAAGGGCTACGTGCTGGCCATTCTGATAGGTACGCCGCTGGGTCTTCTCCTTGGGCTTTCGAAGATGTTTGCAAAGAGCTTCGATCCCATTATTCAGATCTTGCGTCCCGTATCGCCCCTGGCATGGTTGCCGTTAGGTCTCGTGCTGTTCCAGAAATCGGAACCGGCCGCTCTGTTCACCATTGCGGTGTGCGCCATGTGGCCCACGGTATTAAACACGGCGGTGGGCGTACGCGCTGTCCCGCAGGACTATATCAATGTGGCGCGGGTCTTGAAGCTGTCGCGGACCAAAACACTCTTCAAGGTATTGATCCCGGCCACCATGCCCTACATGTTTACCGGCTTCCGGCTCAGCCTCGGTATCGCCTGGCTGGTCATAGTCGCGGCTGAGATGCTGACCGGCGTACCGGGCGTAGGCGGGTTTCTCTGGCAGGAATACAACAGCTTGATCTACGAGCACATCATCTTGTGCATTCTGACCATTGGTCTCGTCGGCTTCATCCTCGACCGCCTCATGAGCCTCCTGGAAACGCGATTTAGATCTATTTGAGATTGATTCTATGGCTTTCTTAGAATTGCGTGGTGTAAGTAAGGGCTACCGTTCCAACGGCCGCGCCACGCCGGTTTTGCGCGACATCAACTTAAGCATCGAACAAGCCGAGTTTGTCGCCATTGTGGGTTACTCAGGCTCCGGC